>CAXSDZ010000042.1:601-11702 GCA_964235505.1 uncultured Chthoniobacteraceae bacterium
CCGGGCGCGGCCTCGACCAGGGTGCGAACGCCGACTACCAACGCGCCCTCGACGTCGCACTCCACGGCGAGCACCCCGCGGTCTTCCACCAGCGACCAGCCGGCGGACGGGAGGCAATTCTCCGGGCGATGCATCGCGGCGAGGACGCGCGCGCGGCCCGCGCCGGCCGACCAGCGGAAGGAATATGCCAGCCACGGTGCGCCCGCGGCATCGCTCCAGGAGCCGCCGCTTCCGGCATCGAAGCGCAGCATTTCCGCGGCGCGCGGGGCGATCGGCACTTCGCGGAAATCCCCCGCGGCTTTCGGCCACACAAAGCTCCAGCCCGGCGTCGGCTGGCGGGAAAGCTCCGGGCTCCGAAACCATCCCTCCGTCCCGGCGATCACCAGCGCCATCCAGGCGAGGAGCGCACCGGACCATGCCAGCGGCAGCGCGTGCGGCGGGGGCGCGGGCGAGATCGGCAACGGTTCGCTCCTGTCTCGTGCCATCAGGACCGCCGCGAGGGTGACGAGCGCGAAGCAAATCGTCACGACGGTGAAACCCGCCGGATCGTGCCAGCGCTCCACCGCGCCGAGGCCGCTCGCCGCCGCGCGATGCGCGAGGAAAAACGCGCGGCAGACATTCGTGGCGAAGGCCGCCGCAATTCCAAACGCCAGCAATGCCGCGCGGCGTGGCGCGGTGAAGCGGAAGAACTCGCCGAGGAAGAGTGCCGCCATCAGCGTCGCCTGCAAAGATCGCACGCCGCTGCACGCTTCATCCACGCCGAGCAGGCCGGTGCGGATTTCGATCAGGTTTCCCTGCTGCACGGCGGGCGTGCCGAGCAGGTTCAGCGCGACAACCGACACGCCGGAAACCGCGCGCATCAGCCCGCCGATGACCGCTTCTTCCAAGGCGCCCGGCCACGGGATCGCGGTGCAAATGAACGCGGCTGGGAACGCAAAAAAGAGCGCCCAACGTGCGCCGCCCATCACCGCAAACGCGCCGAGCGCAAGCGCGACGATCTCGCCCGCGAGCAGCCAGCTCGCGAGACGCCAGTCCGGGCTCGGCTGCAATCCCAGCCATGTCGGGAGAAAGGCAAACGCGGCAAGGAGCATCGCGCTTTTTCCCCAAAGCGCGGACGGGCCCGGCAAAGGCCGCGTGAGCCAGCGGCGGTGCAGCAGCACGAGAGCCAGCGGGAACACGAGACGGCCAAACGCATATTGGGGATTGCTGTTCCAATGCGAGGAAAGCGGCACGCAAGCCGCCGCTGCGAATGCACTCAAAACGACCATGGCGAAAACCGTTTGCTGACGCCGCGCGCGCGCTCCAGCCTCGCTCCTGCCATCCGCGGGCGGCGGCACGGCCACCGGGCGCGTGGGAGAATTCGGCTGACTCATGGCGGAAGATGTGCTCCCTGCACTCGCCATGCCACAAGGCCAGACTGCTCCCCTCCCGGATGAACTCCCGCGCAACCGCTTTTGGCTGAAAGCCGCGGGGGTGCTCGTGCTGCTCGCGGTCCTCGCCGTGGCAGGCTCCTGGGCCTACCGCCGCTGGGAGCCCGCGCGGCTTGCGGGACAGGCGCGGGCGCTTCTCGGGAAGGGCGACATCCCCGGTGCGCTGCTCACCGCCCGGCGCGCGCTGCAGATCAACCCCACCAGTGAACCCGCTTCGCGCGTGATGGCGGAAGTCACGGAAAAGATTCAAGTGCCGAGCATGCTCGATTGGCGCCAGCGCGTGGCCGAGCTGAACCCCGGATCTTCGGAGGACACACTCGCATGGGCGAGCACCGCGCTGCGGTTGCGCCAGCCAAGCGTGGCAACTCAGGCGCTGGCGGGAATCCCGGAAGCGGAGCGGGATACGGCGCGCTTCCATGCTACGGCAGGGCTGGCGGCCGTGACCTCCGGGCACGCACCGAATGCGATGTCCCACTTTGCCCGCGCGGCGCAGCTCGAGCCGGAGAATGAGATGCACCGCTACAATCTCGCGTCGCTCCAGCTCCAGGCTCCGGATGCTGCGACGCGCGCGGCGGGTGCGGCGACGCTCGAGCAGCTCGCGCGCGGCGGCACCGTCGAACTATTTGCCCGGCGGGCCACGATCGCGCGTCTCACCTCTGGAAACGCATTGGAGGAAGCGTTGCGCATGAGCAGCGAGCTGCAGCGCCTGCCCACCGCGGAGTTCAACGATCGCATGGTCCACCTCGACCTGCTGCAACGGCTCGCCCGGCCGGAGCTCGCTGCTTTTCTCGCGGAAACGCAGGAGAAAACGCGCGCTGAAAAACCCGAGAACGTGGGCGCGCTCGTGAACTGGATGCGGATCTCCGGCCGAAACGACGAAGCGCGCCGCTGGGTGGAAACGCTCGATCCGAAGCTCGCTGTGCAAGGGCGGGTGGGCATCGCGCGGGCAGAGCGCGCGATCCTGGCACGGCGGTGGAACCTGGGAACTGGCTGGAGCTCGAGCCGGCACGCCTCGCCTATCTGGCGCGTGCGCAGCGCGAAGCGGGCGACAAAGCCGGCGCCCGAACGCGCTGGGCGGCTGCTCTCACGGCGGCGCGTTCGCGTGAGCAAATGATGCAGATCGCCTTGATGGCCTCGCGCTGGGAGTGGTCGAGCGAACTCCGCGACACGCTCTGGGCAGCCGTGGGCGCGCCTGCTCCGCAATGGGCGCTGCAAATGCTCCACCGCACTTTCCTCGCGGAAGGCGACACCGCGAGCATGCTCCGGGTGGCGCAGCGATCGGTCGAGATCGACCCCGGAAACAAGCCCGCGCAGAACAACGTGGCATTGCTTTCCCTGCTGCTCGGCCGGGACGTGGACCACTCCCGGGATGTAGCGCGCGCGCTCTCCGAAGCGGCCCCTGCGGATGCTGGTTTCGCCTCCACCTACGCTCTTGCATTGCACCTCACGGGGCGAGGACCGGAAGGACTCGCCCTCCTCCAGCGTCTCCCGGAAAAAGTGCTGACGGAGCCATCGGTCGCTGCTTACTACGGAGTGCTGCTTTCGGCCAATGGGGCTCCGGAACTGGCGCGAAGATTCTTCGCACTGGCGAAGGATGCGCCGCTGTTGCCTGAAGAGCGGGCACTCGTGGTGTCTGCCACCGCGACGCCGGCGCGTTGAGCGTGCAGGCGAGAAGAGAAGGCCGGCAACCGCGCTCGCAGAAATTTTGGGCGGGGTCCTGATTAGAATTTGGGAACCAGAAAACCAGGATGCGGCTCCCAGCGCGACCGCTCTTCCTTAGCTTCCTGGTTTCCAGATGAGGACACCACCCGATTTTGCTGGCCTTCGAGCCAATGGTTTGCGAAATCGTCGCGGCACATCCCGTGCTCTCGCAGTTCTGCAAAATGAGCGGTTGACGGGACTATGGGTTTTATGGAAATTCATTGCGTGTCCGAGACGAAACCAACGTTGATATGAAGAAGCTCCCACTCGTTACCGCCAGTTCTCTGGCAATTCTCCTCTTCGCCGCGCTCCCCGCGCGTGCGACTGTTTATGATCTCACCACGCAATCCGCCGTGACGGTCAGCAGCATCTATGGCGACGCCATTTTCACGACGAATTTCTCCCGGCCGACTGGCACTGGAGTGATCGATCCCTTTCTGACGATTCAGGCGAACGGCACGGAACAGGGCTACAATACCTCAGCGAAAAATGGCGTGTTTGATACGAAGCGCGAGCCGCAGTTCAACCACGAGATTCAGCTCAGCGAGCTTGGTTCCGTTCGGATCAACGGTGCCAGCTATTATCCCTTCCTCATCGACATCAACGAGCCAAATGGCGGCTCGAAATCGCTGATCTCGCTGGACGCGTTGAAGATCTTTACCTCCACCAGGCTTGGGCAGACCACGCAAAACGTCGATAGCCTCGGGATCAAGCGTTTCGACATGGATCTCCCGTCGGACAGCTACATCCTTTACAACGATCAAAACAGCGGCAGCGGCCAGGGCGACATCGCCTTTTTCATCCCGACTTCCGCGTTCGCGAGCGCAAGCGTGACGGACTACGTCTATATGTATCAGAAGTGGGGCTTGCACGCAGCCGCGGATTTCGACGGCACGACGCAGGGCGGCTTTGAAGAAACGGCGATTTCCTGCGGGATTGTGCCGATCCCGGAAGTTTCCACAGTGCTTCCGCTCGGCTTGGTGCTTGGCGGAGTGGTGGGTTCAGCATACCTCCGCCGCCGCCGCAGCACGCTGGTGTAGCTAGCAAAGCTCTCAAATCCTGAGGCTCAGAATGGCTGCCGGTCCGAACAGGGCCGGCAGCTTTTTTGCGCCTAGGTGCGGCTCAGTGATCGGCGTGCTTTAGCGCCGCGCGTGCATGAGCGGCAGCAATTGCTGCGGGTGTGCCGATCGAGGACGCCAGCCTCGGTTCCCCATGCAACCGCAGACCCATCACGGCTGCGGCTTGCGCTCGCGCGTGTAGTATTCCCGCAAGCCATCTGCGACCGCGTCCGCATACTCGCGGAAAATGCTTTTGCGCGACTCGCTCCCGACCACATTTTCGCCTTCGTAGTCGCCCATTTGCACACGAGCCCAGACCAGCTCGCTGTTCATCACATACGGCTCCAGAAAGATGACCGGCGTGCGGTAAAGCCGGTTGGCGAGGAGATTGCGTGCCCAGAGATAACCGCCACCACCCACGCGGATCGCGTTGCCGGTGTTGTAAAAGAACGGCGGCAGCTTCGCGTCGCGCGCGAGCGCTGCGGCTACTGGCTCAGCGGCGGCTGCCTCCTCCGCAAAGCTCCGGCTCAGCAGCTTCATCAGCATCTCGAACCGCACATCGTCGTGCCGGAGTTCCGATGCTGAGTAGCACCCGTTGAGCAGCACGTGGAGGTGATTGCGCGGCACAAACTGCGGCCGCTTCGGATCGCCCCACGCTTCCGCATTGAAATGCAGGCAAAGCGTCAGGTCCGGGTGCAGCTCCGTGTTCACGATCTCGGCGCGGCGGCGGATTTCGCTCATGCGGTAGAAGAGCAGCTCGCTCTCCCGGGCGACCGACGCGTCGGAGGGCGGCGTTCCTGCCTCGCGCGTGAGCTCCGCGCGCGCCGCGTCGCGCAGTGTTTCCGGGCGTTGCGGCGTCACCGGATCCGGCGTGCGCCGCACCAGAGATACCTCCGCGCCGAGCGCCTGCAAACGCGGTGCGAGCAGCTCCGCGACGCGGAGCGTCATCTCGCCCTCGGCGACCGGCCGGCTTTCACCAATCTGGAAGAAACGCTCTTCCATCTGCGCCCATTTCCCGCCGACGTGTCCCGGATCGATCGCGATCTTCACGCCCGCGAGCGGCTGCCCCTGCGGCGCTGGACCGAGCGCGTTGGCTGGCCGCCAAAGCCGCGGGATCGGCTTCGCGTTCGCCGCATCGGTGGCAAAGCGCAGCGACCACGTTGCCGCCGGTGTGAGCGTCGTTTTCACTTCCGCACCGCCCGGCTGCACCTCGATGAAATCACGCCACGCGTCCCCGGGCGCATAGACTTCGCCGAGAAGGCGCAAGAATTCCTCCCGCGTGATCGTCTCCTGGAATGGCTCCAATTCCTGCCATGCCGGCGTGGGTGCCAGCGGGCTCAAGCGCTGGCCCTGCACCGGGAGGAGCATCGCCGACCAGCACAGGAGCGCCGGGCAGCAAAGGGTTCGGAGAAGCAGATGCATCGGCCTACTTTGCCACGCGCGCGAGGCGGCGCGAGCGTGGATCGCGCGCCGGGCAATGCTCCGGTCCGCGCTTGAAAATGACCCGGTCGCGCCCGGCTCCCAGCCTTCGCCGTGACAACTTCCCGCCGATCAGCGATCGTCCCGCGCATGTTGAGAATCTTGTTTTTGGGAGATGTCGTTGGCGAGCCGGGACGGCGCGCAGTGATCGAGAAACTGCCTTGGTTTAAGCAGGAGCAGGGCGTCGATTTCATCATCGTCAATGGCGAGAACTCCGCGAACGGGCGTGGCATCACGCCGAGAATCAGCATCGACTTGCTGCGCGCCGGCGCGGCGGTGATCACGTCGGGCGATCACATCTGGGATCAGAAAGAGATCATCCCATACCTCGAAACCGAACCGCGCCTTCTGCGCCCGATCAACTATCCCCACGGCACGCCCGGGCAAGGATCGATCGTGCTGGAAACCGCGAAGGGGAAAGTCGCGGTCGTGAACGTGCAAGGCCGCACCTTTATGCAGCCGTCGCTGGAAAATCCGTTCCTCGCGCTCGATCAGGAGATTGCCCGATTGCGCGAGGAAACGCCGGTCATCTTCGTGGATGCGCACGCTGAAACGACGAGCGAGAAGATCGCGATCGGGCGCTTTCTGGATGGCCGCGTGTCCGCAGTCGTCGGCACGCACACACACACGCAAACGGCGGACGAGCAGATCTTTCCGGGCGGCACCGCCTTTCTCTGCGATGCCGGGATGTGCGGGCCGGTGGAAAGCGTGCTCGGGCGCGACATCGAATCGATCGTGCGGCGTTTCCTCACGAGCCGCCCGATCACGTATCCCGTCGCGAAAGGCCCTGTGAAATTGCACGGTGCGCTGATCGACATCGACGAATCGACGGGCCGGGCACTCGCGATCGAGCGCGTGGCGCACCTCGTGGAGGAAGAAGCGCCGCGCCCGGTCGTGCTGTAGCGCCCGCGCAGTGAGCGTCGCGATGTTTGCGCAGTGATCTGCTATCCTCTGGCCGCTCCGCCACGCCGGAAGCGCCGCAGGCCGAGCAGCGCACCGAGGCTCCCGGCGAGCATCGCCGCCGAGCCCGGCTCGGGCACCGCGACTGCGAACTGCAATTCCGTCGGGGTCATCTGGAATGTCCCTGTCAAGCCGGGCGCGAGATCGATGAACGAGAAGTTCGAGGCGCTGAAGGTGCTGCCCGCGAACTGCACGAGCGTATAGGTCTGCCCGGCCATGCCGCCGCCTTCGAAGTCGAAGCGGAATGCGCCCGCCACCCCTTTGTCGAAGGTGCCCGCGAGCGAAAGAACGTCCGACAAAGCGTCGGTCGTGCTCAGCTCGAACTGCATCACCCCGGCGCCGCTCAGCGTGAGATCATCGCCGGTCATCGTGGCGAGGCCCGGGCCCGGCGCGAGCGTGCCGGAAAGGAGGACCCGCCCGTCCCAATCGCCGCTCCCGACCAGCTTTTGCGCGGCGGGAATGGCGTAGCCGTCCACCAGCGCGAAGACGTCGAGCTTCGCGCCGGTGCTGAGCTCGATCTGCGAGCTGCTCGCGAGCGAGCCGCTTTCGCCGATGCGCAGCGTGCCGGTCTCGACATCCGTCGGGCCGCTGTAGCTGGCGACTCCGCGCACTTCATTCACGTAAGGGAGCGCCGACTGGAAGATGATGCCGGAGCCCGCCGCCGCTTCGCTGATCGTGCCGAGCAGAATGTTTGAGCCGCCTCGCGCCGTGTTCGTCAGCACGGCGAAATTCGGATCATACGCGCGGAATTCCGCGATTCCGCCGGTCAGCAGCACCGTCGGAAATTCCACGGACCGATTGATCACATCGTTCTTGCTCGCGCCGAGGATTTGCCCGCCGCCGATCTTGAGATTGCCAAACTGCGCGATGATGTCCGCCCCGCCGAGCAGGTTCACATTCACGTAGCCGGCCCCACTGATCTCGATGGGATGCCCGAGCGCATACGTCACGCCGCCCGCGGCCAGCCGCGGCTGGAGCTGGGTGTAGGTGCCGTTCAGTCCGCCCGTGCTCGTGCCGGCCGTCAGCACGATCTTCCCCGTGCCGAATGGATCGGGCGCAGACGGATCGGCCATCTGGATCTCAAACTTTACGCGCGGGCCCGCCGTCAGCGTCCCGCTGAAATCGCTCGGCGTCGTGCCGCGCAGGCGAAGCGCCACGCCACCGTCGGCGTTCGCCTGATTCGGCCCGGCATTCACCGCCAGGTTCGCCGTTCCGCGCAGCGTGCCGGTGAAGATTGTTTCGCTGCTTGCGTTGCCGCTTTTGTTGAAGAGATCGATCGAGGACGCCGCCAGGACTCGCAGCTCGCCGTTGCCGATCGAGCCCGCCGTTTGCGATGAAATGGTGCCGCCGCTCAAGTCGATGCTGTTGGCCAGCGTCGCGCCGCTTTGCAAAGTCGCACCCGGGCCGACCGCAATCGCCGCCGTGCCCGCGCCCGTGGCGCTGGTGACATTGACGCGCCCGCTCGTGATCGCGAGACCGCCGCTGAAGCTGTTTGCGCCGCTCAACGTCAGCGCGCCGGCGCCGATCTGCCGCACGCTGCCACTCCCCGAGGTCGCACCGGAGAACGTCGTGTTGTCGGCCGCCAGGCTGTTGACGGTGAGCTGCGCCGCGCCGAGCGCGAGCGCGCCCGTGCCAGCGAGCGACTGCACGGTTTGGTTGTTGCCGTTCAGGGCTAGCGTCCCATCCGCGATCTGCAGCGCGCCGGTCAGCGCGTTCGCCTGCGTCAGGCTCAAAGTGCCCGCGCCCGCCTTGATGAGAGCGCCATTCGACATCGCGCCGGTGAAGATCAGCTCTGGCGCTGTGCCCGCTTCCACCGTCCACGTCCGCGCCGCCTGACCGAGGTCCACTGCACCAGTGAGCGTCGCGCTGCCCGCGCCAGTCTTCGTCATGCCGCCGCGCAGCGTGAGCCCGGCGGTGTAGGTCGCGCCCGCGCCGAGCGTGAGCGAGCCGACGTTCAAACTCGCGGCTGTGGCGACGATTCCGGGCGTCACCGAGCCGCCCACGGTGAGGTCGCCGATCGTGTCGGTTTTCCCGTTGAGATCGAGAATTGCGCCCGCCTTCACCTCGATCGCGCCGTTGTTTGGCAGCGCATCATTGTTGCCGAGCCGGACGGTGCCGGCGTTAATTGCGGTGCCGCTGCCGTAGTTATGCACCCCCTGGATTTCCAGCGCTCCCGAGCCGTTCTTTGTCAGCGCGGCCGGCCCGGAGATCGCATTGCCGGCTGAGCCTGCGAGCACGTAATTCTTCGCCGAGTTATTGAACGTGATCGAGCCGGGCTCCACGACGCCGTTGATTGCGACCGTCGTGCTGCCCGCGGCGGTGTCGTCGAAGATCGCCGCGTCGCCGTTTGAAAATGCCGTGCCGCCCTGCCAGTTTGCGTTCGCGGGATTTGCGCTCCAGATATTGCCGGGCGCGCCGTTCCAGATCCGCGTTTGCACTGATGCGAAGACCAGGCGCACCTCGCCCGGCGTGTCGTAGTTCAGCGCATAGCCGAGCGGGAGACCCGCCGCCGTGCTGAATTGGCCGGTGCGGGTGCCGGAGTAGGTCAGCAGCGTGTAGGCGCCGCCGTTCAGCGTGCTGCCCGGCGCGATTTGCAAAACGCTCGACCCGCCAAAAGCGAGGTTGCCCGTGACCGCCAGCCTGTCCGCCGCGGTGGCGGAGACATTGGAAACATCCGCCAGCAGCGCGCCGTCGATCGTGATGTTGCCGACCGTCAGCACGCCGATGCCGCCGAGCCCGGGCGATACGCCGGCACCGGGGCCGATCGTGATTCCGCCCGCGCCGCTCACGATCCCGGTGCCGTGCAAAGTCCCGGCGGTCAGGGTGAAAGGATTCGCTCCGGTGCTCAGCTCAGCGCCCGCGTCCACCGCGAGATTGTGCCCCCAGCTCGTCTTCGCGGGGTCGAACTGCACGTCCGCACCGCCCGCGAAATGGTTGACCACTTTCAGGCCGACCGTGCTGCCGGCGTTCCACTCCGCATTTGGCACCGTGTAGGGCGCGCCGGCTGGCGCGACGGTGAGATAGCCGCCGCTGCCCGAGACGGCGGAAATGCGCGCCGGGGTCAGGTAATCGTTGATCTTCGTGAGACTCGAAACGGGATCGGGTGTGGCATTTCCGCCCGGCGTCTGCGTGTCGGAAAAGAGCCGGTCGGGCCTAGCCGCTGAGTTCACCCGCAAGCCGCCGAAGCCGGTCCCATTGATGATGATGTCGTGCGCCGCTTCGGCGACGAGCCCGCCAAAGGGGCGCGTGCCAGCGGCGGGAGCAGTCGCGGCGAGCGGCGTCGGCACGCCTGTGGCGGTCGTGCCAGCCGCGTTTGGAGCCGGCAGCAGGAGGTTCAGGACGGCTTCATTTGCGGTGCTGCCTTTGCCCGTGAGATCGCCGCGGAGGATAATGTCGCCGACGTTGTTGTTGGTGTTGAAGTTCGCGGTTCCCGTGATTGCGGAGAAGTTCGAGATCGATTGCTGGATCGTCAGCGCGCCGCCGCCCTCCAGCACCGCGTTGCCGCCCAGGAGCACACCATGCGCGTTGTTCTGGTCGATGCGCAGCCGCGCATCGAAGACTGCGGTTCCGCCACTCTGAATCGTCAGCGTGGTCGAGGCGTTTTCACCTATCCAGAGGACGTTATGACCGGGATTCCCCGTGCCGCCGGGCGCCTGGATTGCAGAGCTGAGATTCGTCCCGGTGCTGCGCCCTTGAAAGCCCACGTAGCCGCCGCTTGCGACGGTGATGTTGCCATTCATCGCCGTCGAGCGGTTCGCCGGCACGACCTGCATCGCGCCTTCAAACGTGAGCCCGCCGGAGTAGGTGATCCGATTGTTGTCGAACATGTAGCGGCCCGTCGTGAGCGACGTGCCGCTGGAGATCGTGCCCGCCGGCCCGGAGGTCGGATCGCCGCCGAGGACGCCACGCAGCGTGAGCGGCGTCGCGATCGTGTTATCCACCCCTCCCGTCGTGATGCTCGCGCGGAGCAGCGCGCCATTGGTCACTTCGATCCGCAGCGGGCCCGTGCCGGAGAGTGTGCGGAGCCGCAGCGCATTGCTGGTCAGCACCCAGTCGCCGCTGTTCGTCGTGTTGGTGGAAAGGCCGGTCGCGCCGCCATTCCACTGGATCACCGCCGGAGAGGTCGCGCCGGCCGTCGTGGTGATCGCGAGCGTGTCGGTGGAGCCGTTGGCAAGATTGCCGCCTACCGTGTTGGTCAGGTCCAGCGTGCCGCCGGTCGCGCCGAAAGCGATCGTGCGGTCGGTGCCGAACTGCAATTGCCCGGCGCCCTGCGGCGTGAGCTTCAGCGTTCCGCCATCGAGCGTGATCGTCGGGCTGGTGCCGAGCAGCCCGCTGCCGGGTGTGGCGGAAAGGTTCACGTTTTGCGGCCCCGCGCCTTTTGGCTGCAGCTCGACCCGCGCGCCATTGGAGATCGTCGTCGCGCCAAATGTCGTGTTCGCCGGGTTCGTCAGCCGCCATTTGCCGCCGCTGAAT
>CAXSDZ010000042.1:11712-22007 GCA_964235505.1 uncultured Chthoniobacteraceae bacterium
CGCGCCGCTCAAGGCGCCATCCACACTCACCAGGCCCGCCGCCGCGCCGGTGCCGCTGAAGGTAGTCGCCGGCGCGGAAAGCGAGATCGGCACGTCCAGCACGAACTCTCCCGTGCCGAGCTGCTGCAGTGCAGCGGTGCCGGAGCCGTTGTCGGCGAAGTCGATCGACGAGCCATCCGTTGCAAGCAGGGTGTTTGGGACCGTCGCGCTGCTGTTGAGCTTCAGCGTGTTCAGCGAAAACGTGTTCAGATCCACGAACGACGTGTAACCAGCCGCGCCCGAACCGCCAAAGGTGAGCACGGTATCCGGCGCACTGACCGGCCTAGTATCCGGCGTCCACGCCGTCGGCGTGCTCCACTCACCCGTGGCATTGTCCCACGACCACTGCGCGGCGGGTGCGGAGCGGCCGGTGAAAAGCGCTGCGGCGAAAAGTGCGGCGAAAGAAGCTGTGTGCAGCGGCATGTGGGCACGGGGGAGCGGAAGGTTCATACGCGGGGAGGGGATTGGCTGGGGTGAAACCAGCGAGGCGCTGGTCGGGGGCGCAGGGTTGTCATGCAAATGTCGCCAAAATGCAACCCCGAGCGAGATCGCGCGCGCCGGGCTGGCCGGCTACACCGTTTCTTCGGTCAAATCCGCGGCGCCATCGCTCACCCGAACGAGCGCCGCACACATTCCTCGATCAGCGCCACGTGCGCCTCGACGCGCTGGGCAAGCGCGAATTCCGAGGGCGTCTCCGCCGTGAAGCTGCGCGCCGAGTGCTGCGTGTGCAGCCAGATCGCCTCCGGCAATCCGATCCGCGCAAACGTGCGGGAATTGACGCGCCGCCGGATCACGCCGTCGCGCGCCTTCTTCCCGTCGATGCGTCCGCTGTCCTCGATCGCGATGACGGGCCGCGCCGCGTCGAGCAGGCCCTCGCCCCAAAACGGCCGCTCGCGCTCCACTTCGTAAAGATACATTCCCTGCGCGTCGAAATCCTCGTGCAGCATCAGCGCGGCGGCGAAGCGGCGATCCCCGATCGCCGCCTTCACCGCGCGCAGCCACGGCAAATCATCGCGATGAAACACACGGTTGCGATCCGCGCCGTCTCGGTCGTGGCGCGCGTTATTCGCGATGCCCCACGGATTCAGGCAGGGGAAAAGAAAGAGCGGCAGATCGCGCAGCCGCGCCGCATTGCGCTCGGCCCACGTGATGAGCGCCTCCGTCGCGCCGGCCTCGTCGCCGTGGATTCCGGCGGAAAGGTAAAGCCCACCATCGCTCCGCAGCGCGCGTGTTTGCAGGGCGAGAAGGTCGTGGTCCCCATCGCGAAAGAACCGGAGCACCGGCACTCGCGCGGCCCGACCGACGGCGCGCCAGCGTTTCGCGAGGAGTCGGACGTCGTGGGTGCTGCTCATATCTCGCAAGGTGATGCACGATGCCGCTGCCGAACGCATCGCCAAAACGCTGCCGCGCAACGCCGACCGTGCAGCGCCCGATTCCCGCCGGGTGCGTCGCGGTTTGCGCGAGCTCAGGCGACCCACAGCGCGTGGTGGATCGCGGTGAGCAGCGCCTTGCTGCTGAAAGGTTTCGCAAGGATCTCGCGCACCGCGAGCGAGCGGAGCTTTTGCGCGAGGCCTTCCTCTACGTGGCCGGTGAAGACGACGACCGGCAGCGCGGGCGCCAGCTTTTGCAGGACGCGGCAGAGCGCGACGCCATCGACGACCGGCATCACCGCATCGGTCAGCACGGCTGCCACCTCGGCGCGCCGCGTCGTGAGCAATGAGATCGCTTCCGCACCGTCCGACACGGCTGCCACGCGGTAGCCGTGCTCCGTCAGCACCGTCGCGGTGCCCTGCCGCACCACAGTTTCATCATCCACGGTGAGGATCAGATCGCCATGCCCATCCAGCCGGGACTCGCCCTCCTCCGCAGCCGCTGCCCCTTCGCAGCCGGGAAGTGCCGGGGGATAAAGACGTCGAAGGCCGTGCCGCGCCCCGCCGCGCTTTCCACCTTCACAAATCCGCGATGACTTTTTCACGATTGCGGCGACCGAAGCGAGGCCGAGCCCGGTGCCTTTTCCGACCGGCTTCGTGCTAAAAAAATGGATCGAAGATCTTCGGCACGAGAAGCGGGGCGATCCCGGTGCCGGTGTCCGACACGCGCAGCCGGACGTAAGGCCCGGCGCAGGCGTCACCGCCGGTGCCGCCGCAGTGCTCGTCGAGCGTCACGTTGTCCGCTTCCAGCAGGAGCGAGCCGCCTTCCGGCATCGCGTCCCAGGCGTTGACGCACAGGTTCATCAGGACCTGATGCACCTGCGTGGAATCGCCCTCGATGCAGGAAAGTTCCGGGGCGATGCGCCCCTGGCAGGTGATCGTGCGCGGAAAGGTTTCGCGCACGATTTTCTACATCTCGCGGATGAGGAAGTGCGACTGCAAGAGCTGGGGTTTGCCGCCGCCGTCCCGGGCGAAACTGAGCACCTGCCGGACGACGCCAGCGGCGCGGCCCGCGCTCGCGGCGATGATGGAACCCAACTCCTCGTGCTCGGCGCGCGGCAGGCCGTGTCTGAGAAGTTCGGAAGCGATCAGGATGGGACTGAGCGCATTGTTCAGGTCGTGCGCCACGCCGCTGGCCAGCGTGCCGATGCTGCCGAGGCGCTGCGCGCGGAGCAGGAACTGCTCGGGTTCCTGGCGCTGATCCATCTCCGCCGCGAGCCGGGCGTTCGCGTCCGCGAGCTCGCAGTTTGCAGCGAGAAGGGCGCTTGTGCGCACGGCGACGAGCTGCTCGATCTCAGCGAAGCGCGCATTCGCGACGCGGGCCAGCTCCCACTTCTGCGTGAGCGCACTGGGGAGCTGGAGGACTTCGATGCCCGTGAAGGGCTTCTTCAAGATCAACACCTGGTCGATCCCGTCGATCCTTGGCGGCATCCGCAGATCGATGAAGGCCACGGCTGGCGGGCAGCCGGCCTCCGTCGCGCGCAGAAAGCGCTCGATTCCTTCCGCGTCCTGCGACGCGGAATCGACCTCGAACGCCGGCGACACGGCGGCTGGGGTCTATTCGCCGAAGGGCGCAGCCTCCGCGTCCGCCAGCGCGCGGGTGCGCGCCGGCGAGAGGATCTTGCGGAAGTCCGCGTGGATCGCGCGGTTGTCGTCGATGACGAGGATGCGGCGATTTGGGAGCCCACTCATGCCGGCATCCCCGGGCACGGCAGCTCCAGCGTGAACGCCGCGCCGCAGCCGCGACCGGCGCTTTCCACGCGCAGCGCGCCACCCATTGCACGACGCGCAACTGATGACGCTCCAGACTGGCCGAGCTCATTAGCAAAGTGTCTTCGATCACCTCCGCGATCGGCAGCACCTCGATCAAACCGTGCGTGGTCGCGTAGCTTTGCTGCATGGCGACGATCTGGCGGATGTGCTCGATACGGTGCCGGAGCGTTTCGACTTCGCCCAGCGCATTGGTGTGCTCCTCGCCGAGCGTGTCCGCCAGCAGCGCGAGAAAAGCGGAGATCTTCGCGCCCTGCTCGTCCGCGGAAAGAAACGCCGCGCGGTCGCCTTCGTGCGCGCGCAGGAGCTCGGCGAAGCGGCCGAGGTGCCCGAGACTCTCGGATCGCAGCGGCGCGGCGTTCCGAGATGTCGTGGAAAAACCAGACCCGCCCGTGGCATTCTCCCGCCAGATCGAGCACCGGTGTGGCATAGCGATCGAAGACGCGTCCGTCGCGCAGTGCTATTTCATCGAAGCCGGACAGTTCCGGGTGAAGATAGA
This sequence comes from uncultured Chthoniobacteraceae bacterium, assembly GCA_964235505.1. Classification (GTDB taxonomy): domain Bacteria; phylum Verrucomicrobiota; class Verrucomicrobiia; order Chthoniobacterales; family Chthoniobacteraceae; genus CAXSDZ01. Next base: position 15,451 of record CAXSDZ010000042.1, read on the forward strand.
GATGCTCCACGCGCCGGAGGAATCCGTCTGGGTCCGTGAGCTGGCCCAGCACCGCAGCCATGGCGGTGCGATCATCCTTCAGCGCGAGCACCTTCATCGGCAGTCCCCACATTTCTGCGAAGCGCCAATTCCAGGAGAGGATCTTACCAGATGGCGAGACGGTCATGATGCCATCAAACGCAGCTTCGCTTTGAGTCTTCAGGAGTGTCGTTTTGAAGTGGAGTTCCGCAGCGGCATTTTTCCGTTCCGAGATGTCGCACATGAAGGCGGCGAAAAGGATGCGGCCTTTTTCCTCATACGTGATGAAGGACACCTCGACCGGGAACTCACCGGCGATCCGGTGCAACCCCGTGGATTCCTTCGATTGCCGGTTCAGCCGTTGCGCGCCTGCTTCGACAAAACGCTGCATCCCGCGCCGGTGCGCATCGCGGGATCGCTCGGGGATGAGCACTTCGATGCTGCGGCCGACCAACTCGGTGGGCCGCCAGCCGAAAACCGCGAGCACTGCCGGGTTCGCGTAGCGGAGCGTCTGGCTGGCGTCCGCCACTACGATCGCGTCGGCGGTGTTCTGCTAGAGTTCCTGATATCTGGCCTAGCTTTCTTTCCTCGCCTCCTCGGCGAGCCGCCACGCCGAGATGTTCAGGTGCATCACCACGGTGCCGCCTTCAGGGCTGCCGGAGGGCGCCACCTTGATCTGAAACCAGCGGCGCTCCTGCGGCGCGTGGCAAGGATACTCGGCGGAAAACTCCGGCAGCTCGCCGCTCAGCACCCGGCGGATCCCGACTGCTATTTCGCTCGCGCTTTCCGTCCCCAAGCCGCGAGCGCGGCCGCAGACCGCGAGGTAGTTTGCACCGATCGCGGATGTCGCAGTGGTGAGGGAATTTGCGGCGGCGAAGTCGCGCCAGGCTTTGTTGACGGAGAGAATGGTGCCGTCGCGGCTGAGGACTGCGATATGGGCTGGCAGCGCGTCCAGGATAGTTCGCTGCACTGCATTCTTGCACGGGCACTCCTGTGCTTCCTCCGATGGACGCGCGGCGCGCGAGGCACCCACGGCGAAGCTCCGCAGGATCGATCCCGCGCTTTTGAAACGGTCCAGCTCCCTCATGCCGTGGCTGCCTCCAGCGGATTTTGGGTGGTCGCCGCAGACTGGAATTCTGCGCCGAACCGCTTGGAAAACGCCAGCGCTTCGAGGTGGAAAATCAGCAGGCCGACGTCGTCTGCTTTGTGGCCGGGGATGTTGGTGTCGAGCAGCGCGATATCCCCGGCGCGCTTTCGTGAACCATCTGCAGCGCCGTCTGCGAGTCGCTGGCTTCCCCGAACGACACGTCGGAGAAGTTCTCCGTGATGATGCTCATGAGTCCTTTGCGCACGATCTTGTGGTCATCGACGACGAGCACGCGCATACGGGAACTCATCTAAGTGCGAGCGCCTGCGACCGGCACCCGCGCTTGGACCGCAGTGCCGCGCGGCCGATTCGGGAGAAAAGCAAGCCTGCCGCCCAGCAGCGCCGCCCGCTCCCGCATTCCCAGCTTGCCAGCTTGCCAGCTTTGCGATCCGCTGCGTGTCGAGCAGGCTCGCCTCGCTGCGACGCAGCTCGGCATCGATCCGTTTGCGCTCGGTGACATCCAGCGAACTCGAAAGCACAAGCTGGCGTCCGTCCCGCGATCGGAAAGCGCGCGAGGCGACCAGCGCTTCAAGGGGGAAACCGTCGTTTCGCACCGCTGTGAACTCCTGCGTGCATTCGCCCTCTGCGCGCAGCGTTAGCATGATCCGCCCCGGAACTTATGCATCGGCGCAGAGCCGCAGCGCAAAGGTGCCGTTAACCTCCTCACGTCAGTTTCATCTGCCGCTGCGAGCGAAAAGCGGCTCACAGGTCCGAGACCCACGCACGAAACCTCTTCGCTCAAGCTCCTTCTATCACCCTGATTATCACAGGTTGGCACAAAGTGGGACGCTCGCAATTCACGGGAAAGGCGGGCGAGAACGCCGGGAGCAGCCGGTGCGAGGTTGATGACATTCACGATGACGTGAGTCCCTGGTTTGCGATGCCACCTCGATTCAGCCTCTGACCAGAGGCGTGACCTCGAAGCGCATGAAGTTATCCTTCGCCAGCGTTTTCAGCAGCATCACCTGCGCGCCCGCCAGACAGGTGAACGTCACATCCGGCACCGCGTCCTCACCCCTACTCGCAGCTCGCCCAAGAAAGGCTGACCGCGTCTGCCTTGGTCACTTTGGAAAGAAACAACGTCACCGTGGCAGAGTTCACCTGCGCTGCCGTGGACCCGGCCGGCCGCGTGCCGAGATCAAACCGGAGCAGCGCATTGCGTGTCGCATCGACATGCAACAGCGGACCTTGCCTTGGTTGGTGACCTTCCCGCTCAGCGCGAGTGAAGTGTCATCGGTGAGGATCGCCTCAGAAGCTCAGCGCACCGTCGAAGCAAGCAAGAAGCGGGAAACTGAACGCAGCCACCCAAATACTAAGCTTTGAAGTGGTATGGGTTGCATCGGCACGCAGAAAGGGGCAGTTTTGCAATGTCAACGCCGGTATAGCTCAGTTGGTAGAGCAGCTGATTTGTAATCAGCAGGTCGTCGGTTCGAGCCCGTCTGCCGGCTTATTCTCACATGGTGATCAGGGTAGGGTTTGGGACTTATCGAGCCTTGGGAGCTGACCGCCGAGAGAACCTTTCACAGACATCCCGGGCACTGGTCGTGCAGGACGCCACAGGCGTGATCCACGTCCAAACGCGCGCGATTTAAGCGCTACCGGCTGACAAATTGCGGTCGCCGGATGCGCATGATTTCCGTGGCAGAGAATTGGCGTGTGCGAAACGTATCCGTCGCTCAGGCTGTCCGCTTCTAACCGCTCTTCCCTTTCTCGCCTTGCCACGTCTTCCGGTGTCCGGCAGGCACACAAGGTGCGTAGGAGAGGCACTCCACCCCTCCATGCGCGCTCCGCTTGTCTGCTCCATCCTCCTTTTTTCTCTCGCCGTCGCCCGAGCCGACGAGCAGGTGCGCTCAACCCAAGAGGAGCTGCGGCGGCGAAACGTCTATTTCGGCGATGTCGATGGTCGCGAAACGCCCGAGCTGCAGGAAGCGCTGAAGCGTTACCAAAAGCGCAAAGGCTTTTCTGCTTCCGGCGACAAAGATCCGGACACGCTCCGCTCGCTCGGTGTGCTGGCGCGCCAGCCGGGCGAAGCGCCACCCAAGGAGCTGAACTGGCCGGAAGAGCCGGTGCTCCGGAGCGATGCGAAAATCGACGTCGGTCGCGAAGCAGTGCGGGTGTCGCAAGAAAGCGGTGTCTCCATCGAAAGCCTGATGCCCGCCATCGCGGAGAAAGGCCCTGCTGGCCAGCGCAGCCGAGCTCGCCGGGTGGCGGCGGCCCAGTCTCAGAGTCGGCGGAACGGCGGGTCCGGCGCGGGCGCGGCTGCCGCAGCGAATGCGCCGGCTCCTGCAAACGGGGCGGGGCGCGAGCGCCACGGACGGCAAACCGATCAGCAGCTCGAGCCGCGGGAGCTCCAGGCATTCATCGCCGGCTACCTCGCCGCGGCGGGCGGCAAAGACTTGGGCAATGAACTCCGCTTTTACGCCGACCGGGTGGACTACTTCCAAAACGGCACCATCGACCGGCGCATCATCGAGCGTTCGCTGCGCGATTATTACACGCGCTGGTCACGGCGCGCTTATCGGCTCAGCAGCGTCGTCAGCTTCCAGCGCCTGCCCGCGCGAGGCGAGATCGTGGTGGTGTGCCGCGTGGATTTCACGCTGAAGCAGAATGGCCGGAAGATCAAAGGCCAGACGGAGAATCGCATCGTCATCAATGCCGCCACTGCCGATCCGCGGATCGTGCGAGTCGAGGAGCGGCGCGTGCGGGGATAAGCGACCGCCCGCCGCCGCGAGGCTCCGGCAGCGTGGGATCCGCGCCTGCGATCCGCAAGGGCCGACGCGGACTCGGAGCGGTGCCCCAAACCGCTGGCGCCGACCAGCACGCTCGCTCCCTGACCGCACGGGCGCTCTTCCTGCTTCCCGCACGATTCCGCTTCGCCCGGTCCGCGGTGTATTGCAGCACTGCGGGCCGAGCTTTGTTTTTCGCCCTGATGAAAGTTCAGACAAAGATCGTCCTGTTGTTGGTGCTCATGGTTGCTGCGTTTGTCGGCGGGCTCGTCGCTTTCAAATGGAGCGAGCAGCGCAAATACAAACGCCTCGCCGAAGCGCGCGCGGTCGAGCGGGAACGCTCCTTCGAGGATTTTCTCCGGGTCCGCGGCGATAATCTGAAGGCGCTCGTGGATGACAGCACCGTGTGGGACGATCTGGTGCTGGCGCTCATGAAAGGGGACGCCGGCTGGGCCGAGACAAACTTTGATGAGGATGAACTCGTCAATTTTCAGGCGAACGCCGTCTGGATATACAAGCCCGACCGTTCGCTTTTCTACTCGCTGAACAATCGCTACGCGAAAACGCTGCGCGAGCTGCCCGTGCCGCCGGAGGCATTCGAGGCGCTCTTCGCAGGGAAACGCGAGTGCCACTTTTTTCTGGAAACGCCGGAAGGCTGGATGGAAATCCGTGGAGCGACAGTGCATCCCTCGCGCGACCGGTTCCGCGAAACCAAGCCGCAAGGCTACCTTTTCGCCGGCCATTTCTGGATCACGGAAAATATCCGGCGCATGTCGCTTTTCACCGGCTACTCCATCCGCGTCTTGCCAGCGAGCGCACCTGTCCCAGCGGCGAAGGGCGGGGAAGAACTCGGTCGCATTCGCTTTTCGCGCCCCATGCCGGGCTGGGATGGAAAGCCCGCTGCGCAGATCGTGGTGGAAAATGACTCGCCGATCATCCGCGAGCTGAACCGCGCGAGCGAGCGCCTGTTTCATTGGCTCCTCGGTGCGGCGGCGGCGCTGCTGCTGCTGCTCTCGGTCTCGCTTTACCGCTGGGTCCGCCGGCCGCTGCGGTTCATCTCGCGCAATCTGCAATGCGAGAATCCCGAGGCGCTCGAAAAGCTGCAGCGCAATGGCAACGAGTTCGGCAAGCTCGCCGCGCTGATCCTGCAATACCGCTGCACGGAGAAAAAGCTGCACCAGGCCGAAGATGAGCTGCGCCATGCGCAAAAGCTCGAGGCAGTCGGCCGGCTCGCGGGGGGCGTAGCGCACGACTTCAACAACCTGCTCACCGCGATTCTCGGCTACTCGCAACTGCTCGAGCGCCGGCTCGCGCACGATCCCGATGGTCTGGAGCATGCGCGCCTCATCCACAAAGCTGGCGAGCAAGCTGCGGGGCTCACGCGGCAACTGCTCGCCTTTTCTCGCAAGCAACTCCTCCAACCGCGCGTGCTCGATCTGAACGCACTCGTGCGCGACATGGACAAGCTGCTCGGGCGCGTCATCGGCGAGCACATCCGCATCGATCTTCACACCCAGGCGGAAGACGCGCGCGTCCTCGCCGATCCAAATCAGCTCGAGCAAGTCATCCTGAACCTCGGCGTCAATGCGCGCGACGCGATGCCGAGCGGTGGCACGCTTCTCATCGCGACGCGAAACATCGCCCACGCGCAAGGAAGCGATGGGAGGTTGGCTGGCGAATGCGTCCGGCTCAGCGTGACCGACACCGGCTCCGGCATGGACGATGAAACGCGGACACGCATCTTCGAACCTTTCTTCACCACCAAAGGCCCCGGCCGCGGCACCGGGCTCGGCCTCGCGACCGTCTATGGCATCGTGAAGCAAAGCCAAGGTGTGATCTGCGTGGAAAGCGAGCTGGGGAAGGGGAGCACCTTCGTGATCGATCTGCCGCGCTCGGATGGGGTCGTGGAAGCGCCACCGCCTCCGCCTCCACCGATCGAGCGCTCCGACAAAGCCGAAACAGTGCTCGTGGTGGAGGACGAAGAAGTCGTGCGAATGCTCGTCTGCGCCGTGCTGAGCGAGGCCGGTTACGAGGTGCTCTGCGCGGGATCTCCAACCGAGGCGCTGCAGCTCGTGCAGGGACACCGCGGCTCCATCGACCTGCTCGTGACCGATGTGGTGATGCCCGGCATGCATGGTCCCGCCATGGCCCGGCTGCTCGCCCCGCTCCAGCCCTGCATGCGAGTGCTTTACGTTTCCGGCTATTCCGAAAACGACATCAGCGACCAGGGGGTGATCGATCCCGGCATCGAGGTGCTGCAAAAGCCCTTCACGCACGAGGTGCTCATTCGGAAAGTGCGCGAGGTGCTGCAGGAGGATGCCTCTCCGGCTGGAAAGCGCGCTGCCGACGCCGCGCCCGTGGCCGCAGGGTGATCTGCCTTCGCGCTTGCCGTTCCGGTTCGCCCCGCTAGAGTTCCCGCTCTTCCGCTCCCGGCACCTAGTGGCTGAGGAAGCGGCGGGAGCAAAAGCACTCGTAGCTCAACTGGATAGAGCGTTGGCCTCCGAAGCCAAAGGTTGTGGGTTCGACCCCCGCCGGATGCACCCCTCGTACTTGATTCCAATCAGGTCGAGGCGACACTTACAAAAGTCATGCCGAGAAACTATGATCGTGTCGCTCCGTGCTACCCGCTGCTGGAGCGCGCCGCGTTTGGAGACGGCTTGACGGAA
>CAXSDZ010000042.1:22017-25717 GCA_964235505.1 uncultured Chthoniobacteraceae bacterium
CTCCGAAGCCAAAGGTTGTGGGTTCGACCCCCGCCGGGTGCAGGCTTACTCTGGTTGGTGATGCGACCTGTCCGAAAGCCTGTGTGTTGGATCGGTATAAGGGCTACCGGGTGCCAATGGGTGCGAAAAATACCCAAAACACAGAGAGAAAGCAGGTTGGCCGGGGCGAAGGCGGAAGGTGGTCAGCCCGCGTGACGCGCGCGCTCTCTTGTCCGAAAGGTTGTGTGTGGTCTCCAGAGTAAATCCACACAATCTTTCGGCCAGAAAGGTGGAAATGACATTCCCTCCAAAACCTTAATTTGACTGTCGATAGACAAAAAACCGGTGTCCCGTTCCCAAAATATTTTTGAGCAGGCGAGCAAAACTGAGGATTAAAGTGACGGCTGCGGTCAGCCGTCGCGGGAGGTGGACAGCGGACTCGCGACGGTGCTGCGATGGGACCGCGAGGGGCTCGCGGAACTGCGCGCCTCCCACTCCGCCTCTACCTTCCGCTTGGCATCGAGCATCGCCAGGTGAGTGTAAGTCGGTCCCGAAGATTCCACGCCGTAGCGAGCAGCGACCGCCGTGTGCAGGGCAAAAGCTTGGGAGATCGGCAGCCGAAACAGCACGAACTCCATTGGCCATCCGTATTCTGAAAGCAGCACGTCGAGCAGGGTCAGCGTCCATCCTAAGCCGCTGGTTTTCTCCGGTCCCCAGACATTCGTCTCGGGAGACTTGCCACCCGCATTCGGCACGGTTTCCAGAGCACGGCGCACGGTTTCTTTTACCGCTGCGCGTAGCGAAGGCAGGTTGTCGAGGGAGAGCACGCGCGAAAACGCGAGCGCGCAGCGCTCGAAATCGCCACGGCCTTGATCGATCGCAGCGCACGCCGCTTGCGCTTCCGCGATGATGAAAACGGCGTGAATCAGACTCAGCGCGTCGAGTGGCGCGGTGTCGGCATTCTCTGCCAACAGCGGGTGCTCGATTTCCTCCAAGGCAAAGAGTGCGCCGAGGCAGAGCGGGCGAAGCACGATGCCGCCGACTCTCCGCGGCTGCTGCATGAAAGCACGGCGGACGCTCGGCGGAGTGGTCGCAGCCCTGTCGCGCGCCGCGATCATCGCGTCACTCTCCGCGTGCTGTTGCGATAGAGATTTCATTGCGCCAAAACTCTTTCCGTATGTGCGGCTGGCGGCTGCGGCATTGCCGCCACTCGCCGCATGATTTCGCCGAGTTCCTTTCGCGTCGCGTCTGTGACTGCCGCCGGATCGAGAATGGAAATCACCGGCCGGTCGTCGCCGAGCGTCACGACGCGAGCAACTCCGCCGAGCGAAAGCGCAAAGTTCACGCTGCTTTTGAAAGGCTGATCTGCGCGCAGCCGCAGCAGTTCCTCTCGGGAGACGATGGCGGGCAGCTCAGGCATCGGCCGAGATACTAGCTGCCGTGTCGGCAGAATGCTTAAAGGTGCAGATGTGCGCGCTCAATGCGACCGCCAGGCTAGGGAAGGCGTCCGGTGCAAACTGGCGAGAAAAAGCAAAACTCTGCCGATCGAACTCTTCCCGGGAAATCAGGATCGCAGCGTGCGCAGCCTCCGGCTCCGAAAAGCAAAACGCTTGATTCACCAAATCCAACGGATTGCTGCCCAGGCTCCCTTTGAGAAGTGGCGCATCGATGCGGTTAAGCAGCAGCAGCAACCCGAGATCGAGCGGCTGAAAAGCGAGCGCGGAAAATGCAGCGGGCGAAGTCATAATGTATAAAGCAAATTACTGGCGACGGCATCGGCGAACAAGAGGCCGCGGAACTGCGTCACACGGTTGTATTGCCGGCCTTGCGCGCTCAGCCGGTCATTGTCCATCCGCCAAATCCAGTTCCCGCCCCAGTCTGGAGGCGCAGGTTCCGGCGCATCGATCGGCGGATTCACGAATTGATTCACACCGTCACCTAGCCCCTCCGGCTTGCGGAAATAGAGCAGCGTGCGCGTGATGATTGGATAGGAAAGATCGAATGAATCGATCCCTTGGCCGCGCAGAAATTGATACTCCAGAAACCCGAAACCGCCGGGGCGAGTCACCACATAGTCCCCGTCAATATCCGGGTAAGCTAGCCACGACGCGCCTTGTGTGTCTTCCGGCGGAGTGATGAGATACGGTGCCCGTGGATGCCGTTCGAGAGGCAGGCTGGTTGTGCCATATTCAAGTTCGTAAATCGGCGCGCCGATCGGCTCCGCGGAGATCGCGATGTTCTCACCGATCGGCGCGACGAGGCGGAGGGTGAGCTTGCCGACCGGACCGCCCGCACCTTCCAAATCGACCTGAGTGACGCGGAGCCCATCCGTGGAAAACGCGTTGTAGGTTGCGCCGATCGCAGGCCGCCCAGCTAGGCAATCTGTAAAAGGGCCGGAGAAAACCAAAGTCAGCGCGACGCCAGTTGCGGAAAAGGAGTAGTTCGGCTGTTCAGACATTTGCAGCCCCTTCGGTCCCACCCAACGGTGTTCTGGATTGCGCCAAGTGTTCTCCGGCATGGCTCAGAAAGTATTGAGGGCCGGAGCTGCGGTGGGATTGAGGCCACCTGTTACCAGCCGCCGCAGCAGCTCATTGGCGAGTGTCGTGTTGCGCGCGGTAGTTTCCTGCGCCTTCTGCCGCTGCGGCCCGCCTTGGCTCACACCCAAGCCAAACTGCTTTAGTTTGGCTTTGAACTCAGTGCTTTCAGTGAGTGGCGGGAGGTTATCTAGACGCTCCTTGAATGCTCGCCGCTTCGCCTTCGTTCGCAGTTCTCCCAGCTCCGAACGATCACTTTCGATCTGCTCATCGCCAAAGTTCACCCTCCGAAGAATGTCCGAAGGTTTCCCGAGCGCGTCCGCGGAATCGCGCAGCTTCCCGGCCGCGGCGCTATACTTGGGGTTGTTGAACAGCTTTGCGCCGAAGTCCAGATTTGCCGCCTGCGCGCGCAGCAGGCCGGATTGAAACGCCGTTTCCAAAGCCGGCCCGATCTGATCGATGACCGTCATGATGGACTTGGTGAAGAACTTGTCGAACTCGACAGCCGCGATCTTCAATTCCAGGCCCAATGCTTTCCCGAGCACACCGTCATCGAACATTGCCTTCATCTCAGTCGCCGCGTTCGCGGCTGCGGTGCCCCATTCCTTTGCTAGTGGCGCGAAACGCTCCGCCAGCCCGATGGCATCGGTGAGCAGCGGCTTTAGCGAATCGATCAATGGAGCTCCAAAAGCGCGAAACACACCGTTGATGCCGTCCTGAAGAGTCGAAAACAAACCGTTCCACGTTTTTGACTGCGCCTTCATCATTCCCGAAAACCGCATCAAGTCGCGGCCTACCAGAGTCCACATCTCGCCGAAGCTCTTGCCGGACTGCTGCAGCTCTTCCAGCTTCGCCGCTGTGTCACCGCTCATCAGCCCCAGCTCGCCGAGCCGCATGACGCTATCGCCTACCGCGCGCCCGGATTTTAAGCCTGAAAACAGCCTGCCCACGTGAACCGCGAGCTCGGAGAAGGGCTCCTGACTTGCCGACGCAAGATCACCTACGAGCTCCAGTCCCCGGCCGGTCGCGAGCGCACCGGAGGTCAGCGTCTGGAGAACGCGGCTGGCTTTGGCTACCTCGGGCAAAGCGAAAGGCGTAGTGTCCGCAAATGCCGATAGCTCCTTCATCCGCGCCTTGGCGGCATCTGCGCCATTCAAGAGCACTGAGAAGCTGGTTTCCATCCCCTC
>CAXSDZ010000043.1:0-522 GCA_964235505.1 uncultured Chthoniobacteraceae bacterium
AACACATCGGAGCGCTGCGCGGCAGCCGGGATCACGCGCACCCAGGCCAGCGCCGCGTCGGGGTCGGCGTCGAAGACCGAGAACGCAAATCCTTCCGCCGCCGCGGCTTTGCCGGAGTCGGCCGGAAGTGTCTCGAGCCATGCTGTGGTCAGTCTGGAATCCTGCTGCGCCCACACAAAGGTGAACTGCCGCAGCGCATCGTCGCGCGCGGCGCCTTTCTCCAGTCGCGCCGCCCACGAGGTCGCCGCCGCGCCGTCTTTGCCGCACCATTCCTGCGCCAAAACGTAAAGCATCGAGCCTCGCGCTTCCTTGGAGAGTTGCAGCGCGAACGCGCCGGCGGCGTCCGGCTCCGCTTGCATCCATGAGCGGAAGATATGGCGGAGAACTCCTTCGTCATTGAACTTGTCGAGCAGCCCAGTCTTTTGCAGCGCCGCAGCGGCGACGGCTGGCTCTTTCTCCACCCAGACGCGGTAGAATCCGCCGAGCAACGAGCCGTCTTCCTTCTCGAACTGCTGCGCGAGC
>CAXSDZ010000043.1:532-20420 GCA_964235505.1 uncultured Chthoniobacteraceae bacterium
CCGCGGCGGGATCGGAGTCCAGCAAATCTCGCGCGGCGGCATCGGCAAGACTGCCGCGCTCTGAACCTGCGGGAAGTGTGAGCGCGTAGTCGCGCAGCAACGCGGCGCGCGGTTTTCCGAGCATTCGCGCCAAGTCCACGTGCAGATTCCGGCGCGCTTGGGAGTTCGGTTGCGCGCCCAGCCAGCGGAGCGCAGCGGCGGCATCGCCCTCCAGCCACGCCGGGAGCAAAGCGGAAAGAGCCGCCTCGCGGTCGGCTTCATTCTCCAGGGCGGATGCCGCACTGGAGGCAGTCGCAGGATCCTTCTTTCCCCATGTGGCGAAGAGCTGCCGGAGCTCCGTCGTGCGCGACCCTTCACGCGGCGCGCCCAGGATTTTCTGCAACGCTTCCGGCGAAGGCGTCTGAGCGACGCTGCTCGCGGCAGGCATGCGGTTGAGGGATGCGAGCAGCGTTTGCAGCGCAGCACCGGTGAGATGCTCCTGCGCCCAGCGGCGGGCGGCGTCGCGATCACTCCGGCCCCACGCCCGCAGGGTGGCAGCGGTCACGCTCCCCTGCGGATCGTCCGTGCCGAGCGCCAGCGACGCATCGGCCGCGGCTTCCGGCGCTTTCGCCGCCCAGGCGCGGAAAAGCAGCCCGGCGGCGGAGAAGAAACGCTCGCCGGCCAGCGTGCGCAGGCGGGCCAGCTCGGCAGGCATCGCCTCCGCCGGCAACTGGTCGAAGAAGCGCTTCACCGCGTAGGTGAAGTGCAGCGCGCTCGGATGAGCGAGGGCGCTTTCCAACGTTTCGGAATCCGCGGCAGGCCGATCTGCGCCAGCGGCTCCCATTACTTTCGAGGGCTGCGCGGCTGGCTGGAGGCGGGTGAGGGAAGGCGGGGACGCTGCTGCTGCCGAGAGGTGTGTCGCAGCGGGCGGAGCAGAAGGAGCAGTCGTTTCGCGCCGCACCCAGCCGAGCGCAAAGCCTGCGAGCAGCGCGAGCAGAGGCGCGATCCAGCAGGCGCGTCGCACGAGATTTAGCATCATGGCTTCGCCTCCGCCTTCAGCACTTGGAGCAGCTCCGCGCGCCTCGCAGGCGGCAATCCCTTTGCCTTGCCCAACCACTGCCGCGCTGCTCGAGCGTCGCGCTTTGCCCACTGGCTGACTACGAAGGAGGTAAGTCGCTGCGATTCGCTTTCATCTGAAATCAAGAGAACGAGATCGGCCATCGCGCTGGCATTCTTCTCGAGCAGTGCGTCGGCAATCGTCTCGATCGGCGCGTCGCGGGAAGCGCCCGGCGGCAGCGAGCGGATCCACGCGGCGGCGCCGAGCGGATCATTGTCGGCCAGCGCTTTGGCGGTCGCGCGCGCGGCGGCGACGCGCGTTTCTCCCTCCGGCTGCGCCGCCGTCCAGGCGCCGAGAGCGGACGCGCCCTCGTCCTGGATTCGGTGCTCGAACACGATGCGTTGCGCGACGCCGCGCATCATCTCTGGCAGCGGCGCGGCGAGGTCGATGGCAGCGTCCGCGCCGCGCGTGGTGTAGAGCGATTCGAAGATTTCTATGAGGACAAATGGAACGCTCGATTGCCCCTCCGCGCGCTGAGCCAGAAGCTGGAGCGCTTCCTCGGTGTTCTCCCTGGCGATCGGTCGCAAGGCGGCGTCGAGCAATTCGTCGCGTGGGGCGTCTTCAGGGAGCGCATCCACCCAGGCCATCGCGGCTGCGGCGTCGCGCGCAGCCCACTGCTCCAGCACGTCGCGGAGCGCCTTCTGATTGCCCTCGGTCGCCGGGAGATCGGCGACGAACTGCGCTGCGGCGCGGCCATCCTGCTCGGCCAGGCCGCGTGCGAAAGCCGCGACTGCCTTGTCCGCGAGCATCGGCTCCGGGATCGCCTGCACCCATGCGCCAGCGGCGGCGGCATCGCGCCGAGCCCACGATTCCGCGACTGCCTCGACCGCGAGGAACCGCAGCACACCGCCCGACAGCGCGAGGGCGCGCGCTGCGGCCTGCGCGGGAGCTTGCTCGGCCCAGCCCCAAAAGAGCGAGCGCATCGTGGGTTCATCGCCTTCGACAAAGGGAACCGCGAGGAGCAGCTCGGCGACGCGCTGCGGGTTGGATTTCAACACCTCGCGGGTGAAACCGGTGCCGAGCTGCCGCACGAGAGGAACTCGCTGCTCAGGCGCCAGGCTTTCCAGCCAGCTCAACGGCCCAAGCGGGTCGAGCTTGAGCCACGTGCCGATAATGTCTTCGAGGTATTGCACACGCTCTTCCTCCGGCAGATCGAGCACCCACGCGCGCGCGGCGGGAAGGTCGCGCTCTGCCCAGTAGCCAGCGAGGGCGCCTGCTGCCGCCGACGCAGAGGCATTTCGCGCGGCAGCGATGGCGGCGGGGAAGCTGCCGTCCGGCAACGACTCCGCGAGTGGGAAAACCTGCATGCAGATCTCCGTCCAGCTCCCCTGCCCGCTCCCACGCGCGAGCGCCGCCTCGATCGCTTCCACGACCAGCGGATCTGCCACCACACGCTGCGCCGTCGAGTTCCCGGCGGATGCAGAGTCCGGTGCTTGTGCTGTGCTGAAGTGTTGCGCAGCGGTGCCGGACGCTCGCCCCGCGTGTTGGCCAGCGGTCCATCCCAGCCAGCCGAGCAGAAGGGCGGCGAAGGATGACAGGATCAGCCGAACGAGGGAGGAGTGCATCGGAAGCGCGGGGAAAGCGCCGGGCCATTTGCAACGGGTGGAGACGTGGCCGCAAGTGCGCTTTTCCACCGATCAGGAGCAGCGATGGAAGACGCGTGGCCACCCTTGCAATTTCGCAGGACCGGAGGCGGACAGAGTGATCGCCGGAAGAGCTGGCGTGCGCGCACTTCCTCCGAAATGCAGCGAGCGCCGATCCGGGGATCGGCGCTCGCGCGAGAACTTGTTTTCAGTGCGGGCTGACCCGCCGGGGTTACTTCTCCGAGCGGCTCGAGGTCCGCACCACGCCGCGCTTCGGCGCCGGGGCGACGCCGGGTTTCGGGTAGTCCGCCACGACCTGCCGGTTGGAGGTCGGCACAAGCCGCGCGCCGCCGCGGGCATTGTTGCGCCAGCCGTTCGGATCGGCGTATTCCTCGCCAGCGTGAGTAAGCCCGCTCACCTGCGATTCCAGGCCGGTGCCGTAGCCTTGCTTGATGATTGTGGGCGTCACGAAGACGAGCAGGTTGCGTTTCACGCGCTCGTTGTTGCGCGATTGAAAGGCGTAGCCGATCAGCGGGATATCGCCGAAGACCGGCACTTTCGTGCGGGTCTTGCGCACTTCGTCCTGGAGCAGGCCGCCGATCGCGAGGGTGTCGCCGCTCTTGATCAGGACGTTCGATTCCAGCGTGCGCTTGTCGATGATCGGGCTGGTGATCGGCGGCGAGCCGGCCGCGACGGTGAAGCTGGCATCGCCGACCTTGTTGCTGATTTCCGGCTTCACGTTCATCGAGATGTAGCCGTCTTTATTGATGACCGGCGTGACGCTCAGCGTGTTGCCGAATTCTTTGTCTTCAAACCCGCTGAAGGTCGTCGTCGCAGTTTGCTCGTTGAACTGAAGCTGCACGACGGGCTGCGCCCGCGTGATCTTGATCTCCGCCTTTTGGTTGTTCGCGGTGACGACCCGCGGATTGGCGAGGAATTCCGCGTCGCCGTCGTTGTTGATCAAGCTGAGAGCGATGCCGAGCTGCGGCGCAGACAGGATCGCGAACTGGCCGGCGAGGGCCGAGAGAATATTGCCGCCGCTGCCGCGCAGGAGGAAATCACCGCCAGTCGCTGCGATGGTGCTCGTGATGTTGTTGGTCGAGGATGAGCCCGAAATGGTCGTGCCGCCGGTGCCCGTTCCGGTGCCACCCGTGCCGGTGCCTGTCCCGCCAGTGCCGCTCGTGGCCCATTGGATCCCGCCGAAGTCGTCGTCTGCGAAAAGGGCGAGCCTCCGTAGCTGATCGCCTTGTTGTTCAGCACGCCGTTCCAATCGATGCCGTAGCTTTGCCGCGGATTGGCGGTCACTTCCACGAGACGCGCTTCGATCATCACCTGCTGCGTCGGCTTGTCCACGGTCTCGAGGAAGAGCGCTATCTTGTCCATGTTCGAGCGCGACTCGCGGTAGAAAAGGGTGTTCGTCCGCTGGTCGAACTGGGGCGCCACACCGCTCTGGAGCTGGCTCAGGAGCAAAGGCGTCACTTTTTCCGCCGTCGCGTAGGAAAGGGTGTAGCCGCCGCTTTCGGTCGGCTCTTTGGCGCGCTCTTCGGGAGTCTTGATGAAGAAAACTCCGTTGGTTTGATCGAGCACGAGACCCTTCGCCGCGACGATGACTTCGATCGCTTCGCGCGGCGTTTTGCCTTCGAGGCGCATCGTCACGGTGCCGACGACTTTCTCGCTCACCACGATGTTCATGCGCGCCTGGCGCGCCAGCGAACGCAGCACGAGCGAGATGTCGTCGCCTTGAAATTCGTTCGTGCGCGCGGCCGTCGGCTCGGCGGTGGCAGCGCCGCTCGACATCATGTCGGGCGTGACGCCAGCGGGAAGGGTTTGCGGCATCGCGGCACCGCCGGCAGCGGAGTCGGAGAGCGGCGGCTCGATCGGGGAGGGAGCGCTCATCGGCGTGGGGCCGGTGGGCGGCGCGATGGGCGCGGGATCGCTGGGAGTCTGCGCGAAAACCGCGCCGGCGGAAACGGCGCTGAGGGCGCAGAAGAGGGAACGAAGTCGGGGCATAATGGGAAGCGAGGTTGCGAGGTTGGGCCGGTGAGTGATGCCCGAACGGAAAAGCACGATGCAGGCCAGCGAATCAGCCGCTCGCAAATTCGGGAGTTTGCTCTCGGCGAAGAGAAACCCGGGCTCTCATCCGTGCGGAAATGAGAATGAGAAAGGCGTGAGAAAGCGCGCGGCGCGCCAACGCTCCACGCTCCACGCTCCACGCTCCACGCTCCACCTATCTCGCCGCCTGCACCGCCGCGATGAAGTCGCGCATCAGCCCGCGATCTTTCCGCCCCGGCTCCGCCTCCACTCCGCTGCTCACATCGACCGCATACGGCCGCACGGCGCGCACGGCGTCGGCGACATTCTCCGGCCGCAAGCCGCCGGCGAGGATGATCCCGATCGCCGGATGCTGCTCCCGGAAATCGGCCAGCAGCGCGAGATCCACGCGCACGCCCGTGCCGCCGAATGCGCCCACGACGTGCGAGTCGATCAGCAGAAAGTGCGTGCCGAGCCGCACCGCTGCGGCGAGGTCCGCGGCATCGCGCACCCGCACTGCTTTTACCCAGGGACGCCCAAAACCGGCGACGGCGCGGCAGTATTCCGCATCCTCATCTCCGTGCAGTTGCAGCGCATCGACGAAGGGCAGCCGCGCCACGCGCTCCGCCTCTGCCAGCGGCGCACCGACGAGCAGCGCGACCTTCCCCACAAAGGGCGGCAACTCGCGCAGCCACGCGCTCTCCCGCTCCAGATCGATGAAGCGCTTCGTGCCGCGCCACGTGTTGAACCCGAGCGCATCGGCTCCCAGCGCGATGGCATCTTCCGCGTCCTGCTGGTTGGTGATGCCGCAGATCTTGACGCGCGTGCGGGCGGCTGGGAGTGGGTCCATGCGGCGGAGGAAAAGAGTGGCGCAGCGTGTGAAGTGCGCGCGATGGAGCTCGGTGCGAAAGCGCGCGGCGGACCGCCCGCGCGGGCGTCACAGGCGAGTGTCGGTCACCCGCGGCTGCGCGGCGGGATCGCCAGCTTCGCCGACCACGCGCCCTTGCACCTGCTTCATCTCCGAGTGGTGCGTGATGACGTGAAAGCGCCCATCGCTACCTTTGAAAAACAGGCTCAAGCCCCAGCTCACCGCGCTCACGATCATTGCGCCGACGAACGCGTTGCCGAAGCCGTTCACGTGAAATCCCGGCACGAGCCCGCCGGCCAGCGCGAGCGTCACCGCATTGATCACGAGGATGAAAAGTCCCAGCGACAGCACGATGAACGGCATGCTCAGCAAGAGCAGCACAGGGCGGACGAGCGCATTGATGATGCCGAGGAAAAGCGCGGTGCCGATGAGCGCCACGAGTCCCTCCGCCTGCATGCCGGTGAGTGGGACCGCGATCGCCACGGCCACGGTGGTGCAGAGCCAGCGGATGAGGAAAGGTCGCATGGGGCGAACATACGGAGCGCCGCGCAGCTTTCCAAGCGCCGCGAGTGGAGCGCTCTGCCAAGGCCCAGAGCGGTTGCAAGAGAGCGCGTGTGCGGGCGCTCCTTGGATTGCCCGCCGCTGGAAAGCGCCTACGATCCGGCCCCATGCACGCGCGCTTTTCCTCCCTGCTCCCTTTCCTCGTCGCTGCCTCCGCGCTGGGCCAGACCGCCGGCGATGGCGCAAAAACCAAACGCGACCCGGAGGTCGCGCCCGGCGATTCGGCAGAAGCTGCGCTGAAGAAGTTTTCCGTCGCGCCGGGCCTGCAAGTGGACGTGTGGGCCGCCGAGCCGCTGCTCGCGAATCCCGTGGCGTTTGCCTTTGACGAGCGCGGCCGCGCCTTTGTCGCCGAGACGTATCGACGCCGCTCCTCCGTGCCGGACATCCGCAAATACCTGGACTGGCTGCTGCCCGCGCTTTCCTTTCGCTCGGTGGAAGATCGCGCCGCTTTTCTGCGAAAAAACTTTGCGCCCGAGCTCAAGCTGAAGCCGACGAAAGATCTGCCGGATCAGAACGGCGACGGGCAGTTCGACTGGCGCGATTGGGCCGTGGAAAGCGAGCGCGTGAAGCTCGTGCGCGACTCGGATGGCGATGGCAAAGCGGATGACGCCAGCGTGTTTGCCGAAGGATTCAACGCGGAAACCACCGGCGTCGGCGCAGGCGTGCTCGCGCAGGCGGGGAGCGTCTGGTTCACCTGCATCCCGGAGCTGTGGCGGCTGCGCGAGAGTGGAGCTGGCGAGCCGCACGCGAAGCCCGAGCCGCTGCATTCCGGCTTCGGCGTGCACATCGCCTTTGGCGGCCACGACATGCACGGGCTCGCGCTGGGGCCGGATGGAAAGCTCTACTGGTCGATCGCCGATTGCGGCGCGCACGTCACCACAAAGGAAGGCAGGGTGATCGACACGCCGGATACGGGCGCGGTCTTCCGCGCGAATCCAGACGGCACTGAGATGGAACTCGTCGCCTCCGGGCTGCGCAATCCGCAAGGGCTCGCCTTCAACGATGTGGGCGATCTTTTTACCGGCGACAACAACGCGGACGGCGGCGACAAGGCGCGCTGGGTGCATGTGGTGGAAGGCGGCGATTCCGGGTGGCGCATCGGCTGGCAGTTTCTGAAAAACCCGCTGCTCGGCGCGTGGAATGGTGAGCGCCTGTGGGATCTCAACATCGACCGCACAGCGCTCGGGCTGCTGCCGCCGGTCGGTCACATCGGGCACGGTCCCGCGGGCATCGCGTGGTATCCCGGCACTGGGTTGCCGGAGGCGTATCGCGGACATTTCTTCTATGCAGACTTTCCCGGCGGCGTGCGCTCCTTTGCGCTGAAACCAAAGGGCGCGAGCTACACGGTCGAGAACCCCGGCGACGTGCTCCAGGACAACACGCCAAAGGAAATGCGCGGCAAGCTGCTGTGGGGATTGTATCCGTCGGACGTGAAGTTCGGGGTCGATGGCGGCGCGTATGTGCTCGACTGGATTCAAGGTTGGGAGAAGACCGGCAAGGGCCGCATCTACCGCGTGCACGACGCTGCCGTGGACGCGAGCGCGCCGGTGCTGGAAACGAAAAAGCTGCTCGCCGAAGGCATGGCTCCACGCGGCAAAGACGAGCTGGCGCGGCTGCTCGGGCACGCGGATCAGCGCGTGCGGCTCGCCGCGCAGTGGGCGCTGGCGGAGGGCGGCGCGGAGGAAACGCTCGCGGCAGTGGCGGCAGCTCCCACCGCCGCGGACGCGGAGAGCAGACCGGGCCAGGCCTTTGCGCGCCTGCACGCGATGTGGGGGCTCGGGCAGATCGGGCGCAAGTCGCCGGGTGCGCTGCTCGCACTGATCCCGCTGCTCACCGATCGCGAAGGCGAAGTGCGCGCGCAGGCTGCGAAGGTGCTCGGAGACGCGCGCCTGCCCGCGAACGCGCGCCGCCTTCTCCCGCTGCTCGGCGATCCCGAGCCGCGCGTTCGCTTCTTCGCCGCGCTGGCACTGGGGAAAACCGGAAGCCGCGAAGCCGTGCCACCACTGCTCGCCATGCTGCGCCAGAACGCGAATGCCGATGCCTACCTCCGACACGCCGGGGTGATGGGACTCGCCGGTTGCGCGGACGTTTCCACGCTGACCGCCGCGGCCTACGACGCGTCGGATGCCGTGCGCGCCGGTGTGCTGCTGGCGCTGCGGCGGCTCGGCAGCCCGGAGGTGATTGCATTTCTGGAGGATTGGAATCCGCAGCTCGTGCTGGAAGCAGCGCGCGCGATCCACGATTCACCGATCACCGAAGCGCTGCCGCATCTCGCCGCGATGGCCGCGGACCCGCAGCTCGCGCCGCCGGTTGCGCGCCGCGCGGTGAACGCAAACTTCCAACTCGGCACCGTAGAGAGCGCGCGCACCCTCGCGCTGCTGGCTGCGAACGGCAAAGCGCCGGAGCCGGTGCGGCTCGATGCGCTGGAGGCGCTCGCGCAGTGGAATGAGCCGCTCGGCCGCGATCGGGTGCTCGGCGTCTGGCGTCCACTCCCAGCCGCGCGCGACACGCAGGCCGCTGCGGCAGCCGCAGTGGAAGTGCTCGGGCCCTTGCTCAAAGATGCGTCCGAACCGATTCGCATCTCTGCGGCGGAAGCGGCCACAAGCCTGAAGCTGAGCGCGGCGGAACCGGCGCTGCTCGCAACCGCAAACGATCCACAGGCGAGCGGCAAACTCCGCGCCGCAGCCCTGCGCGCGCTCGCGTCATTCAGCTCGCCTGGGCTGGCGAATGCCATTCAGGCAGCGCTCGCAGGCACCGACAAAACGCTGTTGGAAGAAGCGCGCCGGCTTTCAGCGAAACTCTCGCCCGCGCATGCTGCGGAGCAGATCGCGGCGGTGCTGGAGACCGGCAGCACCTCCGAAAAACAAAGCGCTCTCCGCACCCTCGGCGCGCTGCCGGGCGCGGATGCCGACAAGCTCCTCGCCGCGACTCTCGATCGGCTCGCCACCGGCAAAGTGCCCGCCGCAATCCGCCTGGAGCTGCTCGAAAGCGCCGCGTTGCGATCGGATGACGCAGTGAAAAAGCGCCTCGCCGCTTACGAAGCCGCGCGTCCTGCAACTGATCCGCTCGCCCGCTGGACCGAGTGCCTGGAGGGTGGCGACGCAAAGGCTGGGCGCGCCGTGTTTTACGAAAAAGCGGAAGCGGCCTGCCTGCGCTGCCACAAGGTCGCAGGCGAAGGCGGCGACGTAGGGCCGGACGTTGCTGGCATCGGCGCACGGCACGATCGCGCCTATTTGCTGAAGTCGATCGTGGCTCCAAATGCCGAGATTGCGCCGGGCTTCGAGAGTGCGCTGCTGACGCTGAAAGACGGCAGCGTGCTCATCGGCATCGTCTCCGCCGAAGACGCGGCGGCGCTCACGCTGACGCCGCTCGCCGGTGGCGAGAAAGCGGTCGTGCAAAAAGCGCAGATCGCCGAGCGGTTGAAGGTGCCATCGCCCATGCCGGAAGGTCTCGGAGAAGTGCTCGGCAAGCGCGATCTGCGCGACGTGGTGGCGTTTTTGGCGGAGCTGAAGTGACGCCGGAGATCGTCAGCGCGCGACGGTTCAAGGCTCGAGCCGCACGATGCGTGCGGCGACTTCCGACGGCTGCTTCGGCACCTCGAAACGCGCTGCGCCGCCGCTGTGATCGAGATCGCGCGAGCCGGCCGGCGCACCGCTCACGACGTCGAACCACTCCGCGCGATATTTGCCCACCGGCAGCTCGAGCGAGAACGCCGCGCCCGGCGCGCCCTTGAAATACATCGCATACTGCTTGCCCGCCTCCGCGAGCATATGCCACTCCGCGCCTTTCACCTTTCCGCCGCTCAGCTCCGCGCTTTTCAGCTCCCCGCGCGCCGGTTTCATCCGCAGGAAAGCGAAGCCGCCGATGAACTCCTTCAAGAACTTCATCTGCTTGCGAAAAGCCGGGTTGCCGCCGCCCGGCTGCTTCGGCGGAAACGCGAAAGTGCCATCCTCGTGCCCGGCGGTGAAGGAGTAGTCGAGGTTGTTGTAGAGCGCCCCGCCCGCGAGCAAAAACTCCCACGCCTCCATCCGATAGTGGTCGTCCGCGGTGCCTTTGAAGCCGGTCTCGTTGTCTCCGATCGCTTTGTTCAGCGCGTAGTTTTGCGCCACCGCATCGGGCGGATGCGCGTAGTGAAAGTTGAAGATCGAGACGCCTGCGTGCGGCTTTTCGATCTTCTGCGCGCCGTTCGAGATGTTTTGGGAGATGAGGTGCTTTGCGGTTAAACCCTTCTCCGCATCGGCGATCACGTCGGCGATCCGGTGCTGCCATTCGATCGTGACGCCGCCGTTGTAAGGCTCATTGCAGATCTCGAAGAAGACATTGTCGGCATCGGCGAGTTCGGTCACCAGCTTCCGCACGAGAGCTTCCTGGATGGGCTGCAGGTCGCGATTCTTCTTCAAGTCGTAGGCGTCATGCTTCCCGACGGCGCCGATGTCGTTGACGTTGTTCGCCACGTTCATCGGCGAAAGCTTCCACTGCGGCTCTTCATACATCGGGCAGAAAAGCGTGAGCTCCACGAGGATTCCGCGGTCGCTCGCCTGGGCCACGAAGTCGCGCAAACGCTGGAAATAAGCGGGATCCCAGCGCATGAGGTCGAACTTGTTGCCGCCGCCCGCGTAGCCCGCCTCATCGCTCCGCGCCCACGGGCAGACGAAGCGGCCCGGCTCCGGCGCAAGCGTGTTCATCGCGATGTTGAACGCGCCCTGCGGCTCCACGTAAGCGCCGCTGAAGACGCGCGTGAGGTTCAGTCCGTCGGCGGCGAGAGTGTCGAGGTATTTGACGTAATCGAACCCAAGGTTCACCACCGCGCCATAGTGCTCGCCGGAAGTGATGAGCACAGTTGGCTGATCGCGGAAAAGGAAGTAGTGCGGATTGTCCGGGTGCAGCCGGAGCGGCGCGGCATGGAGCGACGTGGCGAAAAAGAGAAGCGGGAGGAGCAGGGGTTTCATGGAAGAAAGGAGGAGAGACTGGCGACAAGGGCAAGGGAGCGCGGCGGCATTTGCTTACTTCGGCCTGGTGTCGGCCACGCGCGTGAGCGTGATTTCGCGCAGGTCCATCACCGCTGCGCCGGGCTTGGTCTTCGGCTTCACGGAGAGCGTCGCTTGCCCCGCGACGAGTTCTACCGCGCCGACTTCGCGCGGGACGAAGTTCTGGAAGTGCCCGGTATCGACAACGGTGAACTCGATCGCCTGCTCGCCCACGCGCAGCTCGACCGTCGCGCCGCCGCTCCCTTTTCCGCAGCCTTGTAGGATGGTGACTTCGTAGCGGCCAGGCTGCTTCACCTCGAAATCCCAACTCGCCCAATCCTCCGCGCGCGTCCAGTAGCCGAGCGTGTTCTTCTCCGGCTGCGGCTCGTAGCGGAGCTGCTCGCCGTGGACCTGCGCGTCGCGCGCGTGCAGGACGATGCCCGGTCGCTCCGGCTCGGCTGCGCGGAGAGAAGCGGGCAAGAAACAGAAACCAAGGACGAGCAGGCGCGGGAGGAGCACGGGGAGCTTCGTAGCGGGGAAAACGCTCAACGTCCAACGTCCAACGTTCTTGGGGCGACGCGGCTGCTTCCTTTGAGCGATGGAAGTTGAGCGTTGGACGTTGGACGTCCATCTTCCCCGCACCATGCCTCTCACCCGCCGCTCCGCCTTGAAAAGCCTCGCTGCCGCCACTGCTTTGCCTTTCGCCGCCTCCGCCCAGGATGGCGATGTGATCGGGACCATCGCATCCGCCAAAGATGCGCTGCACTTTTACCGCGCGAAGAACGGACGCATCCGGCAATCAGTCGTTCCGTGGTGCTTCAATCCCATGCCGGTGCCAGAGCTCGCGGAGCACGCGGCGAAACTCGGGATCGAGTCGGTGGAGCTGTGCGATCCGAAGCATTGGCCGGCTTTGAAAGCACTCGGCCTCACCTGCGCCATCGCGGGGAGCCACGGCTTTTCAAAGGGCTTCGCGCATCGGGAGGAGTGGGACGAGTGCCTCGCGATCCTCCGCCAGCGGATCGACGAATGCGCTGCCGCGGGAGTCGAGCGCGTGATCACCTTTTCCGGCTTTCGACGCGGCATTTCCGACGAGGAAGGGATGGCGAACATGGTCGCGGGCTTGAAGAAGATCGCGCCTATCGCGGAGGAGAAAAAGGTCACGCTCTGCATCGAAATGCTGAACTCGCGCGTCGATGTGCAGATGAAAGGGCACCCGGATTACTTCTGCGACGATATGGAGCGCACGGTGGAAATCTGCCGCCGCATCGGCTCGGAACGCGTGAAGGTGCTCTTCGACATCTACCACGTGCAGATCATGCACGGCGACCTGATCACGCGGATCCGGCAGCACGCGCCCTTCATCGCCCACGTGCATACGGCGGGCGTGCCGGGCCGCGCGGAGATCGATGACACGCAGGAGATCTGCTACCCGCCGCTGATGCAGGCGCTGGTGGACATCGGCTACAAAGGCTTCGTCGGGCAGGAGTTCATCCCCGTGCGCGAAAAAGTCGCCTCGCTCGCGGAGGCAGTGCGGCTTTGCGATGTGTGAAGCAGGAGGAGTCGGCAGAGATGTCAGCTAGCCACGCCAATCTCAGCCCCGCTCGATCGGCGCGCGCACGCGGTTGCCCCACTCCGTCCACGAGCCGTCGTAGTTGCGCACCTTTGGGTAGCCGAGGAGGTAATGCAGCACAAACCACGTGTGACTGGAGCGCTCGCCGATGCGGCAATACGCGATGATGTCGTCCTCCGGTTTCAGCCCAGCTTGTTCGCCGTAGATTCTCCACAGCTCCTCCGCCGGCTTGAAAGTTCCGTCCGCGTTCACCGCCATTTTCCAGGGCACGCTCTTCGCGCCCGGGACGTGGCCGCCGCGCAACACGCCTTCCTGCGGATACTCCGCCATGTGAGTGATCTCCCCGGAAAACTCGCCCGGCGAGCGCACATCGATCATAGGCTTGCGCGCCCGGCTATGCGCGAGCGTGTCATCGAAAAACGCGCGGATTTCCTGATCGCGCCGCGCGGGCGGCACCGGATATTCCGCGCGCGCAGGCTGCGTCTTTTCCTTTGTGAGCGGCCGCCCCTCGCTCACCCATTTGTCGCGGCCGCCGTTCAGGACCTTCACGTTCGTGTGCCCGAAAAGCTCAAATGCCCAGAGCGCGTAGGTCGCCCACCAGTTCGATTTGTCGCCGTAGAAAACGCAGGTCGTCTCGGGCGTGATGCCATTCTTCGCGCAGACCGCCGCGAACGCCTCGGGCGAGATGTAATCGCGCACGAGCTGATCCTGGAGATCATCGCGCCAGTCGATATGCACCGCGCCGGCGATGTGCCCCGTCTCGTAAAGCAGCACGTCCTCGTTGCTTTCCACGATCCGCAAGCCGGGATCATGGAGATGCTCCGCGAGCCACTCCGTGCTCACCAAGACCTCGGGATTCGCGTATTCGCTGGAAGCCTTACTCATAGACTCGCGACGCTAACGCGAAGATCGCGGCGGGCTCAAGGGCGGATCGTCAGTCGGAGCGGGTCATCCAGTCCGCGCGTTCACGACTCTCCTGCTGCCTGGTCGGAAAATGCGCGAGCTGGCGCGCCTGGCGACGATACACATTCCATGAACATCCTCCCTGCCATTCCGCGCGCAAGTTGCTTGGCGTTCTGTTGGTTCATGGCGTGTGCGACCAGCCTCGCTGCCGGCGGGAAGTCTTCCATCGCCGCACCACTGTCGAGCGAGGCGCCGTTTGCGCCCATCACCATCCCGGCTGATGCGAAAACATCACGCGACTTCGAGGCGGCACACCGCGCGTGGGCGGAGCGCGTTTTTCTCGTGCCCTTCCGTGAGCGTGCCAGGGGAATGCCATGGTCGGAGGATGCGCTCGCGTTCGCTGGCGCGGCACTGGACGATTGGGCAAAAGACCGGCCTGCGCCACGAAGCGCTGAACTCGATGCACAAGGTGCCGCGGTGCTTGCCCGCAGTTGCACCGACCCGTTGGTCGCTTATCTCGCCGCGTGGGCGCGCTGGCGGCACACGGGCCAGCGGCATGAGGCCCGCACGGCGTTCCGGCGCATCCTGCCCGAGGCGGAAAAACTCACCGGTTCGCGCATCCTCGCTCGCACCGTGGCCGCGGAGTTTATCCAGGTTTCACGTCCTTCCGGACGCGATGTGGCCGATGCTCCGACGAAACTCGCGGACTACATCGGCGCGACGGCGCGGGACGGGAGCTACACGCCAGAGGAAGCACCGATCTTCGTTCGGCATCTGCTTGGTGACCGGTGGGACAACGTCTTCGAGCATGATCATCGCACGATCCTGGCGACACTCCGCGAGGCCGATCTGCCGCGCTGGGTCATGGCCACACTGAAAGGTGCGGCGGAGGTCGAGCTCGCTTGGGAAGAGCGCGGCGGCGACGTCGCACCGGAGGTGCCGGAGGCCGGCTGGCGTGGCTTTGCCGAGCATCTCCGCGCTGCGCGTAAAGCGCTCACTGAAGCGTGGCGGTTGAACCCCCAAAGTCCCTTTGCGGCGACCAAAATGATCGTTGTGGCAATGGGCGGCGGCGCCGGACCGGGCGAATCGGAGCGGGTTTGGTTTGACCGCGTGATCAGCGCGGAGTGCGACTATTTCCCAGCCTACAAGGCGCTTGCCCTAGCCACGATGCCGCGGTGGGGCGGGAGTCATCGGCAGATGTTGGAATTCGCCCGTGCCTGCCTCGCTACGGGAAGGTTCGATACGGAAGCACCGCTTGGCTACTTCGCGGTGCTCAGCACTATGAATCAGGACCAGTCGGACATGGCGCAACTGTATCGCCAGCCAGCGATCGCAGCGGATGTGCTGCGGCTCAGCCAGGCACTTGTGGATGAACCCAAGCGCAGCGACGAAAAGCGGATGCGGCTCAGCTACCTCGCCGTCAACGCATGGATGACAGGCGAAGCTTCACGCGCCGCAAACGCGCTCCAACTCGCGGGCCCCGCTCGCCTCCACCCCGCCGCGTTGGAAAAACTCAGGGACGCCGACATGGACGAGACGGGCTTGCGTGGACTCGTGGCGACACTCGCGGGCACTGCTTCCGGTGAGTATCGCGCGGGTGATGCAGCTTGGAAGAACGGCGATTTCCCCGCGGCGCTCACAGCCTTCCAAGCCGCTCTGGCAAAGGCGCAGGAGCCCGC
Organism: uncultured Chthoniobacteraceae bacterium; assembly: GCA_964235505.1. Lineage (GTDB taxonomy): Bacteria > Verrucomicrobiota > Verrucomicrobiia > Chthoniobacterales > Chthoniobacteraceae > CAXSDZ01. The sequence continues at coordinate 15,791 of CAXSDZ010000043.1, forward strand.
CGCTGCTTTTCTCCGGGCAAAAGTGCAAACGGTGGAGGCGGAGCAGAAAATGCGCGGCGGCGAATGGACTTCAGTCCCGCCGGACCAGACGCTCGCAGGTTGGCTCGCCATGGCAGGTGTTTGGAAAGCGACTCCCGAAGGATTTCCCGAATGCAGCGATACGGACGGGCAGGCGCGCATCTTCCATGGCACCCGGCTGGGCCAGAATTTCGAGATGCGCGGCGAGCTTGGATTTCGTGGCGAAGCAACGGTAGGCGTTTACTTTGCCCGGGAGCGTGCGGACGAAAACTGGGAAACCTGGCAGGGCTGCCAGACTTACCCGCCGACGGAGCACCGCGCGAAGTCGATGTATGTGTTCAACGACGGCTACACGAAGCAACTCGCGGAAATCGATTGCGAGTTGCGCGAGGTCAATGAGTTCTACCTCCGCATCGAGAACGGGCGCCTCACTTGGAAATGGAATGGGAAGACGATCTACGAGAACGCTCCACTGCCGCACGAAATACCGGAAGAAGGCGGGATCGGATTCGGCGGCTTCGCAATGCGTCCCGGAGGCAAGATCACGCTCCGGCGACTGGAGGCACGCTGCCTTCCAGGCACGAAGCGCTGACCAGCGGGTGAGACCTCACTACGCCAGCCCGAGGTGCCGCAGCACTTCCGGCGGGGGGCCGGGGAACTCGATGAGCGGGACGTTGCCGATATAGCCGATGTCCTGCCAGCCCTCGGGTGTGGAGTAAAAGCCGCCTGCGGCGAGGTTCCGCATTTTCGCGAAGAACTCGGCCGCGGCCTTGTGCTCCGGCTTCGCTTTCGCGAGATCGCAGAGGTCGTCGGCTATTGCGTTTTGCTGCGCAGAGGTGAGTTCGGCGAAGGGCTTCCCGTCGAAGCGTCGGGCGGCATCTTCATCCATCCAAGCCAGGCCGGCGCGCACTTGGGTAAGGTCGGCGACGTGTTGCGGATATGGCGCGCTGACCCATTCGTCGATGAAGTCCGGCACGCCGAGCGCACTTGCCGCGGGCGACTTTTCATCGGCGGGAATGATCACGTCGCACAGCGCAGTGACGGTTTTCATCTCCGGCGCGGTGAGCACGCGGTTCCAAGGAATGATCTTGGCGCGGAGGTTTGGATCGGTGCCGATGCCGGAAGGCAGGCTCGGCACACCGAAGGATTTCGCATCGAGCAGCGAGATGGTCGCGGCGGCGGCGAGCATGCGCTGCACGGCTTCGCGGCGGGTGAGGGAGGATGCCATTTAGGAAGGTAGATTTAGGATTTAGGAAGTCGGTGAGGCGTGGATCGATGCAGCGATTTGAAACGTAATCGGTGGATGCGCGAAAGAAGCTCCCCAACCACGTGGGGGATACTTCCTCCATCCTAAATCTTCCTTCCTAAATACTTCCCTTCTTCATCTCCCCCGCGAGCCATGAGCAGGAGCGCATCGCGAGCGCCATGATCGTGAGGGTCGGATTCTTGTCTGCGTTGGAGACAAACGGCCCGCCGTCGGTGACGAGCAGGTTTGGCACTTCCCACGTCTGGCAGTGCTCATTCACGACCGAGGTCTTCGCATCGAAGCCCATGCAGGTCGTGCCGACTTCGTGAATGATCGTGCCACCCGCCATGATCGCCTTTGCACCATCGAGCTGCGGCGGAGTGAGCGTCCTGCCGCCGAGCGCGGAGATGATGTCGGCAAAAGTGCGCTGCATGTGGGCGGCCTGCCGCGTCTCGTGCTCGCTCCATTTCCAGTGGAAGCGCAGCACCGGGATGCCCCACTTGTCTTTCTTGCCCGGGTCGAGTTCGCAAAAGCAGTCGTCGTTTGGGATCATCTCGCCGCGCCCGGCGAAGCCGACAAACGAGCCGTAGTAGCGCCGCATTTCTTCCTTCAGCTTCCGGCCATACGTGCCCACAGCATCCGGCGCGACCGCCGGATTTCCTATCCCCGGCATGCGCCGCCCGCCGTAGAACTCGATGTGATAGCCGCGCGCGAAGCCGAGCTTCCCCGCCATCTGCTCCTGATACTGCCACCACGGCATATACATGTGCATCGCGGAGGCGCCGTCTTCGTTGTGGGGCGGGCAGTTTTCCAGCGTGGGAATCTGGCCGCTCAAGCTGGAGCCGACCGTATCCATAAGGTAGCGGCCGACTTTGCCCGAACCATTCGCGAGGCCGTCGGGAAAAAGCGGCGACTTCGAGTTCAGCAGGATGCGCGCGCTTTCGCAGCCGCTCGCCGCGAGGATCACCACCCGCGCGCTGGCGTGCAGGTCTTTGCCCGTCGCTTTGTCGATGTATTGCACGCCGGTCGCGCGGCCCGCCTTGTCGAGCGTCACTTCGCGCACCATGGCATCGGTGATGATGTCAAGGTTGCCTGTTTCCACCGCGGGCGGGAGGAGGACGGTGGTGGATTGAAAGTTCGCCCGGATCGAGCAGCCACGTCCGCAGTCCGTCGCGTAAAAGCACGCGGAGCGGCCATTGAGCGGCTGCGTGAGGATCGCGAGATGCGACGGGATCACCGGAATGCCGAGGCCCTTGCACGCCTTCTGCGTGAGCAGTTCATAACCGCGCGGACGCGGCGGCGGCTGGAGCACGCCGGGCGAGGAATCGGGCGTGTTTTCCAGCCCTTCGTTCGAGCCATAGACGCCGATCAGCGCCTCCGTTTTGTCATACCACGGCGCCATGTCCGTGTAGTCGATCGGCCAGTCGAGCCCGAGGCCGTCGCGCTGTTTCGGCTTCCAATCATACGGCCCCATGCGAAGCGCGATGCGACCCCAGTGATTGGTCCGCCCGCCGAGCATCCGCGCGCGCCACCACATGAAATTCTGCGTCGTGGTCTTCGCATTCGAGTCGCTCGCGTCGTGCCAGCCGGGCTGCTCCGAGCGCTGCACGGAGTAAGGCTCGTGCGGCACCGTCCAGCCGCCATCGACCGTGGCGTCGTGGAATCCGAACGGCTTGTCCGGCGTCGGCGCCCCGCGCAACGGCGCGTCTTTCGGCGTCTCGAACATCGGCGTTTCGGTGATCGGATCGTAGTTTCGCCCCGCCTCGAGCATCAGCACCTTCACGCCGGCTTTCGCCAAAACATACGCCGACATTCCGCCTGCCGCGCCGGAGCCAACGATAATGACGTCGTAATCTGGCAGCGTCTTGCGTGGGATGATGACGGGCATAAAGATCGGAGCGCCACGATGGACGTGCGGAGGCGAATTTTCAAGCCGCGCCCGCACCCTTGCCGCTCACGCCCGCAGAAAGAACTCGCGATTCCATTTCCAGCGCGGCGAACGGACGGCGGCGAGAGCTTCGGGAATCGTGAACGCCTGCGCCGCCCGCGAGCGGATATGAGAGCGGAGCTTCGCCCAGACCTCCTGCTCCGCGGGACTCGCCGCGAAGGCGCGCTGCGTGGGGACTTTCTGCCCGACGAGAAGCGTGAGCCACCCATCCATCGTGAACTGGTCGTAAGGGCTCAGCAGCGCCTGGCGGGCGAGATCGCTGGGTCCGTTTTCCGCGTAGAACTCGACGATAGGCTCTGCGCCCGCGAGGTCTGTGTCCGCGCGGCAGGCGTTCCAAAACGGCGTTTGCTGGCGCGGGTTGAAGCGATAGTGGATGGCGAGGAAGCGCCGGATGTTGTCCCAGCTTTCGCCCACGCGATGATTGAAGTTCCGCACCTGCGACGGAGTCGGCGCGCTGTCGCTGTCGTGCAGCACTTCCACCAGAGCCGCGGCTTCGCTGGAGATGGCGCCGAGGGAGGTTGCTTCCAGCGGCTCCACAAAGCCGCACGCATTCCCGATCGCCACGACGTTGCCGACCCACGCACGTTCGTAACGGCCGCTCACGAACTTCACCACCCGCGTGTTTTCGACGCACGGGCTGCCCGCGCGGAACTCGCGCTCCGCTTCCTCGTCGCTGATGAACGCGGATGAATACACGTAGCCGCGATTGATGCGGTGCTCGTGATCGATCTGCCAGCGCCACCCAGCATCCATGCCGCGCACCGCCGTGTAGGGCCGGATCGGCTCGGTGCCCCGCGCCCAGCCTCCGACGATCGCGCGGTCGCAGAAGAGCGTCGAAGAAAAGGAGCGGAACGGCTCGCCGAGCGCCCGCCCGAGCGCCAGCGAGCCGAAGCCGGTGCAGTCCACATACAAATCGGCGCGCTGCTCGCCACCACGTTCCAAATGGACCGCCGCGACGCCTTCTTCGCCGGGCGCGATGCTCGCGATCACGTCGTCCCGCAGATCGATGCCGACCTCGCCCGCGCGCTTTTCCAGCGCGTCCACGAACTCGCGGTTTTCGATGTGGTAGCCGAACTCTCGCGTCATCTGCACCGCGCCATCCGCGCCGCGCAGAAAGACGCGGTCTGCATCCATCATCGCGCTCGCGAAGTTTGCGTCGCGCATTTCCTCCAAGCAGTAAAATGCGCCCAGCCTCGGCAGCCCGTTCCAGCGCAGAAACATCGATGGCGCAAAGGAGTAGTGGAAATGCGGGCGCGGCCCCCATTCCTCGAACCGCAGGCCGAGCTTCCACGTCGGGCGGGCCGTGCGAAAGAACTCCGCGGGCTCAATGCCGAGGTAACCGTGGAGAAAGGCCGGCAAACCCACCGTCGAGCCTTCGCCGACACCGATCACCCCAATCTCCCGCGAGCGCACCAGCG
>CAXSDZ010000043.1:20430-24979 GCA_964235505.1 uncultured Chthoniobacteraceae bacterium
TTGCGGGAGCTGCGTCTTCAGCGACAGCGCGGCGAGCAATCCGGCGGAACCGCCCCCCAGCACGAGCACCGATTGCACGCGGTTCATCTGCTTTGGTGGAAATGAAAAAACCGACGCGGCAGCCGGAGGCACCGCGTCGGTTTTGAAAGGTTGCAACGAGTTGCCTGGACGGGCTTACGCCTGACGACGCCGGCGCCAGGCCAGTAGAATCGCGACGCCGCCTGCGAGCGCTGAAAGCGTCGCGGGCTCCGGCACCGACCGGATTTCGATGCCGTTGATCGGGGCGCGCTCTGGGGTGCCGATTGTGCCCGCGGAGGTCAAAGTGAAGGCGTTTCCAACCACGTTCCGAAACACAAGATAGTTGCTGTTGGCCGTGGTGCCCGCCACGTCCGTGTCCTCAACGAATGTGCCGTTAAAAGCCCCGAGTGTCGTGTGAGTATCGGTGAATGCGCCGAGTGTGTAAGTGCCGCCCCGTCCATTCACGCCACCTTGAATATAGACAAAAACGTCATAGCCGAGCGTGAACCCCGCGGCGTTCAGGCCTGTCACATTCACGCTGATGCCCGTGCCGCCGAGGCCTTGTGTGTCGAGATACCCGCCCATGAGATCGCCACTCTCATTCGTCGCGGTATTCTGGGCAGTGTTGTTTTCTTCACCCGCGTGACCGGTGCTCGACCAAGTCCCGGCGGAGCTCCAAACGACCGTAGCCGTGGATGCAATCGACCCGCTGTTCAAATCAACCGAAAGCGTCTGCGGTGCCGCCTGCGTCCCACCGGCGAAGTTGTTCCAGTTTAGCGTATTCAGCACACCCGCAGCGGCATTCACCACCGATTCAAGGTCGCTTCCGGTGGTGGGCAGGGTTGCACGCCCTGGTTGATCCGTGCCGAACTTGATCGCGATGCTGCGGCCGGTCGGGGACGCGTCCGCCGAAGGTGCCAGCGCTGCGACGACACTCGCAGCGGCGAGTGTCTGGAGCACTGCTTTGCGGAGCGGGCTCGGCGCCTGGCTGGGGGCGTGAAGAACGGGGAATCGATCGCTGGAGAAGATGCGGAGGGTCATGGTTGCGTGCGGTGTAGTGTGCAAGCTCCTCGTTGGCAATCTGTTTTATGACAATCCTGTTACTAAAAGGGGCATTCCTTTTTGCTCACACGCTGAACTGCAGCTCGCTCAGCCGCCGGTAAGTGCCGCCGGCTTTCCCCACCAATTCCTCGTGCGTGCCACTTTCGGTCACCTGGCCGGCCTCGATCACGTAGATGCAATCGCACTTGCGAATGGTGGAAAGGCGGTGCGCGATGATGAACGCGGTGCGGCCTTCGAGCAACGTCGCGAGCGCTTCCTGGATGAGATGCTCGCTTTCGGAATCGAGTGACGAAGTCGCCTCGTCCAGGATCAGGATCGCCGGGTCTTTCAGCAGCGCGCGGGCGATGGCGATGCGCTGGCGCTGCCCGCCGGAAAGCTTCACGCCGCGGTCCCCCACCAGCGTTTCGTAGCCTTCCGGAAAGGCGGTGATGAACTCGTCGCAGTTCGCCCGCCGCGCCGCCGACCGGACCTCTTCTTCCGTCGCGCCGACCCGGCCGTAGGCGATATTTTCGCGGATGCTGCCGCCAAAAAGCAGCACCTCCTGCGGCACGATCGCCATGTTCCCGCGCACCCCCGCGAGCGGCAGTGTCGCTGCGCCTTTCCCATCCAGCAGCACCTGTCCTGCGTCTGGTTCATAAAAGCGCAGCAGCAGCGATACGACCGTGCTTTTTCCGGCCCCGCTCGGCCCGACGAGCGCGATCTTTTCCCCCGGCCGCGCATGCAGCGAAAGCCCGCGCAGCACTGGCATCTCAGGCCGCGAGGGATAACGAAACTCGACCGCATCAAACCGCACGTCGCCCGAGAGGCGGAGCGTTGGGCGTCGAGCGTTTTCCCCAGCTCCCATCTCCCCGCTCCCATCTCCCGTCTCCACCTCTTCCCGCAGCAGCTCGCGCACGCGCTCGGAGGCGCCCAGCGTGCGGTTCACCGTGGAAACGAGATCAGCCGCCGAGGCCACCGACCCGCCAATCAGCAGCGTGAAAAGCGTGAACGTGGTGAGCTTCCCGTGCGTGAGCGCGCCGGCCTGCATGAGCCGCGCGCCATACCAGAGCACGAGCGTGATGGAGCCGAAGCAGCCCACAATGAAAAACGCGACGAGCACCGCGCGCAGCCGCGCCGCCGGCAGCACGACGGCGAGGAAGCGCTCCAGCGCGGAAGCGTAGCGCCGCGCCTCGTAGCCCTCGCTCGTGTAGGCCTTCACGCTGGCGATGTTTTGCAGCGTTTCCTCCACCACCGTCGCGGTCTCCGCCAGCCGATCCTGCGCGTCACGCGAAAAGCGGCGCACCTTCCGCCCAAACCAGATCGTCGCGAGCACCACCGGCGGCAGCGAGCAGATCATGACCAGCGCCAGCCGTGGCGACGTGACGACGATCGCCACCGCGCCAGTGGCGAAGAGCATCGTCATGCGGATCGCCTGCGGCACCGCGAAGGCGAACATGTCGTGAATCTGCGCGAGGTCGCTGGAAAGCCGGCTCGCCAGCTCACCCACGCGCCGCTCGCCGAAAAAGCGCATCGGCAGCGCGACGATCCGGGAGAAGAGCCGCGTGCGGAGGTCGATCACCGCCCGCTCGCCGGCGGAGTTGAAGGAGAAGGAGGCTACATAAGTGAGCGCCGCCTGCGCGAGCAGCGTGCCGACCATCATCAGCGCGAGAGTATCCACGCTCCACCTGCGTGGCAGATGTTGCGCGAGCGGCAGCGAGGGAAGTGCGGTATCGATCAGCAATCCCACCAGCCACGGAAAGAGCGCGCCAAAGCTCATCGAAACCATCGAGGCGAGCATCGCGCCGCCGAACTGGACGCGATAAGGCCGCAGAAAGCGGAACAAGTGCAGCAGCTCGCGCAGCGATTCGCGGCGCGGGAGAGATGGAGTGGGCTCGGACATCCGCGCGACTTTGCGCGGCGGCGGAATGAAAGGCAACGAGCCGGCTCAGCCAGGCTGCGGAGAAGGCCAGGCTGAACAAAGGCAAAAAATCCGTTGCTGCGGCAGCGCGGTGTCGTTGCGAAGATCGGCCGCGTTTGTTCCCCCCATGAGCATCTCCCCTCGCCTGCTGGGCTTCACGATCCTGCTCACCGCCGCGTGCCACCTCCGCGCCGCCGAGTTCCGCGGCGGCGGTGAATATCAACCCGCCGCCCGATGCGCCGCTCGCCGGTTACTACAGCCTGCGCGCGGCCGATGGCGTCGCGGATGATCTCTTCGCGAAGGCGCTCGTCTTCGAGCAGGACGGCGAGAGCGCTGCGATCGTCGTGTGCGATCTGCTCAGCCTGCCGCGGCACACGATCCTCGCCGCACGCGAGTTGATCACGCAGGGAAGCGGCATCCCCGGCGCGCGGGTGCTCATCGCCGCCACGCACCAGCACACCGGCCCGGTCGTGGCGCGCGAGTCGGCGCGGGATGAACTCGACGGCGGCACCTCCGAACTCACCCTCGACTACACGCGCAGGCTCCCCGCGCTGCTCGCCCGCGCGGTCGCGGAAGCCGTGACAAAGCTCGCGCCCGCCAGCGTCCTCGCGGCACATGGTCACGAAGATAACCTCGCTTTCAACCGCCGCTTTTGGATGGACGACGGCACCGTCGCCTGGAACCCGCCGAAGCTCAGCCCACGCATCGTCGCGCCCGCGGGGCCGAGCGATCCCGATGTCGGCGTGCTTTCTTTCGAGACGACGGAGAAAGTGCCGAAGCCGCTCGCCACGTTTGTGAACTTCGCGCTGCACCCGGACACCACCGGCGGCGTCGCGCTTTCCGCCGACTACCCCGGCGCGCTCGCCCGGCGCCTGGCGGAAGTGCGCGGCCCGGAGGTGCTGACGCTTTTTGCCAATGGCTGCTGCGGCAATCTGAACCACCGCAACGTCTGGTGGAGCGATGGGCAGCACGGCCCCGGCGAGGCGAACCGCTGCGGCACGATCCTCGCCGGCGCGGTCTGCCGCGCGCTGCCGATGGCGGCGCCGGTGAGCACTTCCGCGCCGCGCGTCCGCAGCGAGATCGTGGCGCTCCCGCTGCCGCCGATCACGGAGGAAGACCTCGCCGCCGCCCGCGCCACGCTGCGGCGGATGAGCGATCCGAAGACGGCTTTCCTCGACAAGGTGAAGTGCTTCCAGGTGCTCGATGTCGAGGCGCGCAAAGGGGAGCCGTTTCAAGTCGAAGTGCAGGTGATCGCGCTGGGCGACGAGGTGGCTTTTGTGTCGCTGCCCGGCGAGATTTTTGTGGAGCTCGGGCTCGCGATCAAAGCGGCGTCGCCTTTCAAACACACCTTCCTCATCGAGCTCGCGAATGGAGCGATCGGCTACATCCCGAACCGCTCCGCCTATGCAGAAGGGAACTACGAGCCGATCAGCGCCCGCTGTGCGGAAGGCTCGGGCGAGATGCTCGTGGAGGCGGCGGGGCGGATGCTGCGGGAGTTGAAGGCGGAGACGCGACGTTGAATGCGTGGAGCGTTGGAGCGGGGAGCGGGGAGAGGCGCAGTGAGTCGCGAAG
>CAXSDZ010000044.1:0-8712 GCA_964235505.1 uncultured Chthoniobacteraceae bacterium
ACAGTGGCAGGATAAAGTCGTCCGTCTGGAGCGACGTCTCGCGCACGAGCGAGCGCAGGGCAGCAGAGGAGCGGAGGCGGCGTGGACGATGCGGAAGGTGCATGGAGAGGATTGGACAACTAAGTTGGGGCGGTGACCTGCGAGAACTTATCGCGCTACACGGGAACCAACATGCCCGCTCTGCGCCTTACCGGACGTTCGCTTTCGCAGATCCTTCTTTCCACGATCTACCCCGCTGCCATCTCACCCGTCGGTGCGGGCCAGAACTCACGTATCCATTCAAGCGGGAAGTGGCACCTGTCTCACGCAGGCGTCACCTCGACCGTCCGCTCCAGACCTTCTACTTCGGAAAGCCTGCCGGACGATCGGATAGCTTCGGACTATCGGCCGGGTCGATCAGAGACGCGACGACCTCCTGCTGCTTGACAGCACCGACGAGCTGGAGTGTGCCATCCTCCAACCGGCGAAGGTAGGGCTGCTTCTTCGGCGTGATGTAGGTGCTCCGCCCGAGATAGTCGCCGTTGAGTCCGATGTGCGTCAGGAAGTAAGTCTTCTGCCCGGTGAGCTGAAGAACATAGAGGTTATTACCCCGGTCGAACTTTGCCTCCGGCAAAAATCCGTCCACCATCCGGCCAATGTTGTAGCAGCCGTAGGCAGTGCCGTCTTCGCCCACGACCCGCACATAGAGCATGCGGCCTTTATCCATCTGCAGAGTGAGAAGAGTAAAAGTGCGTGTGCTGCCAGCGCCGCCTGCGGCATCAGGCACACCGACCGTTTGTTTCCATACTGTGCGCCCGTCGGTGACTTCCATCGCTTCTGCCCGGGAAGCATAGTATTTCCCTCGCTCCGGCAGGAAGATGGAGGCGGTGACTTTATAAGTGCCGTAATCGCCGAGAGTATAGAGTTCATTAAGATTCACACTGCGCTTGGCAGTTTCGCCAGAATGCATCGAGAGCGGCTCCAAAGTATATTCGCTGTTGCGCGGCGGCACCATGCGCCCATCGCCGGCGACGATTTGAAAGCGGAACCATTGACCACCTTCCTCCGTGTCGCTCAGAGTGACGTCGTGCCCGGTGTTATTGGTGATTGCGACACTCGCGATGATCGGCTCATTCAGCACAAACAGCCGGCGCTTGATCTGGATGCTGACAGCAAGCTGCGCGTCGGCAGCGGGCAGGAAGATCGCGAGGGCGAAGAGAAACAGAAGGAAGCGCTTCATGGGAGTTCGGGAGGGATGGAAAGTGTGGGATAGATCACTCAGCGAGCGAATCTCAAACATCAACTGTGGAACGCTAGCACCAAATAAAGTATCGCAGCGACGCAAGGTGAGAAGGTTCAGGAAAGGTGAAGACAAGCGTGAGGCGCCGGAGCCTGTCATGCTCCTCACAAAGCTTCAATCTACAACGCGCTATCCTTCCGGCGGTTTGCGAGTGATGGTGCGAAAGCCGATGAACTCTTCGGCTTTGCCAGGCTCAATGGAAAGACGGTCACCCATCGGAACCAGCGCGGTAGTGAAGTTGCCGCCTTTGACGACTACCTTCGACTTATCTTCCGTCCAGGTCGCAGTCCACTCGCTTACATTGCCGGCCATGCCGATCACGCCTGACGGGCTCTTGTCGGATTTGAAGGTATCGACATCACTCCAGTAGTTCACGCCATCGACAGCGCCTTTGAGCTTCGGCTCGTTGTGATTGTGATCGGCGCCAGTGTTGGCCTTTTTAGGATCAATCTCGTCACCCCACGGGAACGCCCGGCCATCGGTTCCGCGCGCGGCTTTCTCCCACTCCATATCAGTAGGCAGCTCGCGGCCTTTCCACTTGGCGTAGGCATAGGCATCCCACCAGGTGGCCGCCAGCATTGGTGAGTTCAGCGAGATGGGGCTGCTATGGGCGGCGGCGCCATTCTTTGCGTTCAGGTAGTAGATTAGCCAGTTTGGGGGGATGTGAGAGAACGAGGTCCCATCACTATGAAACCGCGGCTGACTAGGGTGATCGTAGTCCTTCTCCTTCTCCGGGTTCTTGTCGATCCACTCTACAAACTTGGCATACTGCCCGATCGTTACTTCATACTTATCGATCCAGAACTCCTCGGTCTTCCCTGGCTTACCTTCGCCAGCCACAAAGTCTCCGGCTTCGATCGCCACCTGCTGATCGAGCGTCCGCTCGTTGGAATGGAGGAAATACCAAACGGCGAATCCCGCGAGCAGCAGCAGCGTGCCCATGGTCGCCACGTTGATGATGAAGGAGCGCTTTTGCTGCTCGCGCGCTTTTGCCACGGCCTGCTCCGTGGCGCGATCGTGCGCGCTGATCTTTGCAGCCGCGACGGGCACCACTTTTGGCTCCAGCGCTTTGATGCCCTGAAGCAGCACGCCCCACGAGGCGATCGGTGTCGGGTGGCTCTGCTGCGTGCGGCCAAGCAGCGCGCGCAGACCCGGGGACACCGGCGCCTCTGCGGGCAGAACTGCGAGGACTGCCTGCCCGAGCGCCTCGATCTCCTGCTCTACTCCCGGCTGCTGGTCGGAGATCTGCGTGGCGAGGTTGGAAAGCCGCGGCTGGCCATCGACTCCGAGATAGATATCGCTCCCTTGCGGCGCGGCGTGGGCAATCGCGTTCTTGGAGAGGTAGAGCAGACCATCCGCGGCGACGCGCAGGATTTTCAAGGTCGTCGGCTCATCGAGCGCCACGCCATTCGCAGCCATCTCCGCGAGGTTCTGCCCATCCACAAACTCGTGCGCAAAGAAGATCCAGCCATCCGCCGAACCAGCCTCATACACGGAAAGAATAGCCGGGTGTTGCACGTGCGCCTTCGCCCGTGCGTCGCCGATAAAGCGCTGCTGCTGCGCCTCATCCTGCGCGCGCACGGGGTCCAGCACTTTCAAGCCAACTGGGCGATTGATCGCAGTCTGCACCGCCGCATAGACCGTCCCCCAGCGGCCTTCGCCGAGCTGCGACACGATCTGGTAACCGCCGATCATCTGCCCAAGCAAACCTGAGCTGGAGTCGTGTGCTGCGGGCGGGTCTGTGAGCTCAGAAATCCCGGCCGCGGGTTCCCCAGCCGCGCCATTCGCCGGAGACACCGCTCGATGCACCGCAGGCTGCGCAGTCAGCGCACGCGCGGCGACAGTCGGAGACGCAGCCGAGATCGCTCGTGGCGCAGCGGCCACCGCAGCGCGCGGCTGGGCTGCGACGGCACGCGGTTGCGCCACCGCCACCGCACGAGGCGCCGGCACCGCTGGTGCAAATTCCTTCGCGATGGCGGCTGTGATTTGTTCGGACGTCACCGGCTTTTGCAGCACCTGAAACCCTTCCGTATAGGGCGCATACTCCGCGAGATCGTAGCCGGAGATATAGATCGTCCGCAGCCCGGGCTGTTGCGCCACGAGATGGCTGTGGAGGGTGAAGCCATCCATCGGCTCCATCACCACGTCGGAAATGAGCAGGTCGATCCCGCCAAGCGCAGCGGCGTGCTCGAGCGCTTTCTCGCCCGTCGTGGCAGCCCGCACCTCATGCCCCGGCAGCGTTTTCAACACCCCGAGCAGCCCCTGCAGCACGCTGGTGTCGTCATCTACAAGAAGAATCTTCATGGGGCGGTGTCGGTCGGAAGCGTGCGCGGCGGCGGCGATTGCTGGGCGAGCCGTGGCGGGTCCGCCCGGAAATCCTGGAGCGCGCCTTTGTAGTAGATGCTCGCGGTGTAGCCGAAGAATTTTCGGTTCTCAGGGATTGGGTCGCCCTGCACGGGCATCGGCTGGAGATAGGTAACTTCCAGCGTTTCCGTGTCTTCATCGCTCCAGTCCGGCGGCGGCGAACTCCAGCGCGTGGTGACCTGCGCATTTGTTTTCTCCACCGAGCGCCCATCTACGGCGTCGTAGAAAAGCACTTGGATCGTCACGTCGCGCACATCGACATGCGCGCGCGATTTTGACTTCAGCGGGACGTGCAGCGTGAATTTGCGCAGCGCCGCGGGATCGCGCTCTTCATTGCGCGTGATCTCCAGCAGGCCCAGCTTTGCCGTCGCACCGGCGCCCACATTTTCGGACGGCCCACCCGGCGTCTCCGACACACCATTCCTCACAGGCATGGTTTTCAGGAGCTCCTGCGCCTGGCTGGCTTCCAGCTTTGCCTTGGCTGCGGTGTAATAAACGCCGGACGACTCGCCAGCATCGTAGATCTTGCGCCAGTTTTCCGCCGCTTTTTCGCCAAAGCCCATCTTCTCGTAGGTCACCGCCAGCTCGGCCAGCGGCAGCGCATTCGGTGTGTCGAGCACCTGAGCTTCGCGGAATTTTGTGATCGCCGCATACGTATCGCCGCGGTCTCGCAGCGCCCGGCCTTGCTCGATCAGCTCATTGAAGCGGTCTTGCGGCGTCGGCTCGGACCCCGCGCCAGCCTCGGCTTTGAAGGCATCCGGCGAGACTGGCGTAGGAGCCGGGCGCGGCGGTGGAGTCGCGCCAGCCACCAGCGTTGCGGTGGAGGTCGCGGACGCCGGACCAGCACTGGGAGGATTACTGGCGTCGAAGGGATCGGTGAATTCTTTCGCTGGAGCCAGCGTGTCCGTGGCGGCAGTTCCAGATGAATTCCCTCCGCTCTCCGCGAGCGGCACGGTGTGGAATCGGGCGGAAAACACCCATCCGATCGCGCAAAGCTGCACCAGCGCGATCGTGCCGAGCAGGCTGATCGCTACGAGAAATGTTTTGCCGACGGTCTGGCTGGTGATAGGCGAAACGGCAGGCATTCAGCGGGGAAAGAGCGCAGGAGGGTAGGTGGGCGGGGGATGGGTGTCAAACGTGGTGGCTGGAGGAGAGAAGTCCGCTGAAACAACTGCGTTTTGCACGGAAACCGGCATCACTGCACAGGGCCGAGCTTCCCGCTTTCAAAGCCAATTCGAGATACTCTTCTCATCCTTCATCTTCATTTCTATCCCGGTCGGCCAAAGGATGAAGATGAAGAAAGAGACGAATAGCGGGAAAGCGCACAGCTATTCGGGCAGTGTCCTGATTTGGATTTGAAAACCAGGATGCGGCTCCCTACGCGACCGCTCTTTCCTGGCTTCCGGGTTTCCAGATGAGGACACCACCGCTATGCGGATAGGTTTGAGTATTCCAAACAGCTACCGGGCGATGCCGCCGCTTTCCCCGGAATCTCGCGTGCTGGGCGCTTCAGGCAGCGCAGGCACGGTTGTGGCGCCCGCGATTTTGCCCGCACTCGGGCAGAGCGCTCGCACTTCGCACCCCGCGCAATCCGGCTTGCGCGCAGTGCAGCGCCGACGCCCGTGCCAGATCAGCCAATGCGAAAAGATCGTCCACTGCTCCCGTGGAATCCGCTTCGCGAGATCCTGCTCGATCTTCACCGGATCAGTTTGCTTCGAAAGCCCCAGCCGTCCCGACAAGCGGGCGACGTGCGTATCGACCACCACGCCTTCCTCAAGTCCGAAGGCGTTGCCAAGCACCACATTCGCTGTTTTGCGCCCGACACCGCGCAGAGCCGTCAGCGCTTCCATCCCCCGCGGCACTTCGCCGGCATGCTTTGCCACGATGTCCGCGCAGCACGAGCGGATGCTCGCAGCCTTGGACCGGAAGAAGCCCGTGGATTGGACGATGCTTTCCAGCACTGCCTGCTCGATCTCAGCGAAATCCAGTGCGCTGCGGCACCGCTGGAAAAGTGCGGGCGTGACGAGGTTCACGCGCTTGTCTGTGCATTGGGCCGACAGGATCGTTGCGATGAGGAGTTGAAGCGGATCGGCAAAATCCAGCTCGCAATGCGCGTCCGGGTAGGTGCGCGCGAAAGCGTCTATCAGAAACGGGATGCGCTCGCGGAGCGTCATATCGAAAAGGAAGAATGCAAGATGAGGTGGCGGTGGGCAAGTGAGCGGCAGGGGCTCAGAGTCCCGGCGAGCGGCTTGAAAGGTCGCCTCCGCAGCAAGTGGGAATCGTTGGCAAAAGTGAATAGGGCACGCAACAGCCACGGGCGCGCACGACAAAGGCGAATTCGACGCTACCCCGGCGTGATAGCTCGGCGGACATCCGAAATGCGACACGCCA
Source organism: uncultured Chthoniobacteraceae bacterium (assembly GCA_964235505.1). Taxonomy (GTDB): domain Bacteria; phylum Verrucomicrobiota; class Verrucomicrobiia; order Chthoniobacterales; family Chthoniobacteraceae; genus CAXSDZ01. Next base: position 6,035 of record CAXSDZ010000044.1, read on the forward strand.
CGAACCAGCGGACATGGCGGTCCTCTTCCGCCAATCTTACTTCTTAGCCGTGGCCGCGCTGCCGCCGGCTTTCCCGCCCGGAGTGACAGGTCCTAACTGCTGAAGCTTCTCCTTTGCTTGGGCGGCAAAAGGCGAATCGGGGAATTTCTCGACTAGTTCCTTGTAATACTTCGCCGCTCTTTGCCGCTGCTGCACCTGCCACTTCTTTTCGTCTTCCGCAGTTAACTGCGCCTTCGTTTTCTTCTTTTCGCAAGCGGCAGCTCCGAAACAAAGGAGAGCCGCGAGCCAGAGGTGGAGGGATTTCTTCAACATGTCGAAACAAAGGGAAGGAAACAAACGCGGCATCACTTGGCCTTCTTCGCAGTTGCAGGCGCCGCGCCGGGGCTTGGCTTCGCCGGCGCGGGCTTCGGTTTGGGAGTTGATACCTTCATCGCAATATCACCTTTGCCTTGCCGCTCCAGCAAGTTTGCGCCGCGCCACAGTCCCTCGGCTGCAACCTCCGGCACGCCGCCGTAGAAGCTGGCAATCTTGATGTAGTTATCGATCGCGGTGTCGAAGTTACCCTGGTCCTCATGAATCTTCGCCAGCAGCAGCATGCCGCTCGCGCGCAGCCTGGCGCTGGCGCTGTTGTTTTTGATGACCCCAATGAGACGCTTCATCGCATCGTCGTATTTCTTCTCGCCGTATAAGCCGAGCGCGATGCCGTAGTTCGCCTCCATCATCTTTGGCGACCAGCCGTAGTATTTCTCCAGATCGTCGAACCGCTTCTTTGCCTCTTCGATCTTCTTCTGCTCCTGCAAGACTTTGCCCGTTCCAAAGAGCGCAATGGATTGCGCCTCACCCGTTTCTCCACCGGTCTTCGTCGGGTCTGCGCCCTTTGGCAGAGGATAATCCACCGCGAGCTTTTCGTAGATCGCCATCGCCTCGTCGAGCCTGCCTTGTTCGATGAGCGCCTGCCCATAAAGATCAAGATCACCGGGCGCGTATTTCAGCTCCTTGTTGTAGGCGCTCGCCATCTGCTCGATCGCTTTTGTCTTGTCCTTCTCGAAGGTATAGCTCGCCAGAGTAAAGATGATCTTTGAACGCGTGACCTGCTTGCTCTCGAACTTCTTCGCCAGTTCCTGAAAGTAGCTCTGCACGTCGGCCTCGGTGATCAACTTGGCCTGCTGTCGCAGCTTCTGCACGTCGAGCAGATTGGCGAGCGCCAGCGCCACCTGCGGGCTTTCGGAATATTCGTTCACCACGCGCTCAGAGGCGGCGATGCTGCTTTCCACGCCCTTTGTCCATTCCTTTCGCTGTTCCTCGTTCAGCGCGATATAGCGGCCCGGCTGCCCTTCAGCATAGCCTTTCCATAGCGCCGCAATCTTCAACAAAGCCTCGGGCGCGGCGTCTGTCTGGCCCTTCGTCTTCACATACTCTTCGTAGGTTCCAACCGCTTTCATTCCATCCTTCTGACTCGCCTGAATCTGCGCGATCGTGTCGTAAGCTTGAAAAAGCGCGGGAGCTTCCGGGTAGACTGCGATGAAGTCCCGCATGACTCCGATCGCATCATCCATCTTCTGGTCGCTCATCGCGACCTTCACGCGCTCGAAGTAGGAAAAAGGCGCAACCTCCGCCTGCGGAAACTTCTTGCCCACATCCTTGAAGGTCGCGAGCGCCTCGTTCTTCTGGTTTGCCTGGAGTTGCGCTTGCGCCGTGTAGAAGAGCGCGTTGGGCATCATGTCGCTCTTCGCAAAGTTCTTCGCAAAGCTTTGCAGCTCCGTCAGCGCGCTCTTTGCATCTCCCTTCGTGAAAAGCAGTTGACCGACCCAAAACGCGGCCTGTTCCGCGTAAGCAGTGCCAGGGTAAGTATCGCGCACTTTCTTGAACGCGGTGATTGCTTCATCCAGCTTGTTTTGTTTCTGGAAGACAGTGCCGATGCCGAACTCCGCCGCCGCGGAAACGTCTTTGCTCGAAGCATTAGCCAAGGTCTTCTTGAAGATCTCCTGCGCCTCGTCGAAGCGCCCAAGCTTTACCAGCGCATTGGCCTGCCCTTGCAGCGCCTGCACAGTAAAATGGCCTTTCGGATAGTCGGCGAGAGATTCCTCGAAATACCTGATCGCCTTGTCTGGTTCGGACTCCACGAAGCGAGTGCCCACCAGCAAAGCCAGGTTCTCTGCGATTGGATCCTTGGGATACTTCGACTTAAAGGCATCATAGACTTCGACGGCGCGAGCCGAGAGCTTCTCGGAAGCTTCCGCGTCCTTGATTTCCTGCGCGGCGTAGGAAACCGCCATCGAGTATTCCACCTGTTTCTTCTGCTCCGGGTCTTCGATGAAGCCTTTGGCAAAGTCGAGCAGCACGCGGGTTTCATCCATCCGCCCGAGTTGCAGATAGATCTGCCCCATCTTGACTTTAGCTCCGAGCGTCTGGTCGGCGCGGCCGTCAAAACCGGCGAGCTTTTCCTGCTGCTTTTCCACGAGACGCTGGAGACGCTTCGCTCCGTTGATGTCGCGCGCTTGCAACGTCTGCACGCGGCGCGCCTGGAAAAAGGCGATGCGCGCTTTCTGCGCGTTCAGCACCACATCCTTTGGCTGCACGAAGCGGTAGTTCTCCAGCGCACGATTGAGCAGCGCAAGGCGCGCCTCCGGCGTCGGCGCGTAGGGAGAGCGAGCCAGCAGCAGCTCACCGATCTGGAA
>CAXSDZ010000044.1:8722-11366 GCA_964235505.1 uncultured Chthoniobacteraceae bacterium
CGCCGCGGTCGGATCGCTTAGTTTTCCTTTGCCATTTCCTAGCAGAAATTGCACGCTGACCACTCCCGCGCTGTCAGCCGAAAGCAGCGCCACATCTGCCTTGGCCGGATCGGTGCGCTGCTTGTTGAAGATATCGTTCAGCAGCTTCTCGGCTTCGTCGTAGTTCGCGTCCGCGGAAGCGTCGTGTGCGGTCGCCTTTTGCGCGGTCACGTTGGCAAGCGTGCCGAGAGTAAGAGCCAGCAAATACTGACTATCTAGGACGGTTTCGCTATTGGCAAACCTCTGGAGGTTTTCGCGCAATGCCTTGGCCGCGTCCTCATAGCGCGCGAGCTGGTAAAGCGCGAGTGCCTTGCCGAGGTTCCCCGACTCGGCCTCGTCGCCGGTAGGAAACTTCTGCAGGTAGGCATCGAACTCTTTGATTGCGTCTTCCAGCGCGGGACGGCGCGCGGGATCTTCGGCCGGGAGTTTGTTTGCCTTGGCCGAGAGCACCTGCGGCACCATCCCTTGCGAAAGCTCGACTAGCTCCGGTGACGCGCCGCGCAGTGCCGGCACTTTGCGCAGAGCTTCCACGCTTTTGTCATACTCGCCGATCAAGTAGTAAGCGTAACCTACCCGAAAGGTAGCCTCGGGAATATAGATCGAGGTCGGATATTTCTGCGGGACGCCTTGATAGATCGGGATAGCATCCTGGTATTTGCCCTGGACAAAAAGCTCCTGCGCGCGCGCGACATCCTGCGCATCCAGAGCGGGCGTGGCGGGAGGCGCGGGCGCTTGCGCCTGCACGCCTGAGACTGCGGGCAGGATCGCCGCGCCGATGATGGCGACGCGGGCCAAACGTGAACCGGGGTCGAAATTCATAGGGGGATCGAGAGGGGGTGGAAGGAGGGGCGGGGAAGATAAGGGACGGGAGAAATGCTGACTACCCCTTTTCTTTGGGAAGAAATCGAGCAGCCCAAAACAGACAAGTGACGGCGGGATTCGCTCAAGGAATCCCCCGCATCACCCGAACGCAATTGGACAGAGCCGATGCATCACTTCACGCAGCGTTTTTTGGAGTGCGGCAGTCCCCTGCCGCTTTTCCGGGGCGCGTAGCGACATGGTGCGGGCAGTGGACGCGGCGAATTGCAAAGCCGCTTGGGAAGGCCGTAAATCGCACTCCCCATGATCGCCATTTCTTTCGCGCTGCCCGAGGAGAGCAAGAATTTCCGCCGCGCGTGGCGGCAAACGGCGGTCGTGGGAAGCGGTGTGGAGCAGCGCTGGATCGGTGTTTTGGGAGAGCGCGAGATCGTGCTCGCGCACACCGGTGTCGGCCCGGATGCCGCGGGGCGAGCGACTCGCCGGCTGCTGGCAGCGCACCGGCCGGAGTGGCTCCTTTGCGCCGGCTACGGTGGCGGGCTCGATCCGCGGCTGCGAGTGGGCGACGTGGTGATCGACTGGCGCGGCCGAGCGGATTTCGCCCTAGCCGAAGCGCGGAGTGCGCTGGCGGCGCGCACATTCTTCGGTGCCATCGCCAGCCACTCGCACGCGCTGGAAACACCCGCTGCCAAAGCGGCATTCGCCCGCGAGACCCGCGCGCTGGCAGTCGATATGGAGACGGTCGCCGTCGCTGCGGTGGCTGCGGAGTATGGCATTCCGGTGATCGGCATCCGGGCGATCAGCGACACGGCGCAGGACGAATTGCCGGTGCCGATGGCGCATTGGTTCGACTTGGCGCGGCAGCGTCCACGGCCCGCAGCATTGGTTTGGTTTTTGACGCTGCACCCCAGCCGAATTGCGTCCTTCGCCCGCTTCGTGCGCGGCTTGCCGAAGGCGCGGCACGCACTGACAAAGGCCGTCGCCCACGTCATCCTCGAAGCCCAATGAATTCCCGCAGCCCGCTCCGCCTTCTGCTTCTCGGATCCGCGTGTCTCGTGGCGATGGTCGTGGCGTTTTACCTCATCGCGAACTGGCGCGGTCGCACGGCGTGGGAAGCTTACGAGAAGGAAGCGCGCAGCCGCGGGACCAAGCTCACGCTGGCGGAGTATCTGCCGCCCGAGATTCCCGATGCGGAGAATTTCGCGAGCATCTCGCTGTTTCAGGAAGCGTTTGCCGCTGCTTCCGCGGGAGGGTCAACACTCAGTCAGCTCAATTACAAGATCCGGCCGAAGAAGAACGGCTCGTCCGATCATGGCCGGCAACTGCTGGTCGACCTCGCGGAATGGCGGCGCGCGCTGATCGCGGAAAAGGCGCTGCCTGACGCTGCACCGGCGGTGCCTGCGGATGCCGTGTTGCAATACCTTGATCGCTTCGAGTCCGAGATGGCACCGCTGCGTGCGGCGGTCCATCGTCCGGGGTGCCGCTTCCCCGCTGATTGGGAGAAAGCCTTCAATGATCCAAAGCCTCACCTGACCCCGCTGTTGAGCGCGGCACAGGTGAACAAGCTCCGGCTGGAGGCGCACTTGGCGAAGGGCGAGAGTGCGGCGGCTTACGCCGACTTTCAGCTCGCACTGCGTCTCGGCCGCGCGCTTGAGCACGAGCCGACCCTGATCAACGGCTTGGTGAATGCGGCCTTGCTGCAGATCGCCGTCAGCGGCGTGTGGAGCGGCCTCGCCACCGAGAAGTGGGACGATGAGGCGCTGCGGCGCATCGCAGAAGACCTCGCCCT
>CAXSDZ010000044.1:11376-24207 GCA_964235505.1 uncultured Chthoniobacteraceae bacterium
GCAATACGTGTTTGCGGTGGATAGCGAACGCGCGGCGCTGAATCAGCATTACGAAAAACTGCGCTCCGGCAAGGATCCGAACCTGGAGATGGCGCTCGTGAATCTGGGCATCCACGAGAAGGTGGCGGCAGCCGGGGTGGATCTCTTCCCGCCCGGCTGGCTGTATGACAACCAGCTCGCCTCCAATCAATTTACCGACGAGATGCTGACGGAGGTGGATGGTGTCCGGGAGCTGTATCGGCCGAAGCCGGAGCTGTGGAAACCGGAGAGGTTTGAAGGCGGCAATTTCCTCCACCGCACGCACTACGCGCTGTTTCTGTTCGGGAGCCTCGGGCTCAGCGGCACGAGCAGATACTATCTCGCTGGCCATATGCAGGTGCAGCAGGCGCGGGTGGCGTGCGCGCTGGAGCGGTTCCGCCACCTGCACGGCGCGTATCCGGCAACTCTCGACGTGCTCGTGCCGGTGTTCCTTCCTGCCATTCCGCACGACGCGTTGGACGGACGTCCGCTGCGTTATCGCGTCGAACCGGGCGGTCGGTTCACGCTCTATTCGGTGGGGATGGACGGGATGGACAACGGCGGTGTGTTTGATCCGAAGAAAGCATTCAATCAGCAAGCCGACTGGGTTTGGGGGTATCCCCTACCTGCGACCGCTGCGCCTGTTCTGCCCACACCTTGACATTCGCTCGCGCGCTCGCGGAGGGTGCGCGGCCTTCGGTTCACCCGCTCCAAAAGCCCACGCCCATGCCCACGCCCCGCATTCTTTCCGGCATCAAGCCCACCGGGCGGCCGCACATCGGCAACTACTTCGGCATGATGCGGCCGGCGATCGAGTGGCAGGAGCGCGGTGAGGCGTTTTACTTCATTGCGGATTACCACGCGCTCACCACGGTGCATGATCCGGCGGCGCTGCGGGAGTTCTCGCGCGGGGTGGCGCTGGACTTTCTCGCGTGCGGGCTGGACCCGGCGAAGGCGACGCTTTTCCGCCAGAGCGACGTGCCCGCGCACACCGAGCTCGCCTGGATCCTGAGCTGCGTGACGCCGATGCCGATGCTGGAGAATTGCCACGCGTTCAAGGCTTACCAGGAGCAGCTCGCGGCCGGCGGAAAGAACGAGCCAGCCACGCACGGGCTCTTCGCCTACCCGGTGCTGATGGCGGCGGACATCCTGCTTTACGACAGCGACATCGTCCCAGTCGGGCGCGACCAGCGGCAGCACGTGGAAGTGACGCGCGACCTCGCGGAAAAGATGAACCGCACCTTTGGCGAGATTTTCACCGTGCCCAAGCCGAGCATCCTGCCGGACGTCGCCACGATTCCCGGGCTCGACGGACAAAAAATGAGCAAAAGCTACGGCAACACGATCGGTCTTTTTGAAGAGGAGAAAGCGTTGCGCAAAAAGATCATGGGCATCGTGACCGACTCGACGCCGGTGGAAGAGCCAAAGGAGCCCGTGGGCTCGACGATCGTGGAGCTGTATCGGCTCTTTGCCAGCGAGGCGGACGTGGCGGCGATGGAAGGCGAGTTCCGCGTGGGAGGTGTGGGATATGGCGATTTCAAGAAGCGGCTTTTCGGCGCGGTGTGGGAGTTCTTCGCCCCGATGCGCACGCGGCGGGCGGAGCTCGCGGCGGACCCGGCGCACATCGATTCCGTCCTGCGCGATGGGGCGGGGCGGGCAGGCGCGGTGGCTCGCCAGACCATGGACCGGACACGCAAAGCCATCGGGTTGCGCTGAAATCCGACAGCGAACCGGGAGAGATGCGCAAAATTTGCGCACATTGCAGGTTGCGTCCGCCGCTTTTCTTCCTAACATCCCACCCCCAGCGAACCGGAGCCACAGCGGCTTGGGCGCTGCACTGTCAGTAAAAGTCTGTATATGATGAACTCAGATCCTGGCGAGAGGATGGCCTCTGACCCGATTGCTTCCGAGAAGGTCGCAATCGAGCGGAAAATGTTCTTTCTCGACCTCAAAGAAAATCAGCGCGGGCGGTTTCTGAAGATCACAGAAGACGTGGGAGGGCGGCGCGACACGATCATGCTGCCGGCTCCGGCGTTTAAGGATTTTCTGGAAGCCCTCCAGCGGCTGGTCGAGTTCGAGGCGAAGCTTTGAAATAAAGCAGCGCTCCGACCGGCAAACCATAAACCCTCGCGGCAGCTTCCGCACCGGCGCAAGCCGTGGCCAGGCAAGCCCGTTGAAAAATCTCAAAGCCGCTTCTTTCTCCCGGGGAAGCGGCTTTGCTCGTTCACTAGGAGGGAAGGAAGCGGGCGGAATACGAGAGCCGGGCTGGCGTCCTTCTCATGCCCTGAGCGGCAAGGGCGTGGGCGAAAACGGCGTCACCGCAGCTCACCGAAATAGATCCGGCCCGAGGCGGTCTGCACCACGCTGGCAACAACCACCCGCACGGTTTTGCCAAGCTGCGGGCGCGCATGATTGACGACGATCATCGTGCCATCCGGCAGGTAGCCGAGCGCCTGGTGGGCGTCGCGGCCTTCCTTGGTGAGCGCGAGATCGAGTTCGTCGCCCGTGGCGAGCGCGGGACGCAGCGCGCGGCTGAGCTCGTGCAGAGTCAGCACGGTGACGCCTTGCAAGCGGGCGAGCGCGCCGAGGTTGCTGTCGTTCGTGAGCAGGCGTGCATTCAGCACTTTGGCGAGCTGCACCAACTTGGTGTCCGTGGCGAGATCGGCGTCGCCTTCTGCTTCATGGATCGCGACGCTGATCTGCGGATCGCGCTGCATGGTTTGCAGCCGCTCCAGCGCGCGGCGTCCGCGTTCGCGCTTCCCCTGATCGGCAGAATCCGCCAGGCGCTGGAGTTCGTGCAGGATGAACTGCGGGACGACCAGCGAGCGGCTCACAAACCCTGTCAGGCAGAGCTCGGTGATGCGTCCGTCGATGATGATGTTGGAATCGATGATCAGCGGCGCGTCCTGCACCGCCGTCCGCTGGAACTGCACATACGGAATGATGAGCGAGAAATCCTCGCGATTGCTGCGGATGGCGAGCATGGCCCCGAAGTAGGCCGACGCGGCATAAACCAGGAGGCTGCTCAGCCACTGCAACTCTTCCGGCGTATTGCGGAGGATGTTTGAAGCGAGCAGCAGCTTTGCAAAGATCGCGCCCATCAGCAGCCCGAAAGTCGCCGAGGAAAAGACGCGCAGCGAGATGCCCTTGAGCACGCGATCGAGCAGCACCAGCGAGAGGCCAAACGCTGCGCCGGCCAGCACGCCGATCCACATCCGGCCAAAGATCGTCTCGCCCACGCTCACGCCGATGTAGGTCGTGAAAACGACGAACAGCGCGCGCAGCAGCGTGATCGTGAGCTTCGGTGTCATGGAAAGGAGGCCGGAGGTTCAAAGCTCATGAAAGCAAGTGCAATGCGCAAAGCGGCTGCACGGCAACGCTGTTTCTCCACCGCTGCCGTCAGCGCCGAGGCGCACGCGCTGGCGGGGCAGGCGCTGGGCGATCCTTGTAAAAGAGCACGCCGGACCGGCGCAGGTTCGACACGAGCGAGCGGAGATCCTCCGCCATCTTCGGGTCGTTGATCAGCATCCCGAGCGCACCCTCGCCTTCCATCGCGGTGCGCAGCAGCAGCTTCGCGGTATCGATCGTCTTCGTCGCCGAGTCGGCCGTTTTCCGCAGGTCGGTGATTGCCAGGCGCAAGTCCGCTGCGGCTTTATCCGCCGTCTGCATGGTTCCCTTCGCCGCATCCATGGCCCCGCCTGCTTTCTCCACCACGCCAGAGCTTCTCTCGATGACGCCGTTCAGATTCTGCGACGTGGCTTTGAGCCCCTCGGTCGTCGTCTTCAAGTTCGCGAAAGTTTCCTCCAGGTTCTTCAAATTGCGCTCGCTCAAGAGTCCGGCGTTGATGCTCGTCGTCATCACCTTGATGCGCTCCATCTCCGCCGCGAGCTGATCCATCACCGCGCCGCCTTTGCTGGTCAGGTCTTCAAAGCCGCCCGTGCGCCCACCGCTGACCTGCGCGCCGGGAGCGATCGTTTGCGCGGGATCGAAGGTGGGCGGCAACCGCACATCCACGTAGCGGTCGCCGAGCAATCCCGAGCTGCCGATCAGAAAGGTCGCCGCGCGCGGGACGCGCACGCCCTCGTCGATCTTCAGCCGCACCGCCACGCGAAAAGATTCTCCCAGCAGCACCGGCGGCTCCGCGACATAGCCGATTCGCGCACCGGCGATCAGCACGTAGGAGCCTTTCACCAGCCCGCTCGCATCGGGGAACTCGACGGTCAGATCATACGACTTCTGCATCCCCTCGCCCACGCGGCCGAACATCACCACCATCACCGCGATAAAGGCGAAACCGAGGAGCAAAAACAGCCCGACGAGAATCTCGACACGCTGACGGGAAGACGGGCTGGCGGCGGGGCTGCTCATGGGAAAACAAAAACGCTGCGCACCTTATTCCGCGTCGCCCGAGCGACCGTGGATGAAGTCGCTCAACACCGGGTCGGCAGAGTTGCGCAGCTCATCCGCGGAGCCGTTGAAATAGATGCGGCCCTCGTGCAAAAACGTGAGGTGGTCGGCCGTGTGGAAGGCAGTCTTCATGTCGTGCGTGACGACGACGGAAGTCACCTGCAGGCGCTTTTGCAAGCGACGAATCAGCCGGTTAATGGAGTCGGTGGCGATGGGATCGAGCCCGGTGGTCGGCTCGTCGTAAAGCAGGCACGCAGGGCGTGAAACGATCGTGCGCGCGAGCCCCACGCGCTTGCGCATGCCGCCGCTTAGGTTCTCCGGCATCTTCCCCTGCTCGCCCGCGAGATCGACCATATCCAATGCTTCCGCCACGCGCTCGCGGATCACCTGCGGATCGCGCATCCCGGCTTCGCGCAGCGGAAAGGCAATGTTTTCCCCGACGTTCATCGAGTCGAAAAGCGCGCCGCTTTGAAACAGGATGCCGACCTTCTTGCGTAGCGCGCCGAGTTTGCGCTCGGGCAGATGCGAGATGTCTTCGCCGTCCACGGTCACGCGCCCGGAGGTCGGCTGGAGCAGGCCGATGAGGTGCTTCAAGAGGACGCTCTTGCCACCGCCCGAGCGCCCGAGCACCACGCACGTCTCGCCGCGCGTGACCTCGAGATCGATGCCGCGGAGGACGAGTTGTGAGCCGAGCTGTTTGTGGAGGTCGCGGACGGAGATCAAGAGGTGGAAAGTGAAAGTGGAATGGCACTGGGGTGGAGTGGACACCGCGCTTTCGCGCAGCGTTTCAAATTATCTGCGGCGAGGGATGCACTCTCGGAAAACGTCGCGCTGTCGCAGCGGCACTCCACTTTCACTCTCACTTTCCACTTCTCCCCGCCTCACGACCCATACGGAAAAAGCAGATCGAGCGCGAACGAGAGAAAGAAGTTCACGATCAGGATCGCGAGCGAACCGATGACCACCGCCTCCGTCGGCGCGCGACCCACGCCGACAGCGCCTTCTTTTGCGTTGAGCCCTTGGTGGCAGGCGATGAAGACGATCAGGATGGCGAAGCAGAAGCCTTTCGTCAGCGCCATCTTTACGTCGCGCAAGGTCGTAAATTTCAGCATCGTCTGGAGATAATACGGCGCTTGAATCCCGAGCACCTGCGTGCCCACGAAGTAGCCGGCGAGGATGCCGAGGCCGACGCATTCCGCCACCAGCAGCGGCATGGCGATCATCATCGCCAGCGCCCGCGGGACCACGAGGAAATCGATCGGATGCACCCCGAGCGCGCGGAGGGCATCGATCTGCTCGGTCACTTTCATCGTGCCGATCTCCGCCGCGACTGCCGCACCGACGCGCCCGGCGACCATCAAGCCGGTGAGCACCGGGCCGAGTTCCCGAAACATCGACACCGAAACCACCGCGCCCACCGCGGAGTCCATGCCGACGTAGTGGAATTGGAAATAGGTCTGCGCGGCAAATACCGCACCGGTGAATCCACCCGTCACCATGACCACGAGCTGCGACCGAAACCCGATCTCCGCGAGCTGCCGCCAAAACAAACGCCAACGGATCGGCGCGACGATCAGCGCAGTAAAAGTCTCGCTCGCGAGCAACGCGACCTCGCCGACGTAGCGAAGAAAGGAAAGCGTCTGGCGACCGAGGGCGGAAAGCAAAGGTGAGGGTTGGAAGTTGATGGTTGATGGCCACGCGGCGTGAAGCTGCGGCCCGGTGCTCCCCATTACGGTGCAGGAGAGGAGAAGCGCTGCCCCCCCCGCCTGAAAGGGTGAAGCCGCGAACTCACGGCTATCAACCATCAACTTTCAACCACCAACCTTCCTCGCCTTCACACCCGCAGCGGCTGCGTCTTGCTCTTCGGATTCAGCTCCGCCGGCACTGGGCCGACGATGCGGGGCTCCAGGCCGAGCTTGCGGAAAATGGAGCGCACTTCCTGAATCGTCAGCGTCGGCTCGTCGAAATCGAGATACACGATGTCGTGGTTGCTATCGACCTTGTAACGCAGGCCGGCCACAGCCTCCAATTCATGGTCCAGCTCGAGGATTTTCTCCAAGTTCCGGACTCCGGCAGCGTAAACCTCAAGTTCGATCATATGCTTTACTTTGTAATGACGGTTCTGGTGGAGCCGCAGGGTAGGAGCGAGGCGGAAAATTGGCAAACGGAAAAAGGGAAAGTGCGGAGTGAAAGTGAAGGTGGAATGCCGCCGCCCACGGATGAGGCGTCTGCGGTGGAATGACATTGTCCGCTTCACCCCTCACAGCCAGCGGCGGATCGCGTCGGAGTAGCGGTTGTAGATGAAGCCGAGCAGCAGCAGCACGGTGCCGAGCACGAGAAAGCTGGCGATACGGCCGAGCGTTTCCAGCTTCCACACGTCGATGAGGAAGATGCGCCCCACTGCGAGGGCGAGAATGGCGAAGCCGCCGAGGCGATACACCCGCTCGCGCAGGCCGAGCCCCGTGGCAAAGACGAGGAGCGCCAGCGCAGACCACGCCACGGTGAGGCCGCCGCTGCCGTGGCGGTCCATCGTCCAGCGCGTGACCCAGAGCCAGACGCTCGCCGTCGCTGCGCCGGTGACCAGAGTTTGCGCGTGGAGCGGGAGCGGTGCGGCATCTTTCGCAAGCCGCCGGCCCGCGCGCAGGCTGACCGGCAGGATGAGCAAGGCGGCGAGCTCCACCCACTGCGCGGGCTGGCCCATGCGGAGCCAGAAAACGGCCATCGCGATTGCGCCAAAAGCGAGCCCGATCCATGCGCGCTCCCGGTTCGGCCATGCGCAGCCGATGAGGATCAGAGCCGCCCCGACAGCGGCGAAGAACGCGGTGAGCCATTCGCCCGGGATGTATTCAAGGGCCCACATCGCCAGCAGCGCGAAGGCGGCGACCCGGTAAAGGGTGGCGATCCGGGCAAAGCTCCGCTCGCCACCGGGGAGCGCAGGCAGGCGGCTGCCTGCTAGGAAGCTCACTACGACGCCCGTCGCTGCCAGCAGCGCGATCGGCGCGAACGCAGCACCCGGGTGCGGATGGCCAGCGCTGAGCCCACCGACAAATGCGATCACGGCGAGCGCGGTGAATATCTGCCCAAGCAGCGCCACCGGCCATGCCCGCGTGGCGAGGCCGTAGAGCAGCGTGGCAAAGCTGATAACCGCCGTCCCCACGAGCCAGGCGTCACCTTGAAAAAACGGGCGCATCCAGAAAATGCCCGCTGTCACGAGCACCCCGGCGCATCCGATCTCCAGCGCGCGTTGATTCTCTTTCTGCAACACCAACAGCCGCTGCCGCTGCCACCAATGCCCAAGCGCGAGCGCCGCCGCGACGACTGGCAGCGGGCTCCACCAAGGCGAGGGCCGCAGGCTGCTGAGTTCACCGCGCATGATGGTGAATGCCACAGCAGCCAGCAGAAAGACTTGGCCGAGCAGCGTCACTTCCGGGAGGCGCAGGAGGTAAATCGATGCCGTGCATAGGACCGCCGCCACCGCCCATGCGGCGGGGATCCACGCATCCGGGATCTTCAGAAAAACGACCCAGCCGGCGAGCACCAGGCCGAGCACGGCAAAGCAGGCTGCGCCTTGGTCGAAACGCAGCGCCGCCAATTCGCCGCGGCGCTGTTTCCACCACCATGCGTCGAACACGAGCAGCGCGGCGACGGGAGCGCCAAGCGATAGCACCAAGGCAGGCGGGAAAGTGATCTTCGAGGAGGTGAGCACAAATGCCCACGCCGCCGTGATTGCGGCGCCGAGGGTGAAGAGGAAGCCGTGCCGCCAGCGCGCGCCGCTTATCAGCACCGCACTTTCCACCGCGAGCGTGAGAGCGAGCTGGGGGCCGGAGAACTTCGAAGCCAGACCGGTCGTCACCAGCGCCAGACCCTGCGCGAGATACGCACCGTCCATCGAGCGATCCTCGCCGCGCCTGCGCCGCGCCCCTTCCGCCAGGGCCAGCAGCGCCGCGCCATACACCAGCGCAAACCACCAAAACACGCCGGGCCGATGCGCCACGATCAACTGCGCGGCGAAGGCGAAAAAGGCCGCGTTGTTCAGCGACAGGAAAGGGGTGCGCCGCGCGGGCGGCATCGCTTCCGAGCTGCTGAGGAAGACCGCCGCCGTGAAGAGCAGCCAGTAGCCGCACAGGAAGGCGAGGCCGAGCCCCCACGGCTGCGCCTCCAGCACCGAGCCGTGCGACATGGGATCGACTGCGTGGTGCCAGCGCCAAAAGCCGTAGCTCGCATACGTGCCGGCGAGGCTCGCCCACCCCAGCGCCGTCCACCGATGCCGCACGAGAAACCAGACCGCCGCGCCCGTGAGCAGCAGGCTGGAGAAAAGCGTGAACGGCCCGATCGCGTTGATGCCCGACGTGTAATACGAGAGCAGCACCGTGAGCAGCGCCACGCTTTGCGAGCGGCGCCGGTCCGCCCACCAGATGAATGCGCCCGCCAGCCCGAGCAGCAGCGCGCCGCCAGCGAGCGGGCTCTCGATCACGCGCAGCCGCGGCACGAAATGCGCCGCATACGTGGCGTAATAGATCGTGGCCGCGCCACCCGCGACCAGCACCCGCGCATAGCCGCGCACCGACTCCTGCCGCCTGCCGAGCCAGACACCCACGCCGGCGAGCAGCGCGCCCGCCGCGTAGAGGAGCGCCAGCTTTCCACCCGCGCCGAGCCGCGCGACCCAGGTGTGATAGGCGTAGTTGCCGAGGAAAACGAGGCCGGTGAGCAGGATGACAATGCCGATCCGCGCCAGCCACACCACGCCGAGCTGCATCTCGATCGAGTCGCGCGGCGGGGCGGCGGACGGGCGAAGTGGTGATGCTGCTGGAGTGGAAAGCGGGGCCGCCGTGCTGTGCGGCGGGGCGCTGTCGGGAGCCGCTTGAGCGTTGTTTTCCACCAGTGCCTTTGGAGCGGCTATGGGCCGAGCCAGCGGCGCGAGTTCCGGTTCGTGCGCGGGCGGCGCGGGCGATTGTTTTGGCGCGGGCAGCGGGGGCGGGGCGAGGGAAACTGCGGGGGGTGTTTCTTGCGCTCGGGACAGTTTCGCGAGCCGCGCATCCACCTCGTCGAGCTGCTCCGTCAGGATATCCATCTGCCGATCCAGCCGCGTCATCTGCTGCCGGATACCTGTCTGCGTTTGCCGCAGATTTTCGAGTTCACGCAGATCGTCCGGGCTCATGCGCGATGGGTGTAGCGCATGCAGCGACGGGTGAGCAATGCCGCCCGCCAAAAGACAAAAAACCGACGGCGGAGTCTTGCTCCACCGCCGGTTGAAATGCCGCGCAGGGATCCCCCCGCGCAGATGCGAGCCGCGGCTACACCGCCTTGTCGCCCGTCTCGTCGGTCCGAATGCGGATCGCTTCGTCGATCTGGCTGACGAACACCTTGCCGTCGCCGATCTTGCCGGTCTTCGCCGCCTTCACGATGGCCGTCACCGCGGACTCCACGAGCGCGTCTGTCAGCACGACCTCGATCTTGATCTTCGGCAGGAAATCGACCGTGTATTCACTGCCGCGGTAGATTTCCGTGTGGCCCTTTTGGCGGCCAAATCCTTTCACCTCGCTCACGGTCATCCCTTCGATGCCGATGTCGGCGAGCGCGTCTTTCACTTCCTCCAGTTTGAAGGGTTTGATGATGGCTTCGATTTTTTTCATTTCGTCAAAAATAAGTTGGGTTTTGGTGGAACTCTCCCGGCCCAGCCGCCCGCGCCGCGAACGGCCAGACCGGAGTGTCGTCCCTCAGTGGAATCTATGGGTTCAAAGGATGTAGCCTTCTTCGCCGTGTTCGGTGAGGTCGAGCCCGGCGGTTTCCACTTCTGGTGTCGGGCGGAGCCCCATGATGGCTTTCAGCACGTAGGCGATGATCGCGGTCATGACGATCGAGAGCACCAGCGTGATGGCGACTGCTTTCAACTGCGCGCCGATCAACCCGCCGCCCGCGACGAGTTTGGCAAGGCCGTTCTTCGCCGCGTAGGCATTGGCTTCCGTGAGGTTGCCGTTGACTTTGCTGGTGGCAAGAATGCCGGTCAGGATCGCGCCGAGCGTGCCGCCCACGGCGTGGACGCCAAAGGTATCCAGCGCGTCGTCGTAGCCGATCTTGTTCTTCAGGAAGACGACCGCGAGGAACGGAATAATCGCGGCAAGCACGCCGATGATCACTGCGCCATTTGCATCCACGAATCCAGCGGCGGGCGTGATGACCACGAGGCCGGCGACAGCTCCCGAGCAGAAGCCGAGGATGGAGGCGTGGCCTTTGAAGATCGCCTCGGCGAGACCCCACACAAATGCGGCCACAGCGGCGGCGATCGTGGTGGTCAGGAAGGCGTTGCCGGCGATGCCGTCGGCCGCGAGCGCGGAGCCCGCGTTGAAGCCATACCAGCCGACCCAGAGCATGCCGGTGCCAACCATGCAGAGGACCATGGAGTGCGGGGCCATTTTCTCCCGGCCATAGCCCATCCGCTTGCCGAGGATAAGGCAGAGGATGAGCGCGCTCCACCCCGAGGTCATGTGGACCACCGTGCCGCCCGCGAAGTCGATCGCGGAGATTGCCGCATCGCCGTTCCAGACGCCATTCATGAAGCCAGTGACGCCCCATATCATGTGCGCCATCGGGAAATACACGAGGAACATCCAGATCGTGACGAATGCCATAATCGACCAGAACTTCATCCGCTCTGCGATCGCGCCGACGATCAGCGCCGGGGTGATGATCGCAAACATGAGCTGATACATCGAGAAGACGTTCTGCGACACCCAGTAGCAGTAGTCGGTGTTTGGCGCTGCGCCCACGTCCTTCAGCATGAAGAACTCCGTGCCGCCGAGGAAGGGCGAGCCGAAGCTCTTGCCGAAGACGAGCGAGTATCCGACTGCCCACCACAGGATGGTCACGAGACCGGCGATGCCGAGGCACTGCGCGAGCACGCTCAGCACGTTCTTGCGCCGGACGAGGCCGCCGTAAAACAGCGCCAGACCGGGCAGCGTCATGAAGAGCACGAGCGCTGATGAGGTCATCAGCCAGGCGTTGTGACCGGGGCCGGGGACATCGGCGATCTTGGATTTCCACTTGGTGTCGCCCGCAGCGCCCACGCCGAGGTTTTGGAAATACTGCTCCAAGTCCGCGACGCGCTGCTCCATGGTAGCGTCGGGCGGGGCAGCGGGATCGGCGTCGGTTTTGGCGGCCTCGGGAGCATCAGCGGATGCCGGAGCAGTGGGTGCGCCGCCAGCAGGAGTCCCTGCGGCTTCCTGCGCCGTCGCGGGGGACGGGGCAAGGCCCAGACAAGCCACGGCGACAGCCATGGCCGCAAGGGCGAGTGAACGGTGAATCTTCAACATACAGGTCGGTGTGGTGATGTGGTGTGGGTTGGTTGGGTTAGTGGACCGCCGCAGTGTGGGGTGGTGTTCCGGCCAGCTTTCCCACCGCAGCGATGCGGGTCGAAATCTGTCCGGCGCGCCCTTTAGCAACGCCTATGCCACTCGCCTGCGAACCTCATTTTCAGAGAAGCACCCCGCTGCGCTCCCTCATGATTTCCCGGAGATTTGCGGATAAAGCGGCAGACTGCGCAAAACCCAACAGTCCAGGACATTGGCCACAATTCGTCTGATCACCCGCGCCTTGCCCGCGCTCTTCACGCCCGCGGATGCGCTTCGTCGTAGGCTCGCTTGAGCCGCTCGGTCGTCACGTGCGTGTAAATCTGCGTGGTGGAAAGGCTCGCGTGGCCGAGCAGCGCCTGCACACTGCGCAGGTCCGCGCCGGCATCCAGCAGGTGCGTGGCAAAGGAGTGCCGCAGCTTGTGCGGGGAGATCTCGACCGGGATGCTCGTGTGGCGCAGGTAGCGTTTCAGCAGCGCCCAGACGGCATACGGCGTCATGCGTCCACGCCCGCTGCGAGAAATGAAGAGCGGCCCGGCATGCACCTGCGCGGCATGGCGATAGCGTTGGATCGCTTCCAGCGCCGGCACGCCGACCGGCACCACGCGCTCCTTGCGCCCTTTGCCCAGCACACGGACGCTTTCGGTGAAGACATCGACGTGCGCCACATCCAGCGCGACCAGCTCGGAAAGCCGCAGCCCGCTGGAGTAGAAAAGCTCGAGGACCGCCGCGTCGCGCGAGGGTTGCCAGGGCATCGCCTGCTTCTCCTTTTCCACCCGCAACGGCGCGGAAAGGAGCTCATCGATCTGCCTGCCCGTGAGCACCACGGGGAGCTTTCGGTCGAGCTTGGGAAGGCCGACAGCTTTCAGCGGATTGTCGCGCAGCCCGTGGCGCTCGGAGAGGTATTTGTAAAACGTGCGCAAGGCAGCGAAGTGGAGCCGGATCGTCGGCTTCGACAGACCGCGCTTGCCGCAGGCGAAAAGGTAACGCCGGAAGTGATCTGCCGTGAGCTCCGGCCACGCGGGCTGGGTGGTGTGCCGGCGGAATTCCGCGAGCGCGT
>CAXSDZ010000044.1:24217-24875 GCA_964235505.1 uncultured Chthoniobacteraceae bacterium
CGAGGCGTTGCGCTCGATTTCGAGCGTCTTGAAAAAGGCATCGGCGAGCGGGTCGCGGCTGGGAGCGGGTGGCTTCACTGGTCGGGAAGGTAGCGGATCCGGTGAAAGCGCAAAGAGGGCAAAGGACGCGAAGAAAAGGCGAGGGCACGCGTGTGCCTTCGCCCCTTCAAAATTTGCACCGCAGCACCGAGCTACCGCCGCCCGATCAACGGCCCGAGCGTCTCCGGCTGGCCGGTCGCGTCCACTTTGCCCATGCGCACCGTGCCGCGCTGAAAGCTCAGCGTCGCCGCGCGCGTTTCCACTTTGTCCGGCGACTGCGCCACGACCGGGATCTCGAAATCGCCATCTGGCAGCGTGAAATGATACCGGAACGAGCCATCCGGCCCGAGCGCGATCTGCTTTCCGCCGACCGTCACCGTGGCATCCGGGTGCGTGCCGCCGTAGAAGATGATCTCGGCATTCACATGCATGTAAAAGCCGCGCTCCGCCTGGATAGAGAAGGGCTGCGCGCTCCAGCTCGCGCCGATCGCGGAAAAAAGGCTCTGCGTCCCCGGCGCCAGCTCGGAAGCCATGAGCCGCAGCGAAAGCCCGCTCGCGGACTCCGAGTGCTGCCGCTCGCCGAGCGCCTTGCGCAGGAGCTTGTCGATCTCTTCCGAGC
>CAXSDZ010000045.1:0-21170 GCA_964235505.1 uncultured Chthoniobacteraceae bacterium
CCCGCGACCGCGCGCAGCAGTCCTGCCCCGTGTTGTCGAAGACCGACATCGGCGCGCTGTCCGCCGCCTTTTCCCAATCCGAATCAGCGAAGACAATGTTCGGTGATTTGCCGCCGAGCTCCAGCGACACGCGCTTGAAATCGTCCGCCGCAAGCCGCATCACGCGACGTCCCACTTCCGTCGAGCCGGTGAAGGAAACCTTCCGAACCAGCGGGTGCATGACGAGCGCATCGCCCATCGCGCCGCCGGTGCCGCACAGCACTTGCAGCACTCCCGGCGGCAGCCCCGCCTCCAGTGCCAAACGACCCAGCGCGAGCGCCCCGAGCGGGGAAGGCGCGGCCGGCTTCAGCAGCACGCAATTGCCCATAGCCAGCGCAGGCGCAGCTTTCCAGCACGCGATGGCGAGGGGAAAATTCCACGGCACGATGCAGGCGACCACGCCAAGCGGCTGGCGCAGCGTAAAATCGAAGCCGCCGCGTGCGACTGGGATCACCGTGCCGAGCGGCGCGCAGGAGAGCGCGCCCGCATAGAAGCGGAACGTGCGCGCACCTGCCACTGTCTCACCGCGCGCGGCAGCAATTGGCTTGCCCGTGGCGCGCGAATCCAGAGCGCCGAGCTCGGCCGCGTGCGACTCCAACAGCGCGGAAAACTTGAAAAGCAAATCCGCCCGCGCGCCCGGTGCGAGATCGCGCCAGCCACCTTCCCATGCAGCCTGCGCACCGCGTGCCGCAGCGTCCACATCCGCAGGCGCCGCATCGTGGACGGAATGAAAGGCGGCTTCCGTCGCAGGGTTGACCAGCTCGCGCGGCGCGCCATTCGCGCCGAAAAATCGGCCGTCGATGAAGGAGGAACGAAGCTGATCGAGCATGACAGTGATGGTATCGTTTCTCTCGCGAGCGGGAGGGTGTTTGAAACGCAGAGACGCAGAGAAGCGGAGGACACGGCCGCGTCCGCCAGCTCGTGCCGCGTCCCGACGCTGCACTCTCTGCGTGCTTCTTCTTCTCCGCGTCTCTGCGTTTTCAAATCAAACTCACCCACCGGAATCAAATCGCCGCTGCGCAGCCATGCGCAGGCTTACAACGCCGCGGCGTAGAGCGCGCGCAGATCGTCGCGCGTCACCGGCACCGCATTGGTCACGTGGCAGCCATCGAGCACCGCCGCATCGGCCAGCGAATCCAGCGCACTTTCCTCGATGCCGTGCGCGCGCAAGCCGCCGGAAATGCCGACCTTCGCGAGGAGGGATTCGATCGCGGCGATGACGCTCGCATCCTCCGGCGAATCGAGCCCGAGCGCCACGCCCACCCGGCGATACAGCCCCGATTTGCGCGCCGCGTTCCAGCGCATCACCGGGAGGAGGCACAGCGCATTTGCGAGGCCGTGATTCAGCCGGAAGTGCGCGGACAGCGGGTGCGAAAGGGAATGCACCGCGCCGAGGTCTTTCTGGAAGGCGATGCCGCCCATCGCCGCCGCGATCATCCCGCGCGCTGCGAGGTCCGCGCCATCGGCCACGGCGCGCGGCAGATTCTCGAAGGCAATGCGCGCGCCTTCCAATGCAATGGCATCGCAGAGCGGGTGGAAAGTCGGCGAGGTGAAGGACTCAATGCAGTGCGTGAGCGCATCCATGCCGGTCGCAGCGGTGAGCTTCGGCGGCAGCCCGGCGGTGACGCGGGGATCGAGCACGACCAGACACGCGAGCAGCGCGGGATGGAAAAGGACGCGCTTGGTTTTTCCAAAGGTGACGACCGACGAGCGCCCCACTTCGCTGCCCGTTCCCGCAGTCGTCGGGATCGCGATGAAAGGCGCGAGCGGACCGGGATCGTCCTGCCATGTCAGCTCGCTCCAGGGCTTGCCGCGCCCCGCCACCGCTGCCCGCGCGATCTTCGCCACATCGAGCGCGCTGCCGCCGCCAAAGCCAAGGACGCCATCGCACCCGCCGGCGCGAAATGCCTCCGCCGCGGCGAGCACATCGGCTTCCACAGGGTTCGGATGCACGCCCGAAAACACCGGCATTTCTGAGCCTACAGCCGCTTGCAAAAGCGCGAAGGCTGGCGTCGGCAGCAGCCCGGCATCGGTGACGATCAACGGCCGCCGCACGCCGGCATGCGCGAGCTGCGCGGGCAGCTCCGCGAGCGCGCCGATGCCGTGCAGGGTGGGCGTCGGGAAAGAAAAGGTGGAGATCATGCCACCAAGGGAACGCGGCGCACCGGCTTGCCGCGCGCAGCAGTCACCCGCCGAGCACCCAGGTCACCGCGCCATCCGTCGGCCGCACGCGCGAGGCCGGGTGGCGCGCGTCGCCGCGGAGCACTTCCTGGATCACGGTTTCCTTCGACGCATCATTGACGAGAAAGCAGACGTGCCGCGCTGCATTCAGGAGCGGAAAGGTGAACGTGATGCGCTGCGGCGGCGGCTTGGGACCAGTGGTGGAGATCACATCGCGCGCCACTTCTTCGAGCGCGGGCGAGCCGGGAAACAACGAGGCGGTGTGGCCGTCTTCACCGAGCCCGAGCAGCAGCAGATCGTGGCGGTAGCGCTCTTCACCGAAGCGTCCGGCGAGCGCGCGCAGCTTTCCCTCGCACTCGAGGGCGGCAGTTTCTGGATCGATCTCGCCGCGGATGCGAAACACATTCCCCGCTGGGATCGCGGCGGGTTCGAGCAGGCTTTCGCGCGCCATGCGGAAGTTGCTCTGCGCATCGTCCGGCGGCACGCAGCGCTCATCGCCGAAAGTGATCTGCACCTTGTCCCACGCGAGGTCGCCGGCCTGCCGCACCATCTCCGCATGCACTGCGCGAGGCGTGTTTCCACCGGATATAGCGAGGCGGAAAAGCCCGCGCTCGGCGATGGCCGCACGCGCTTGGTCGAGGATGAACGCCGCGGCATCCGCGGCGAAGTTTTGCGTGCGCAAGAGGCGCGGCGAAGGAGGCGTGGTCACAGGAGCTTGATCAGTTTGCATGGCAAAGAGAATTCCAGCCGCGCGGTGCCGGCGCGGAATACATCCAGCGCGAGCAGTGTCAGCGAGGCTTTGCGCACGTGCATCTGCGTGGCGCTCGGCAGCCCGAGCAGATGCGCGATGAGCAGCGAGAAATCCGGCTCATGACCGACGATCATCACGCCCGGCAGCGCGCGGTGCGACTTCAGCTCCTCGAGCGCAGCCTCCGGGTGCATGCCCGCCGCAAGCCAAGGCTCGACGCGCAACTCCGCGCCCAGCGCCTCTGCCACCGGCTGCGCCGTTTCCTGCGCGCGCAGCAGTGGGCTGGAAAGAATCAGCGGCACGGTGACGCCATTTGCCCAGCAAAATCGCGCGACGTGGCGCGCCTGCTCGACTCCCTTTTCAGAAAGCCGCCGCTCGTCATCGGTGACGGCAGGGGTGTCGGCGTCGGCATGGCGGAGGAGATAGAGGAGCATCGTCGTGTTTTTCTACACCGGACGTTTGAAAAGCAGCACGATTTCGTTGCTTCGTCCTTCGCCTATAGTCGTCCCGAGCGTCGCAACGAGTTCCCAGCCTTCTGCACCCAGCGCGTTCATTTCGCTGATCAATCGCCCGTCGTTGATCTCACCAAGCCAGAAGCTGGTGCCGACTTTCATGGAGAAGTATTCCCAGCGCATTGCCGTATGCCTCACATCACCATCCCGCCATCCACCGTGAGGCACTGGCCGGTGATGTATTGCGCCTCGCTGCTGGCGAGAAAGGCGACCGCCGCGGCGATGTCGGCGACGTCGCCGAACTTTGCCATCGGGATCTGCGCGACCACTCCGGTTTTCACCGCGTCCGGCAGCACGTCCGTCATGTCCGTCGCGATGAAGCCGGGCGCCACGGCGTTGCAGGTGATGCCGCGGCTGGCCAGCTCGCGGGCGATGGTTTTGGTGAGTCCGATCAAGCCTGCCTTGGACGCGGCGTAGTTCGCCTGGCCGGGATTTCCCACGAGCCCGGCGACGGAGGCGATGTTGATGATGCGCCCCGACCGCTGCTTGATCATCGGCCGCTCGACCGCCTGGGTGAAGGAAAACGCGCCCTTCAAATTCGTGTCCAGCACCACGTCCCAATCGTTCTCGCTCATGCGCATGGAAAGGCCGTCGCGCGTGAGGCCCGCGTTGTTCACGAGGATGTCGATGCGCGAAAAGTCGCCGAGGATTTGCTCCGCGAGCGTCTTCACCGCGGCGTGGTTCGCCACGTCCACGGCGTAGGGTTTGGAAAGGCCGGCGTATTGCGCGTTGATCTCGTCGGAAGTGCGGGCGGCGTTTTGCTCCGTGCGCGACACGACCGCGACGCGCGCGCCCTCCCCCGCGAGCCGCAGGGCGATGGCGTGGCCGATGCCGCGGCCCGCGCCGGTGACGATGGCGACTTGATTGGCAAATCTCATATTTTTTTGAAGCCGCGGAGTCTTCCGAGCGCCGCGCCCGGTGCCAAGTGCGAATGCGGCGGAGGGCGCGTCACGCTTCGCCCGCAGCAGCAGCATGCACCCCGTCGAGCAGCTCGCGCACTTGCGCCAGCAGCGCGTCGGCGGTGTAGGGCTTCGTGAGGAACCGCGTCGGAGCGCTGCTTTCGCGCACCGCGGGCAGCGCGCCCGCGGTGTAGCCCGAGCAAAAGAGGATCGGCACGGGCGCGCAGGAGCGGAGTTGCTCGGCGGCTTCGCGCCCGCCCATCCGCGGCATCAGCACATCGAGGATCACGAGCGCGATCCGATCCGCATGGGCTTTGAAAACCTCGCACCCTTCCGCGCCATCGCTCGCCGTCAGCACCGCGTAGCCCGCACCTTCGAGGATGCGCTGGGCCAGGGTGCGCACGATGGCCTCATCCTCCACCAGCAGCAGCGTCTCGCTGCCGCGCGCGGCAGCCGTTTCTTCCGGCGCAACCGGCGAGAGCGCCGCCGCGGATTTCTCCGCCGCTGGGAGGTAGATGGTGAAGGTCGTGCCTTCGCCCGGCTGGCTCTCGGCATCGATCGTGCCGCCGTGCTGGCCCACGATGGAATACACCACCGCGAGGCCGAGCCCGGTGCCGCGGCCTGGTGCTTTGGTGGTAAAGAACGGCTCGTAAATGCGCGCGAGCGTCGCGGGGTCCATGCCGCAGCCAGTATCCGCCACGGTGAGCTGCACCTGGCTGGCCGTGCACGCCTGCGGATGCCGTCCGCGCAGCGCTTCATCCGCCGCGAGCTCGCGCAGCGTGATCCGCAGCCGCCCGCCTGCGGCCATGGCATCGCGCGCGTTCAGGCAGAGATTCAGCAGCACCTGCTCGAGCTGGCTTTTGTCGCCATGCACCGGGCACGGCTGCGCACCCGGCTGGAAGTCGATGGCGATGTGGCTTCCGAGCACGCGAGCGAGCATCTGGAGCAAGTCCTGCACAACCTGGCTCAGGTCGAGGTTTGCGCGCCGGCCCGGCTCGCTGCGACCGAGCACGAGCAGTTGCCCGGTGAGCTTTGCGGCGCGGTCGGCCGCTTCCGTGATCTGCTCCAGGCTGTCGCGCACCGGTGCGCTCACCTCCTCCATCAGCGCCAGCCCGGCAAAGCCGTGGATGATGTGGAGCAGGTTGTTGAAATCGTGCGCGATGCCGCCCGCGAGCAGTCCGATCGCCTCCATCTTTTGGGAAGTGCGCAGTTGCTCCTCCAGCCGCGCCGCTTTTTCCCGCGCCTGCATCCGGTCGGTGATGTCCCGCGCCACGCCCCGTGTTTTGCGGGGCTGCCCGGCCTCATCGCAAAAGACGTGGCCGTCCGTGAACATCCAGCGCACCGTGCCGTCCGGCCACACGATGCGAAACTCGAAGTGGTGCGCGCGGCACTGCGCCACGGCATCCGCGATGCCCGTGCGGACCCGCTCGCGATCCGCCGGATGGATGCACGCGAGATAGCCATCCAGCGTTCCCCCGAAGCCACCCGGATCGAGACCGAAAAGCGGCTCCAGATTGGGAGACCAGCGGACGCTGCCCGAGGCGAGATCGTGCTCCCAAGTGCCCATCCGCGCGGCTTCCAGCGCCATCGTGAGCGAGCGGCGGCTTTCCTCGAGCTCGGCCGTTCGTTCCGTCACGAGCCCCTGCACCGCCGCGGTCTGGCCGGCGAGACTGCGGAGAAAGCACGTGAGCAGCGCGGTCATGAGCAGCCCGCCGAGGCCGAGCTCGTAGGGCATCGCGGAGGTCTGCGCCGCGAGCCAGTGCGGCGACGGCCGCATGAGCAGCGCCCAGCGCCGCCCGGCGGCCGAGACTTCCACCACCTCGTGCAGCGATCGCCGGACTTCCGCTTCCGTCGGACTCCGCTCGCCCGCGGCGAGTGGCCGCGAAGAGTGAACGTGCAGGATGCGGTGCGCCGCATCAGGCGTTTCATCCACCACGAGGATATCCACGCAAGTCTCGGCGCGCCCTGTCCACACCGCGCCGAGCATGTCCGGCAGCCGGAAAACGCCTTGCACGTAGCCGCGCGGATCGCCGTCGGATTTCGTCACGTCAGCCCCGCGCGGCACCGCGCAGGCGAGCACCCAGCCGAGCTGGCCCATCGTCTCCTGCGCGAGCACCAGCGGCGGCGAGCCGCGGACTTCACCCGTGTCGCGCGCCTCCGCCAGAGCCCCGCGCGTGCGCGCCAGCGCCACGTCGTAGCCGAGCACGCTGGCATTGCCGGGCTGCGGCTCCACGAAGAGCAGCGGCAGATATTCCGTCCGCTCCGCCGCGCGCACGAAGCTCCCATCCTCCGTGCGATCCTTGACCTCAAAGCCCGCGAGCCCTTCCACCCGCGCGCGCTCCTCGCAGGCGGCACGCTCCGCGGCGGAAACGCGCGGCACCCACTCCAGGGCCTGGATGCCCGGCGTGCGCGCGACTTGATCGAGCACCACGCTGCGGAATTCCGCGCGGGTCACCTCCTCCGAATGCATGAAAAAGGAGCGCAGGGTGAGCAGCAGTTCCGTGTAGCGATGTAGCCGCTCGGAAAAGACGGCCTGCAACGCACCGGCACGATTCAGAAAGGCGAGCCGGATGCGCTCCTGCTCTCGGTGCTGCGCAAAAAGGAAGAGCGCGATCGACACGGCGACCCCCACGAGGACGACGCCCGCAATTGCCCCGGAGCGCCGCCGCGTCTCACCAGATGAGGATTTGCTGGAAGCAGACGACTCCATCACAATGCCGAGCGACGACGCGACGCTGGTGGAGACAGCGGCGCGCGGCGAGCAAAAAACGGCAGGCCGTGCGACGGCTCATTTCCAGGCTCGGCGCAGCAAATCCCCTCGATTTCCGCCGCGGAAAAGCCGCGCGCCGCGAGCAGCGCGGGGAGCTTTTGCAGGTCCGCGATCGTGTCGAGATCCTGCGGCGTTTGCTCCGTGCCGAAGCAGCCGTCGAGGTCGCTGCCGATGCCGGCGTGCCGCGCATTTCCCGCGAGCTGGCAGATGTGATCGAGGTGATCGACGAAATGCTCTAGCCGCACGCCGCTCCCTTGTGGCGTCGTCTTCCCACGCTCCCAGCCGGGCACCAGCATCCACGCATCCAGCGCGCAGCCGATGACCGCGCCGCGGGCGATCAGCTCGCGCAACTGCTCATCGCTGAACTGCCGCACGTGCGGCGCCAGCGCGCGGCAGTTTTGGTGGCTCGCCCAGACCGGGCCGCGGAAAAGATCGAGCGCTTCCCAAAAGCACGGATCGCAGAGGTGCGTCGCATCGAGGATCAGCCCGAGCTTTTCGGCTTCGCGCAAGAGCTCGCGTCCGCGCTCAGGCAGTGCGCCGTCGGAGTCCGTGCCAAAGGCATACACACCCGGGCCGTAGTGCGCCGGGCCGATCGCGCGCAAGCCATCCGCAAACGCGCGTTCAAGATGCTGCGGGGAAAGGAGCGAGTCGGCGCCTTCGAGCGAGAGGATGCAGCCGATCGGCAGCCGCTCCCGCTGCTCCCGCTGCTCTTCGTCTCTTTCTTCATCCTCATCCTTTTCTCCGCTAGCGGGTGATCCGGCGGAAAAGGATGAGGATGAAGAAAGAGACGAAGATTCTGCGGAACGCGGACGCCACCGCGCGAGATGCGCCTCCAGCTCCGCACGGTCACGGATCGGTGCCATCTCGCCGAGTTCCTCCATCGTGCGATACCACGCGCGCTGGCCCTGCGTCATCGCCCACGCCTGCGCCTGCGAGCGCCAGCCCGCGATCGGCGAGTAGGCGTTGTGCTCCACCCGCGCGAGCAGCGTCGCCACGCAAAGCCCGACGCCGCCGTGTCGCATCTCCGGCAGTGCCACTGTGCCGCGACCGCGATCCGGCTTGTCGCGCATCCCCTGCTCGCGCCGACGCAGCTCTGGAACCGGCTGCGTGAGATCGCGGTTCCACTCGATCGCATTCATCGCAAGATCGAGGTGGGCGTCGAAGAAGCGCATGGGAATCGGGGGGAGCGTGGGAAGGCGAAATGAGTCGCGCAGCGACGGCAAGAGAATAGCCCAGCACTTCAGTGCTGGGTCTTTGTATGCAAGAGCGCGAGTCGCGGAGCGACGAAAGAGATTCACGGCGCGGCGTTTCTTTCGTCGCTGCGCGACTCGCGCCCTCTCGATTTGGGCACCCAGCACAGAAGTGCTGGGCTATTCTCTTGCCGTCGCTGCGCGACTCACGGCTGCGCGACTCACGACGAGATGGCGACCGCCAACACGCTCCCACGCGGCACAAACGCTCTGCCGCTGAACGCTCCACTTTGCTTCAAACCGAAATCCGCCGCGCCCGCGCCGTGATCGGCCAGCACTCGCGCGCGATCCCCTGCTCCACGATCCACGCCTCGCTGTGCAGCGCCACCGTGGGGCAGATGTGGCGCGGGATTCCATGCAGGCAATCACCCACCCGGAACTCGCCCGCGCGCGGCATCTCCACCACGAGATGCTCTTCGCTATGCATCACCGGCACAGCATCGGGAAGCTCCAGCAGCCGCACGCGCGGATGCGGGCTTTCGGAGGCCACCGCTTTGTGCCCGAGGTCGAGGCAAAGCCGGTCCGCGCCGGGCTTTGAAATGACGCGCGTGAGCAGCACTGCGGCAGGCTCAAACGGCAGATCGACGAACTTGTCGCCGTAGCCGAAATCCCACAGCACGCACGTGCCGGGACTCAGCTCGCGGTCCGCGTGCCGGGCGTGGATGGCGAAAGTCGGCGTGCCTCCCGCGACGAGGCGCGGCACTGGGATCCGGAGCGAGGCGAGGCTTTTCCACAGCGTGAGCACGGGCGCAAACGCCGCATCGCACTGCGCGGTGCGCGCGGCGACATCCGGCTCGTCCATGTGCCCGTCATAGGCGTGGAGGCCGCCTGTCCGCAGGCCGCGCGTTTCCGCGATGAGCCGATAAAGCCGCACCGCCTCCTGTCGCGGCGCGATGCCAGTGCGACCCATGCCGCAGTCGAGGTCGAGGAGCACATCGAGCGGAAAGCCCGCGCGCTCCGCCGCCGCGCCCAGCGCGCGAATGGTTTCCTCCGAATCCGCCACGGTCGAAAACTGCGTCCCGGCAAACCGGCGCTGCAATTCCACGAGCCGCTCCGCCGTCGGACCGACCGGCGGAAATGCCAGCAGCACATCCGGCGCTCCTGCCGCCGCCGTCATCTCCGCTTCCGCGATCGTGGCGCACTTGTATTTGGTAATCCCGAGCGCGAGCTGCATGGCGACGATTGGGGCGAGCTTGTGCGTCTTCACGTGCGGACGCAGCCGCTCCGGCCCGCCTGCGATGGCGAGCATGCGGCGGAGGTTTCCCTCTACTCGCTCACGGAAAAGGAGCAGCGCGGGCGAAGCGATCTCCGCTTCGTTTCCGATCGCAAACCAGGGCTCGTTCACAGCTCGGGATGAAGTTCGAAGATCGCCTCGATTTCCACCGCGATGCCCCCGGGCAGCGCGACCATCCCGACTGCGCTGCGCGCCCCGACCCCATCGTCCGCACCCCAGATTTCCGCGAAGAGCTCGCTGCAGCCGTTGATAACTTTTGGGTGCTCCAGAAACTCCGGGTCGGACTGCACCATGCCGAGCAGCTTCACCACGCGCCGCACCCGATCCAGTGAGCCGAGCTGCGCCCGCAGCGTGGCCACGATCCCGAGCCCCACCTGCCGCGCCGCGGCGTGCCCATCCTCCAGCGAAAGCTCGCGCCCGACGACGCCCGTGATGAGCGTCTTATCCGCGCGCAAAGGGCCGTGGCCGGAGACGTAGGCCATGCGATCCACAACCACGAGGGGCTTGTAAACGCCCATCGGTTTTGGGGCGGGCGGCAGGGTGAGATCGAGCTCAGCTATACGTTGTTCGGGAGTCATGCGGGTTTGTTGAAAGGAGGCATCCTGCCGCGAGTCGCGCATAGCGTGCGAGCACGGTTCGCACGGGAATGGCGCGGGCGGGCACCGTGGACAAAACGCTTCCGTTTCCGCCCGCCGTCACCCAAAGAAGACAGCTCACTGTATTCAGCCGACTCCCCATTTTCCACCATGCGCCGACGTTCCTTTCTCATCTTCCTTGGCCTCAGCTTCGCGAGCCTTTCCGCCTTTGCCGACCGGGCTCCGACGACCAAACCCGCCGACCCCTTCTTCGCGAAGTTTGATCCTCGTCCGACACCCGCGCCATCTGGGCTGCTGCTGAAAACCGGCGACCGCCTCGCGATCGTCGGCGACTCGATCACGGAGCAGAAGCTGTATTCGCGGATGATGGAGACGTATCTCACCGTTTGCGTGCCGGAGCTGGAAATCACGGCGCGGCAATACGGCTGGAGCGGCGAAACGGCGGAAGGATTTCTGCGGCGGATGAAGGACGATTGCCTGCGCTTTTCGCCGACGATCGCGACGACGTGCTACGGCATGAACGATCACCGCTACCGCCCTTACGATGAGGCGAACGGGCAGTGGTATCGCGCAAACCAGAGCGCGATCGTGGATGCGTTTCAGCAGGCCGGAGCGCGCGTGGTGCTCGGCTCGCCAGGCTGCGTCGGCAAGATGCCGAGCTGGGTGAAAACTGCGACCGGAACGGTAGAGGATTTGAACCTCAACCTTTGCCAGCTCCGCAACATCGACATCGAGATCGCGGGGCAAAAGAAGGCGGCATTTGCCGATGTTTTCTGGCCGATGTTCACCGCCGGATTCGCCGCGCGGCAGCAGCATGGCCCGGACTTTTGCGTCGAAGGAAAAGACGGCGTGCATCCCGGCTGGGCGGGGCAAACCGTGATGGCTTACGCGTTCCTGAAAGCGATGGGCGTGAGTGGCGACATTGGGACGATCAGCATCGACTTGGGCACGAACGAAGCGACCGCATCCGCCGGCCATAAGGTCTTCGGATTTGAAGACAACGAGCTGAAGATCGAGAGCCATCGCTACCCATACTGCGCGCCTGCCGGAGATCCCGCGCAGGACAACAACATCCGCGCCGGCATGGCGCTGGTCCCTTTCAATGAAGACCTGAATCGCTTCGTGCTCGTGGCGAAGGGCGGCAAGGCGGCGAGCTACAAAGTGACGTGGGGCAATGAAACGCGCAGCTACTCCGCCGAGGCGCTTGGAAGGGGCATCAACCTCGCTGCGGATTTTGCCGTCAATCCGTTCTCCGAGACGTTTGGGAAAGTCGAAGCCGCGGTCTCGGCGAAGCAGTCTTACGAGACGAAGCAGATCAAACAAATCTTCCACGAGCTGCTTAGCGGAAAGTGGAAGACGCTGGAGGAAGTAAAGGATCCCGAGATGCGCGAGCTTTTCGCTCTGCGCGATGCCGAGGGGAAGCCCGACCGCGAGGCGGTCGTGCAGGCGACCGAAGCCAAACGCGCTCCGCTCGCTGCGGCGATCAAGACTGCGTTTGTGCCAGTGACGCACACGATCAAGATCACCGCAGAGTGACGTCCTGAAACGAGAAACCCTCCGCCGCGAGATGCGGCGGAGGGTTATGATTGAGCAGGTGGATTACCCGACAGTGGCTGCGGTTTTCTCGAGGCCCGCCGCCGTCACCCGAGCGCCTTCCTTGGCGATCTTCTCCAGCCCTTCCACGTGGGCGGGCTCGGTAATTTGCAGCCCGGCTTTTTCCGCGACGAGCATGCCGAGCAATGTTTGCAGCACGCTCGTCTGCCCCTCGCCATCACCGCCATTGATGAACACGCGCTCCGGCACGAGCGGTTGTTTGGAATTCGCGAAGCGCTCCGCGAGGTCGCGCAGGGCGAAGAGGCGCGGGTCGCCGTAGGCCTTGATCTTTTGCAGGAAGACCGTGGCCTCGGCCATACCAACCTGCGTGATCTTTGCGGCCTCGCCTTCACCTTCCAGCTTCTGCGCCTGCGCGCGGCCTTCGGCGATTGCGATCTCGCGTTTCGCCATGCGGTGCGCCTCGGCGAGCTGCGCTTCGGCGCGGTTGGTGGCGACTTCGATTTCCACTTTTGACTGCGTCAGCTCCGCCTGTTTTCCGGCGACAGCGCGGGCTTCTTCCAGCGTCCGCAGATGCGTCACGGCTTCCTGCTGTTTCGCGTAAGTCTCGCGCTGTTCTTCCGCGAGACGGCGTGTGCGGAGTTGGTCGAAGAGCTTCTCGATCGGATCATTTGCCGCATCGAGCGTCTTGCTCTCCGGGCGGCCGATGAGGACCGCCACGCAGTTGATGTCGAAGTCCTGAAACCGGCGCCCGAGCTCGACCGTCGCGCGTTTCTGGATTTCTTCGCGATGCGTGAGCAGCTCCAGCATCGTCGCACTTTGCGCCACGTCGCGGAAATACGCGGTGAGGATCGGGTCGAGCGTCTGCGTGATGAGCCGCTTCACGTCGCCGAAGCGCTGCACGACGGACGGAGCTTTTTGGTAGTCGATGTGCAGCACGAGCGAGAGCGGCAGCAGCGGCTCATAGCCGTCCGTGGTGATGATCTCGATGGTCGAGAGCTGGTCGTCGTAGCGGTGATTTTCCGTCTGCCCGGTGATCCAGCGCAGGACGAAGTTCACCGTCGGCACGTGCTCGATTTTCACCGCATACGGATTCAGCGCGTATTTGCCCGGCGTGAGCGCGTGCTTCCACACGCCCTTCTCGCCCGAGTTCACCTGCTCGCCGTAGCGGAAGTTCGCGCCCGTGGTGTCGAGACCGGTCGCGCCGTAGTAGGAAACGACGACGCCGACGTAACCGATCGGGATGAGTGTTTTCTGCGAAAGCTCCATCGTCGCGAACCAGCGATTGATGAAGAACGTGCCGTCCGTGAGCACCTGGAGCTGGCGTCCGCGGCAGCCGCCATTCGCGAGGAATGTCTCGGCGTCCTGAAAGTAGTTGTGATCCGCCGCGATGGCCGGCGCGATGATTTCGCCGGCGGGAATCGTCGGCCCATCATGCACGGAGACGACGCCGATCAGGTCGATCGGGTGGCCTTCCGCATCCACGCCCGATCCGATGACGACCGGGCGATACGCATCAAGTTCCGACAGCTCGCGCTGCCACTGCGCGTAGGCGGGATTTTCATCGAGCGAGTAGATCTGCGTCTCGGTGAGCACGACGAAGAGCGCCGTGTTGATGGCATACACGCCCTCGCGCAGGATCGCGCGCTGGCGTCCGCGCTGGCCGCCGTTCGCAAGGAAAAGCTCGGCATCCTGGAAGTGATTGCATGCGATCGTCGCGCCGAGTGTTTGCGTCGCCTCCAGCGGCGAACCGCCACGCGCATACACATAGCCGATGCGGCCTTCCGCCACCGTCACAAGCGGCACCTTGTGGATGCGGTATTGCCACGGGAAGAGCCCGAAGTGCATGCCTCCGCGCAGCAGCCGCGCCTGGATGCCGGCCTCGCCGCTGAGCGCGATGATGCGGCCTTCTGCGAGCGAACCGCGCGAGCTCCAGAGCTTCTCGATGAGGCCGAGGCGCGTGTGCGGGATGTAGATGACGCCGAGCAGTCGCGGCAGGCACATGGCCAGCACGACCAGGGCAAGGGCGACAAGCGCCCAGATGATGAGTGAGGTAGTCATTGGTTTTGGTGTTTTGGTGTCCAGCGAGACATGCCCGACCGGCGGGATGCCGGTGAGCGGGCAGAAGACTCCTCGTGCCAGAGGAGGCTTCATTCCGGGGCGCTGGAGCCCCGAAAAGTGGTCAGCGCGCGACGGGCGCGAGAGCTTGGAAAAAGGCCGGGGAAAGTGCCGCCGGGCTGCCGGCTGCGGGGACCGCGAACGAAGGGTTCACGGCGGGGACTCTCGGACTCGGGCGTGTTTGTGTCAAGCCAAGCCGGGCAGCGGGCGCGTCTTCATCTGGAAACCAGGAAGCTAGGATGGGGTTATTCCATCCTGGCTTCCTAGCTTCCAGATTCCGACTCAGGGCAAAATCCAGTCGCGGCTATGGCAGGAGCGCTTCCTTTCGACGTTCAGCATTCGCCCGTCGTCGCAGCCGTCTGCTTCACCTCTTCTTCATGATGAATTCATGCGCCCTTCGCACGCGCTTCACAGGCGTGCGCCAGCGTCTGGCTCATGACATCACCGACGCCCTTCCGCTTCGCACTCACCCTCCCGGTCCTTTGCCTCTGCGCTTCCACCTTCGCCGCTGACCTGCCAAAATCAGCCGCACTGGATGAGCCCTCCAGCGCCGAGCTTGGCCGCGCCTTCGTTACCATTCCCTACTCCGAGCTGCGCGCGCTGTGGGAAGCCGGGAAAGCTGCAAAAGACCACGCGCCGAAGCCGGAGCCCGAGCCGCCCGTCGGCTGGATCATCGATTCTGCGGAGTGCCATCTGCAGCTCGGCGAAGCCGCCAGCACGCTCGATGCGACCTTCGACATCCATGCGCTCCGCGATGACTGGCAAAGCATCCCGCTGCTCGGCGGCGACACGACGCTGAGCAGCGCGGAAGCCGGCGAGCTGCCGGTGGTTTGGGCAAAGGACGGCTACGCGCTGCTCGCCCGCAAACCCGGAAAAACACGCGCCACGCTGCACATGGCAGGGAGCGGCACGAGTGCTCTCAGCCGCAGCGTGGAAGGGCTGCAATGGACGCTGCCGAGCGCCACCGAAAAACGCCTGCTCGTCTCCAGCATTCCCGCTGGGATGGAAGTGCGCGTGAATGGAAAACCCGCCGCCGAGGTGAAGGATGGCACCGCGCTTTTCTCCCTCGCGAGCAACGCCGGCGCCGTCGCGGTGCAGCTAGCCGCGGCACGCATCGACGCTCCAGTGCAGCCGAGCCGCTGGCGGGTGGAGGCACAGCTCCTGGCGCGGGAAGCGGAGGGTCGCCTCGCGATCCAGAGCCGCGTCTTTGCTCGCGCCGAGAATGGCTCCGGCATCGCGATGGAGCTCACGCTGCCAGCGGGTGCGGCGTCCATCACCGCAGCAGGCGATGACCTTGCAGACTGGAGCATCGGGCGCGCGGAAGACGGCACCCGCCTTCTCCGCGTCCGCTGGAAAACGCCCGACCTGCTGGACCGCCAGCTCACCGTTTCCTACGCCGTGCCGCAGTCGCCACTCGCCGCGCAGTGGAGGCTGGAAGGCCCGCGCATCGCCGACAGTGCGGAAGCAGCGCGCAACCTGTGGGCGATCATCCCCGCGGAAGGTCTGGAGCTTCGCGGCCCGGAAGTGAAGTCCGCAGTCGCCGCGCAGCGCCTGCCGCAATGGATGCGCGAGGCAATAGGCGGCGCGGCGTTTCTCACGGCGGAAGCGGGACCGCAGCTCACGCTGGAGGCGCACTGGCTCCCTGCCATCGCCACGGCTGAGGCGATGGTAACAGAGGCGAAGTGCCACCTCCGCACCGTGGCCGATGGATCCACGCAAACGACCGCGCAATACAGCATCCGCCACCAGGCACCGCTCGCCTGGCAGCTCGAACTTCCGACTGGCGTGGAAATCCTAACGTGCCACGTGGCGGGCAAACCAGCGCGTCCGCTTCAGCGCCCCGGCGCCATCGAGCTCCAGCTCCCCGCGCCTGTCGCGAACGCAAAAGAGCCGACAACCATCACGCTCGTTTATGCGGCCAAGATTGCGCCCTTCGACCCCGTCTCCGGCCAACTCGCGCTGGAGCTCCCGCGCACCGCGCTCTTCATCGAGCGGCTGGACTGGACCGTCGCAATCCCGAGCGTTTTCGAGACGACGGCCGTAGCCGGAAACCTCTCCGCAGTGCCCGCACCCACGGACGCTGCGGGCACCGAACGCGACGGCTCGCTCATCACGCTGCGCAAGGATCTGTGCCGCGGCGAGCGACCTGTCGTCGAGATCTTCTACCAACGCCGCTCGCTCGAAAAGTAACCGATCCCCATTGCCGCCCACTCAACCTTCAACCCTTACCACTCAACCTTCCCAATGACCATCAAACGCCTTTTCGCCATCGGCTTCATCATCGTCTGCACCGCCGTCGCGTGGTTCATCCTCGGCGGCGCGGTGAGCCTGCGCTCGCGCTCCAGCGACTCGCGGCTTTCCTCCGAGGTCGCGCAAAATTGGGGACCGCCGCTCGTGCAGGAGCACCCCGTGCTTTTCTACGAAGCGCCCACCAGCGGCCTCGCGCGGCGCGAAATCCAGCCGCTCAGCAGCGACATCCGCGTGGCGCTCGTGTATGAGCCAAAGCGCAAAGGCTTGCTCTGGTATCGCACCTACTTCGCCGACTTCACGGGCAGCTACGTGGTGAAAAATCCGACGCAGATTGCGCAGACAATCTACGTCACTTTCCGCTTCCCGGCGCAGGACGCGCGCTACGATCGCTTCTCGCTCCAGTTCGGCGACAAGCTCACCGACAAGGCGCCGGTCGATGGGCAGATCCGCGAGTCGCTCACGCTTGCCGCTGGCGCGCAGGTGCCGCTCACCGTGACGTATCACGCCGCCGGCACGAATGGTTGGAGCTACGCCTTTGGCAAAGCGAAGCGCGTGCAGAATCTGCACCTCGCGATGACGACTGATTTCCTCGACATCAACATTCCCGCCAACGCCGAGTCGCCCACTTCCCGCGAACGCGAAGGCACCGGCTGGACCCTGCGCTGGGACTACACCGACGTGATCGGCGCGAACGCGGTGGCGATGGATATGCCTAGTGTCCGCAACCCCGGCGAGGTCGCCGGCCGCATGACTTTCTTTGCGCCTGTCTCACTGCTGTTCTTCTTCGCGGTGCTCGTGATCGTCGCCGTCCGCGACCGTGTGAGCCTGCACCCGATGAACTTCTTTTTCCTCGCGGCGGGCTGCTTCGCCTTTCAGCTCCTCTTCGCCTATCTGGTCGATCTGCTGCCACTCACCGCGTCGTTCCTCATCGCCGCCGCGGTCTCGCTCACGCTGGTGAATGGCTACCTCTGGCGCGCGGCGGGAGCGCGCTTTGCCAGCATCTCGCTCGCCGCGCAGTTCGCCTACATGGTCCTGTTTTCTTACTCGTTCTTCTTTGAAGGACTGACGGGCATCACAATCACCGCCGGCGCGATCGTCACGCTCGCGCTGCTCATGGCGTTCACCGCACGGGTGGATTGGGGAAGGGCATTTACCCGCGCGTGAGTTCGTTCAGCGTTGCGCGCGAGGCGTGGAGCGCATGGCAAACGCTCGCACACCAGACGCTGCACGCTCTACTCTCCGCGCTTCACGATCTTCCCCATGAAGCCCCGCATCCTCGTCGTCGATGACGAGCCTTCGATCCTCGACAACCTGCTCTACTCGCTGGAAACGGAAGGCTTCGAGCCGCACGGCTGCGGGACGGGCGGCGAAGCGCTGCGTCTGCTGCGTGAAAGTGCGTTTGCACTGGTCGTGCTCGATGTCGGTCTGCCGGATACGCAGGGCTTCGATGTCTGCCGCGAGATCCGCAAAACGTCGAACGTGCCGATCATCTTCCTCACCGCGCGCGCATCGGAGATCGACCGCGTCGTCGGCTTGGAACTCGGCGGCGACGACTACGTGGTGAAGCCCTTCAGCCCTCGCGAACTCGGCGCGCGGGTGAAGGCGGTGCTGCGGCGCTTTCAGCAGCAATCGCAAGCCGCCGCGGCTCCCGCTGAAAGCGCGACGCACGCGAGCAACGGCGTCTTTCGCGTGGATGAAGAACACGCACAGATCTTCTTCCACGGCACGCCGCTTGGGCTTTCCTCCACCGAGTTCCGGTTGCTGCGCGCGCTTTGCGGGAAGCCGGGCCGCGTCTATTCGCGCGCGCAGCTCATGGACCTCGCGTGGGAGGATCCCGGCGCCGCGCTGGAGCGCACCGTGGATGCGCACATCAAAAGTCTGCGCGCGCGATTGAAGGAAATCCGCCCCGCCGAAAACCCGATCGAGACGCACCGGGGTTTCGGCTATTCGCTGCGGGAGGCAGGTTTGCCGGGAGCTGAAAAGTGAGGGCGCCCGGAGAAATGAAGCCTTGGCGAAGGGCCGCGCGCGCGGTTTTGACGCACCGCTTTTCCACCACCACCCGCATCCTCGTCGGCTTCCTGCTCACACTCTCGGCGGCGCTCGTCTTTCTCCTCGCGCACCTTGCCCAGCGCGTGCAGCGGCAATATCTGGAAGCGGCGGAAGAGCCGATGATCGATGCCGCGCATGTGCTCGCCGCGATCGTCGAGCAGCACATCAATGCGAGCGGCGCATTCGATCTCGCCACGATCCGCGAAGCCTTTGCGGCGGCGCGCGAGCGGAAGTTTGAGGCGCAGATTTACAACGTCACCAAGACTGCGGTGATCCTCCACGCCTACGTCACCGACCGCGCCGGCATCGTGCTTTTCGACTCGGATGGCGGACGCGCGGAAGGGCAGAACTTTCGCGCGCAACGCGACGTGGCGCTCACGCTCCTCGGCGGCTACGGCGCGCGCGCCACCCGCGCCGACCCGCGTGTTTCCATGACCGCGATGCTTTACGTCGCCGCCCCCATCCGGCGCGGCGGCGAGATCGTGGGCGTCCTTAGCATCTCGAAGCCTCAGCGATCTATGCTCGAATTCATCCAGGGCACGCGGGAACAAATCTGGTGGCTCGGGCTCACGTTTTTCCTCGTGGTGGTGCTCGGAGCGATCGGCGTCACGAGCGTCTTTTCCCGCCCGATCCGCCAGCTCGCCGGCTACGCTCGTGCCGTCGCGCGCGGCGAGCGCGCCACTCCGCCGCGGCGAGGCGCGCCGGAAGTGCTGGGGCTCGGCCGCGCCTTTGAGGAAATGCGCGACGCGCTGGAAGGGCGCAAATACGTGGAGACTTACGTGCAA
The DNA here is from genome assembly GCA_964235505.1 of uncultured Chthoniobacteraceae bacterium. Classification (GTDB taxonomy): domain Bacteria; phylum Verrucomicrobiota; class Verrucomicrobiia; order Chthoniobacterales; family Chthoniobacteraceae; genus CAXSDZ01. Next base: position 18,983 of record CAXSDZ010000045.1, read on the forward strand.
ACGCTGACGCACGAAATGAAGAGCCCGCTCGCCGCGATCCGCGGCGCGGCCGAGCTCCTCGGCGAGCCGCTGCCGCCGGAGCGGCGCGCGAAATTCCTCGCGAACATCCAGGCCGAAACGCAGCGCTTGCAAAACCAGATCGACCGCCTGCTCGCGCTTTCCGCGATCGAAAGCCGGAAGCAGCTCGAAACCACCGAGCCCGTCGCGCTGGCCGAGCTCGCGGCAAAAGTCTGCGCCGAGATGCAGCCCGCCGCGGACGCGCGCGGCATCACGCTGGAGCTGCGTGCGGAAGTGCAGTCGGTGGTGCGCGGCGAGGCTTTTCTGCTGGAAATGGCGCTGGCAAATCTGCTGCAAAACGCCATCGGCTTTTCGCCCGTGGGCGGCGCGGTCCGCATCACGCTCGCCGCGCTCGCGCCCGGCTGGGCGGAGGTGATCGTGGAGGACGAAGGCCCCGGCATTCCCGACTACGCGCTGGGCCGCGTCTTCGACCGCTTCTACTCGCTGCAGCACCCCGCCACCGGCCGCAAAAGCTCCGGCCTCGGCCTTTGCTTCGTGCGCGAAGCCGCCGAGCTCCACCGCGGCGAAGCCTCGCTCACCAACCGCCCGGATCGCCCCGGCGCGCGCGCCGTGCTCTGGCTGCCGGCGGACGCCACCGTGCAAGCAGCGCGGCTATAGCGGCAGCGCAACCTGCGCAGAGAACGTGCTGCCTCCCACAGCTCGCGACACCGGCGCATTTTCACCGCCACGCGCACATTGCCACACGGGAGAAATTTGTTGAACTGCGAGCCGTGCGCTTCCTCCCCAAGCTCTCTGCGCAGGCCGCGCTCTCGTTTGCTTTGGCCGCTGGCGCCACGGGCGCGGGGACGCTCGCGCTGACGTGGATCAGTGCGAGCGGCTTCGGCTCGGGCACGTGCTCGCCGGCCGCGACTTCCCACGGTGAACCCGTGGCAGGCGGGCGCTTTGCGAGCCTCCTCGCCACTGCGTTGCTCACCGGCGAAGAGTGCCGGCTAATCGTGCAGCAGCTTTCCGCAGCCGATCTCCGCGGACTGCTGGGCGCGCAGGACACCGCATTTTGGCGGGGAAATCCCAACGCGGCGCTGCTGCTCCGCCAAGCCGCTGCGGTGCTCGCAAAAGCGTCGGCACCGGCCGCTTTGATCACGGAACTCACTGCGCTCCTCCGGCATGCTGGAATTGAGTCTGGCGCACTCCGCCGTCTGGTCGCGGCAGCGCTGGCTGGAGCCTTGGAAGCGCGCGACATCTCCTCGGCTGAGATCGTCGCGATCATGCGGCAGGCGCAACCCGCCGATGCTGTCGCGCTGCTCGAAACGTGGCTCGACTTCCAGCATCCCACCTCGCCGCAGAGCGACCTCGCCTCCGCGCTCGCGCTCGCAGCGCAGGCATTCCCACAGGCGGATGAAAAGCTGCGCGACGATGTGCGCGCGATGATCGTGCGCGTGTGGGCGCACCGCGCGCCCGCGATTGCCGACGCGCTGCTTTTTGCTAAGCAAATGGAAGACTTCAAACGCGGCGACCTGGAGATGCGCCTCTGCACGGAAGGCGCTCGGCTGCTCGCCGTCGCGCAACCGGACGAGCTGCGGCGCCAGCTCGCGACCTTTGGCCCGCTATGGCCGGAACAGGTCGCGCAGATCGCAGCGGACAGCGGGATTTCCTTCGACCAGGCGCGGCAGCTTGCCGCCGGCATGCAGGAGAAAGCACGGGATGAATTCCTCGGGAGCTTCGTGCGATCACTCGCGGCTGCTGATCCGCGCGAGATGTCGAAGTTCGCCGCCGCATTCGCACCGGGAGATTTGCCACCAAGTGCTGCGAATGCGGTAGCCAAGGGGCTCATGACGACGAGCGACTTCGGGCAGATGGATGCCTGGCTGGAAGGCATGGATGCGGCGGCGCAGGCGAAGCTTTTGGATCAGTCGATCCCAATGGATTTCACGAGTGGAAATCCGAGCGCATCCGCCTACCGCTACTATCTGGAAAAGCGTTCCGCCTCAGTTCCGCCAGATCTCGGGCGCTTGAACCAAATCGCGTGGCAGACGCCGCTGGAGCAGCTCGACAGCCTGCAACCCTGGTTGGATCACCTTCCCCAGGACATGCAGTCGGAGATGCAGGACAGCATCAACAGGCGCCAGCGAGCGCGCACCGCGTGGCGGTGGCGCACCAGGGCGAGCGCCGT
>CAXSDZ010000045.1:21180-22499 GCA_964235505.1 uncultured Chthoniobacteraceae bacterium
CATCAACAGGCGCCAACTGCAGGCGGCAGTTGCACTGAGTGACGAAAGCGCCTTTGCACTGCTGGAAAAGGTTCCTGAAAGGAACCAAAAGGGGGCGCTCGATGTTGCGTTCGGCAACTGGACTTCTCCGAGTTACGACGGGATGCAAGATGTGGGGCGGAGGTGGTTGGAACAGGCGGCGGGTGATCCTAAGCTGCAAGCGCGCATAGCCGAGCCTCTGGTGCGCGGCAGCATCGCAAACGCCGATCTGGAGAGTGCGGAGGCCATGGCGTGGGGACTCCTCGACAACGTTTCCGAACCGGATGCACTGGCACCGGTCTTCGATCGCGTGGTGCGTGCGGCAACCAGCCGCGACAGCGCGCGAGGAGCAGCCGTGGTAGAGCGTCTGCCGGCGGGAGAAATGCGGGACGGTATCCTCCCCACTTTCACGAGGCAATGGGCGGAGCTCGACCCAGCCGCTGCCGCCGACTGGCTCGCGGAGCAACCCGCCGGCGCCGGGCGCGACCGCGCCACGCGCGAGCTCGTCGCCTGCTCCCGCGACGATCCCGAAAGCGCGCTCGCGAACGCGGCTGGCATCGCCGACCCGAAGCTGCGCCTGCAGGCCGCGCGCTCCGTGCTGCAGGTGTGGCGCGATGTCGATCCCGCGCAGGTGGCAGGCATCCTGCCGGGCGCCGGCTTTCCGCCGGAGGAACTGCCAATGCTCCGCGCGCTGCTGGGACTCGCGCCCGACACCGCAAAGACACCAGGACGATGAGCTCGCGCGCGCTGCATCTTTTCACCCGCCACTGGCTGGCTGCGCTGCTCGGCATCGTCGCGGGCCTCGCCGTCGCGCTCGCCTGGGCAAAACTGGTCGTGAACTTCGCGCCTTTCGACGACGAGGCGTCGTCTGCGTGGACGGCGGCGAGCGCAACACCGCCGGAGCAGCGCACGGCAGCGACTTTCTATCAGCCGCGGATCGATGAACTCCTCCGCCGGGTGCGCGTGCATGGCCGCTTCGGCGCGTCGGCGTGGCAGAGCCTGCGCGAAGCGACGGATGCTTGGATGCTCGCGGACCCAATTGCCTGTCAGAATCATCTCATCGCTTCCGGCGCAGCGGGACTCGTGGACGACGCGACGCTCGACAGTGCGATTGCTCGCGCCACGGGCGGCAACTTCGGCGTGGCGCTGCGGCTCGCGGATGAGCTCACGGACCCGCGGTTGCGCCGGCGCTGGATCACCCGGGCTTTCGACACGCAGGTCGAGGAAGATCCCGAGTCCGCCTTCGCCTCCCTGAGCTCCGTGCCGACGCACCTTACGCAGGAGTTCACCTTCCTGCTCGC
>CAXSDZ010000045.1:22509-24597 GCA_964235505.1 uncultured Chthoniobacteraceae bacterium
CGCAGAAATGGGCGGGGAAAGATCCCAAGCGAGCGCTCCGGGCATTCGCGGAGAATCGGGCGGAGCTTCTCCCGATGGTCCTCCATGTATGGGCGGGCCGTGAGCCGGAGGAAGCGTTCCGCTTTTTCACCAGTGGCGCGGAAGCTATCACGACGGGCGACGGGCGCACGCTCAGCGCTGCCCCGATGCTGACGAGCGTGCTACAGGCTGCCTCTTTCAACCAGCCGGAGCGGGCGTTTGCGCTGATGGCAGCGTCGCCCGACCGCACGAAGTGGCCGGGGCTGATGCTGTTGGCGCTTGTCCGCATCGCCGACAAAGATCCGCAGCGCGCGCTGCAGCTCTCCGAGACGCTCGAAGGCGACACGCTGCGGCTGCAAACCCGCGCCGGCCTCGCGCGCACCTTGACGAAGAGCAATCCCGCGCTCGCGGAGGAGATCCGCCGCAGCCTCCCCGGCGAGCGGTCACGCTCGAACAGCGCCGTGAGCACGATCTGGCGCAGCGGTTATGACAAGCCGGCGGAGGCAGCGGCCTTGGCGACCACGTTTGAAGACCCGATCGTCCGCAGCGATGCGATGCACTCGGCGGTGTCCGTGTGGCTCGATAAGAAGCCCCTCGAAGCGGTGGAGTTTGCCGCGGGTGAAATGGAGAAATCCGGCAATCCGCTCTGGTTGCGAGCGCTGGCGGACAGCTTGCTGGACCGCGCGGGGAGCGCCACCGGCCGCGCCGCGATCGATCCGAAAACGGTGGAAAAGCTCACACCGAGAGCACGCGAGAATCTTTCCCGGGCGCTCGCCGCGCAGCCTGCGAGCGCGGAGCGCGATCGGCTTTTGGACGCGCTGCGGTAGCGCGGGACGCGCAATCTTTGAGCAGCCTTCCAAGCAGTTTGTCGGGCACAGTTGCCGAAAGCGCGGAGCGTGGGCGACGTGGAGAACTGCGGTTGAGCAAAGCGAAGGCAGCGGTGAAGCCTGCGTGGCTACGGAGCCGCGGGCTGCGGCTCGGCAAGATGCTGCTTCAGGAAAGTCATTCCGCGCATGAAGGCATCCATGGCCGACCTGGGAGACAGGACGTGCCCTTCGCCGGGATAGACCTTCACCTCGTGCGGGGCGCCGAGCGTTTGCAGGAGCTGCTCGAGCTCTCGCGCCCGCTCCACCCGCACGCGCGTGTCGGCTTCGCCGTGCAGGATGAGGGTCGGCGGCATGCGTGCGATCTGCTTCGCGTAGCTCGGGTCGATGCCGCCGGAAATCTCCACCACGGCCCCCACGCGCGGATCGCGCGCCGCATGCGCGACGGCGAGATACGCGCCGAGCGAGAATCCAAGGGTCGCAATGCGCGAGGGGTCGATGCCGGGCTGCGCGACGACGAATGAAACGGCATCGGAAACCGTCGCGAGCCACGTCTCGAAGTTCGCATGGATGGCTTCCTCGCTCGCCCACGTGCTGCCGGTGCGATCGAAGTAATGCACGAGAAACGTGGCGTAGCCCACGGCAGCGAAGGCCGTGGCGAGCTGATGGACATAGGCATTCCCCGCCAGGACGCCGCCCGCGCCGTGCAGCACGAGGATCGCGGGATGCAGGCCCGCAGCGCTCGGGCAGAAGCTTTCCACGCGGATCGACCGGCCACCGCTGCGGAAGGAATCCCGCGCAGGGGGTGAGCGCGCCCGCGGTGCTTCCGGCAGACATGGCAGTGGCAAGAGATGCGGCTTTGGAGTTCATGAACGCGGGAACGTTCGCCGGGGCCGGCGAGGTCGCAAGGGAGGCGGCGGAGCGCGCTTGGTGGAGTGGGGGGCGGACATATCCGGGCAACAGCGATTTGTTGGAAGCTGTCATCCTGAGCGCAGCGGAGGGAGCTTCGAGCGAGTGAAGCGGAGTCGAAGGGACTCCAATATTCTGCGGGACTTTGGAGGTGGTGAGAGGGAGGCCAGCAAAGACTTCACTGTTGAGGTCGAACAGAGATTGGGAACTTCTCCTGCGCGCCGAATCAGAGCCCCGGAGGATGTTGGAGGTCCTTCGACTTCGCGCCGGGGAATGACGCCCTGCACAAAGCAACACTCGCGCGCCCCGTCGCTTCGCTCAGGATGACAGCTTTGGA
>CAXSDZ010000046.1:0-24513 GCA_964235505.1 uncultured Chthoniobacteraceae bacterium
TTCCGTCGGGCTGAGCTCATTCGTGTAGCTGGCATCCGCCGCGAAGTTGAGGTTGCCATTGGTGCTCACCGCCAGCTCCGTGACCGGGTCATCGCCGAAGAAGGAAAAGCCAAAGCCGATGGCGCGGCCGTCCATTTCCTCGTCGTCGTAATCCGCGTCGTCGCCCCAGAGGATCGTGCCGCCCGCGGGATCGAGCAGCAGCGCGGCGCGGGCAGGCGGGGCAAAGGCGAGCGCCGCCAAAAAGGTGAGAAGTGCGAACGTTCCGAAGCTTTTCATGCCGGGAGTCTTGAAGGGGGTTGACGTTTCCGCGTGAAACAGACGCGCGGAACTCGCGCAGCGCCAATGCTTTCTAGGGATCGGCCAGTGCGGGAGCCGAGCTGGGGAAGAACATCGTGACCGGCTTTTTACGGGCGATGAAGGTGCTTTGGAGCTCGAAGCCACCGGGCTTTTCGACGAGGGTGAACGGCTTCTCCGTAGCCGGATCGCGGAAGGCGGCGAGGGCTTCCGGGCCATTCCGCATGACCGCGACAGCCGCCGCGAGCATCTCGGTTTGGATTCGCCCATTTTGCACGACAATGTAGGCCTCTTTCAGCGCCGGCAGAATCAGTTCCGCCAAAGGATGCCGATTGCCTTCCATGCTCGCCTCAACCGACTTCCACCAGCCTTCGAAGCGGACTTCCGGCCACAGCATCGCGGCGCCGCTTTGCTTGTGAATTCCAACCATGAAGTCCTCTTCCGCAGCAAGTGCCACGGGATCGTTGACCATGCGTCTCAGCGGCCCTTCAGCACTCGGGTCGGGCAGCATGGAAACTATTTGGTCGGCCTGCTTTTCCAGATTGCCTTCGGGGCCGCTCATGAACTTCACGGCACTATGGATGAACGCCGCTTCCATCTCGAAAGCCTGAGTGATCGAGCCCACTGCCCGGCGAAGTTCCAGCAGCTCGGAAACGCGGTCCAACGCGGATTCAGGAAGACTGGAAAGGTGCGTGCGCAGCGTGGCAGCAGATATCCCATCGATTGATCTTTCCGCGAGCAAACCGATCAGTGCGCCGGAGATGTGTCGCCCGAGGTGAGAAATCGCGAGAAGGTCGTCGATCGCCGCATCGGGCTCCGTGGAAAACTGATGCTCGGCCCCCCACCGGACCACATGGGTTAAACGCATGGCGGCGGTCACCTGCGGCGTCGGCGTGTTCAACCCGAATGGTCCCGTTCCCCAGTCGCATTCCGGCATTTCCCGCGCGCGGCGGAGCAGTTCCAAAATCGGCTGAATCTTCGCGAACAGGGTCGCGGCGTCCTCAGCATTCAGTTCCTTTTTACTGCGAAAGATCTCCTTTTCCTCCGTCGTGAGTTGGTTGAACAGCGCGAAGGCGTTCTTGTAGAGGTCGGCGGCGTTGTTGCCCGAGGGCAGCGGCGGAGCGGGCTCGTCTTTCCAGCGCGCGGCGAGCGGGTTGTTCGGACCCTGCTCGTTTACGAGGGCTGAGTTCCCGCGCGCCGACGCTGACGCAGGTTGCACGGAAACGCTGGCCGCCCGCAGAGTTCGCCTGCTTTGCCACCAAGCCGCGGCGATTCCCACGACGAGGAGCGCCAGCAGCGTGACGAACCAGACGCGGGTGCGCCGCGCGCGAGCGGAAGGGGAGGCGACCGGGGGCGGCATGCCAGAAGAATGCGGCGGCGGCACCGGAGTGACGAGGCTGTTTAGAGCTCAGCCCGCGTGTCGCGATCCGATCGGCGGGACGCGCTTTTCACAGCGCTTCGTGTTCCTCCGGCTTGTCCGGGTTCGGGTGCTCGGCGAGGTCTTCAAACTGCGCGAAGTGCTCCGGGCGCAGCGGCTCCGAGATTTTGTAGTCTTCTCCGAGCCAGCCGCCGAGATCGATCATCTTGCAGCGCGCGGAGCAAAACGGACCAAGCGGATCGACGAAAAAGTCGGCCAGCTTTCCGCAGATGGGGCAGTCGAGTTCGGTCTTCTTTCGAGCGGGCATCGGGCAAGAGTATGCGCAGGCGGGTGAAACTTCAAAACTCTCTGGCGGCGATGGGAACACGGGCAGTGGGAGCTCCCGATTGCACGGCGGATCTGCTCGAAAAAGCCCTGCCTCTCACTGGACAAGCCCGGGAACTCGCGATAGATGAAAATAACTTTTTCCGAGCCCCTTATGTTCTTCTCCCCCTCCCTCCGCCGACACACTCCCCTCGCCGCCTCCATCGCTCTGCTCCTCGCTGCGGGTGCGTCTTCTGCCGTGGCCGGCACCTTTATGTGGGCGAGCACGACAGGGACGTGGAGCGACGCCACGAAATGGGCCGGAGGAGTGGCGCCGACGGGCGCGGACACGACGGATGAGCTGGTCTTCGCCGGCGATGTCGGCGCGCCCGCCCCGGGAATTTCCACGGCTTACACCGCCACGGATGACATCGGCATCAGCGCGCCTTTTCTCCTGAACCGCATCACGCTCCAGTCGGCGAACAGCGGCAACGACCCGACGCGCCCGGCGCACATCATCAACTCCACGGCGGGCAATCTCCTGCGCTTCGGGGGCACGGCGCCGCAGATCGCGCAGAATGGGACCGGCCCCGTGACTTTCAATATCCCGATCCAATCCGCTGCTTCCGCCCTCACGCTGACCGGCAACGGCACCGGGCAGGTGACGCTGAATGGCGCGCTGCTCGGCGGCTTCGAGGTGGTGAAGGAAGGAACGAGCGTGTTCCGCTTTGGCAGCGCGGGCACGGGCGCAGTCTCGCCGAACCTGTGGACGGGGCGGCTCACGATCCGCGGCGGCACGATCCGCTTCAACAACAACGCCGACACGGCCTCCACGGCGCTCCGGGCAAATACGGTGTCGCTGGAAGCGCCGACGGCATCGCTCACCACGCTGCTGAATCTGGGGGAGGTTTCCTCGCTGCGGACCGGCACTCTCATCGGCAGCGCGGGCTTGGTGGAAGCGCGGGCCAATGCCGGATCAAGCACTTTTGCGAGCGTCGATATCGTCCTCACCACGCTGGAAAGCGGCTCCTTTGGAGGGATCATTCGCAACACGGCGACCGGTATTGCCGATGACGGGGGAAATTTCATCGTGCGCGGCTCCGCGGTGCAAACGCTCACGGGCACGCCGGAAATCTCCAAGGACATCTTCATCAGCCGCGGGGCGACGCTCGCCCTCGCGGGAGCTGGCACACTGACCGGCACCAACGCCGGGACGGCGATCAAAGGCTCGATCACGCTCAACGGCGGCACGATGCAGGTGGATAACACCCTGGCCAACAACAACAATCGCCTGCGCGACGGCACCGCGACGAGCACCGGACTCGACACGATCGGCGGCGGCACGTTTTCGCTGGTCGGCAATGCGGCTGGCTCGACCGAAACGATTGGCCGCCTCCAGTTGGGTTCGGTGAGCGGGTCGGGCATCAGCAAACCCCGCTCCGGCGCTCTCACCCTGAACGTGACGCACCAGGCTGCCGCTGCGCCGACGGTGCTGACGATCCAGTCGTATTCGCGCGACAATGCGACCGTCCGGCAGTTTGCGACCGTGGACTTCACGGCGAACAACGGTGCCGGCGCGCCGCTCGCGCTCGGCTCTCCCGGCAGCCAGCCGCGCATCTTGTTTTCCGGCTTCGCCGTGCCGCTGAATGCGGGTCTGCTCACGGGCACCAACACCGGCTCGACCGACACGGGCTGGGCGACGGTGAATGGCTCTGACTTCGCCACTTACGATGTGACGAATGGGGTGAAGGCGGTCACGACTCTGGCGTTCCCCGTCGGCTCCGGCAACGCGGCGACCAATGCGCTGCTCGCTGGTGATGGCGCGGTGGGTGCCGCGACGGCGTTTTCGCTTTCTTCGCTGAAGCTCGCTCCAACTGCCACCGGCCAGGCGCTCACGCTGAATGCGGGCAGCTCTTTCAACGCCAAGGGCGTCGTGCTGGGTGGCGCGACGGATTACACCATCGGCGGCACGGGCAACTTCACCCTCGCGGCGACGGCCACGCGCTTTGTCTCCGTGAAGCAGGCGACGCTGGAAATCGCTGCCCCGCTGAATGGCAGCGGGGCGCTGGTGAAATCCGGCGCGGGCGTGCTGGCGCTCACAAACATCAGCAACTCCGTGGGCAGCTCGGCGCTGACGGTGATCAACGGCGGCACGGTGCGCGCCGCGGCGAGCGCGCTCCCCTCGGGCGAGCTGCGGCTGCGCGGCGGCATCCTGGAAGTGCAGGGCGGCGGCACTTTTTCGCGCGGCCTCGGAGTCGGGGCGAGTCAAGTGAACTGGAGCGGCTTTGACACGACCACCGCGACGGGCATTGATGAAGATCGCGGCAGCGGCGGCTTTGCGGCGAGCGGCGGCGATGCGACGATCGATCTTGGCGCCTCCGGGCCGACGGACCTCGTGTGGGAGGCGGACGCGTTTTTGAAGTCCGGCCACGCGCTGCTCTTAAACAGCGCGACGGCGAACAGCCGCGTGACGTGGTCGGACAATCTGTCGCTGACTTCCACCTCAATCGTCATCAACTACAACGCCCGTGAAATCCGCGTGGAAGACAACCTCGCCTCCGCCACCGACGGGGCGCGCATCAGCGGCGTGCTTTCCGGCGTGCTGGTGAATGATCTGGTCAAAACCGGTGCGGGAACGCTGGAGCTGACCGGCGCGAATACCTACACCGGCGCGACCCACGTGCAGGATGGGACGCTGCTCGTGAATGGCTCCACGGCGGCGAGCTTCATGACCCACGTGCGCAACGGCGCGACCCTCGGCGGCAAAGGCACGGTCGGAGCGGTCCGGGTGGAGGCTGGCAGCGTGCTCGCGCCGGGCGATGTGGCGGGGAATGCGAGCGTCTTTGGGACAAAAGACCTTCTCTTCGCGGGTGGGACGGCAAAGCTGCAACTCAATCTGGGCGGCGCGACAGCGGGCGGGAACAGCACCACGGGATACGATCAACTCAGCGTCACCGGCACCGTGACACTCAATGGCGCGCAGCTCGAAGGCTCGCTGTTGAACGGCTTTCAGCCAGGCGCCAGCGACCTGTTTTTCGTGATCCTAAATGACGGCACTGACGCCGTGAGCGGCACCTTTGCGCAAGGCGCGCTGCTGGCCGCGGGCGGGCAGCAGTTCGAGATCAGCTACACGGCGGATTCGGCGGGCGGGAGCTTCGCCGGGGGCAACGACGTGGCGCTGCGCGCAATCCCGGAACCCGCGAGTGGCCTTCTGGCGCTGGCTGGCGGAACGCTGCTCGGTCTGCGTCGTCGGCGCGCGGTTGAGCGGTGAACGGTGGCGGAGATTTGCGTGCGGCGCGTGGAGGATTTCTCTTCCCACGCCGGAGGCTCTTTTCTTCCCTTGGTTCCGAGGCGTCGGCTGGCTTAAGCCTAAACGCCATGCGTGTCTTTTCCGCTTTTCCTCTCGCCGCTTGCGCATTGCTGCTGGCACACGTCCTGTCCGGGGCAGCGCTTGGAGCGGATGGCGCAGTCTTCCAGAATGACTTCGAAGCGGCTGCTCCTGGCAGTGCTCCGGCAGGTGTCACGATCCTCGCGGGCGACTTCAAAGTGGCGGAGGAAAGCAGCAACAAGTTTCTCGAACTGCCCGGCTCGCCGCTGGATACGTTCGGGCTGCTTTTCGGACCAGCACAGGAGGGAGCACAGATCGCGAGCGCGCGATTTGCCGGGACGAAACAGGGACGCAAGCTCCCGACCTTTGGCATCAGCATCGGTGGGGTGAGCGGGTATCATTTGCGGGCCAATCCTGCGAAAAAGGCGCTGGAGATTTCCAAGGGCGACGAGGTGCAGGTGAGCGCGCCGCTGGTGTGGGAATCCGGCGCGTGGATGACGCTTTCCCTCGCCGCGCGAAAAGCGGGCGCAGGCTGGGTGATCGAAGGCCGCGCCCGTGGCTCCGGTGGACCGCAAGAAATCGCTTTGGAAACGCCGCAAGCCCCGCCTGCCGGTCGCGCTGGCATCTGGGGCAGTCCGTATGCCGGCACGCCGATCCGCTTCGATGATTTGCGGGTGGAGGCGGAGGGGAAGTAAGCAGTCGCAGTGCTCGGTGCTCAGTGCTCAGACTGCCACACCCGCGCCACTGACTTTTGACCACGGGCAACGGGCCACTTCCTCCCGCACCTTTGACATTCCCCTTTCGATTCACCTACCAACGTCTGCCATGATCCTCGCCCGCACGCTCCTCCCGCTCGCCCTTCTCACTTCCGTCGCTGCTGCCGCAGATTGGCCGCAATACCGCGGACTCCTGGGCAACGGCACTTCCGCAGAAAAGATCATGAAGCCCTGGACTGGCGGCGCGCCGACGCAGGTCTGGAAGGCGCCGAGCGAAGGTGGCTTTTCCTCCTTTGCCGTCGGCGGCGGAAAGGCGTTCACGCTCGCGCTTAAAGAGGTGGAAGGCGCGAAGCAGGAAGCGCTGATCGCCCTCGACGCGAACACCGGCAAGGAACTCTGGATCGCGCCACTCAACGTCGCGAAATATGACGGCGGTGGAGATTCCGGCACGAACGACAACAAAGGTGGTGACGGTCCGCGCTCCACGCCGGCGATCGTCGGCAACACCGTGATCGCGCTTTCCTCGCAGCTCGCGCTGCGCGCCTTCGACGCGCCGACGGGCAAGGTGCTCTGGACGCGCGACCTCGTGAAGGAGCACAACGGCCGCAACATCCAGTGGCAGAATGCCGCGTCGCCGCTGCTCGATGGCGGCCTCATCTTTGTGGGTGGTGGCGGGCAGGGCGAATCGCTCCTCGCCATCAATCCGAAGGATGGCGCGGTGGTTTGGAAGGCGTTCGACGAAAAGATCACCCACGCCACGCCCGTCCCGGCGACCATTGCGGGCCAGCGCCAGATCATCTTTTTCCTCCAGAGCGGACTGCTCGCCGTGGAGCCGAAAAGCGGCAAGGAGCTGTGGCGCTACGCGTATCGCTTCAATGTCTCCACCGCCGCGTCGCCGGTGGTCTGGAACGACATCGTGTATTGCTCCGCCGGCTATGGCGTGGGAGCTGGCGCGGTGAAGGTGGCGAATGCCGCAGGCAAGTGGACGGCGACGGAACTCTACCGCGTGCGCGGCGACAAGCCGCTCGCAAACCACTGGAGCACGCCGGTCGTGAAGGACGGGCATCTTTACGGCATGTTTCAGTTCAAGGAATACGGCGGCGGACCCGTGAAGTGCGTCGATATCGCGACGGGCACGGGGAAGTGGGACAAGGAAGGCTTCGGCCCCGGCCAGGTGCTCCTGGCCGGCGATCAACTGCTCGCGCTTTCCGACAAAGGCGAGCTGGTGCTGATCGCCGCCGACCCGGGCAGCTACAAAGAAATCGCCCGCGCCGACGTGCTCGACGGCAAATGCTGGACCACGCCCGTGCTGGCGAATGGCCGCATCTTCGCGCGCTCGACGAAGGAAGCGGTGTGCGTGGAAGCCAGCAAGTAAGCGGGTTTCCGGCTCACAAGAGATAGCCGCCGTCGTTGCGGCTGGATGAGGGCGGCGACTTTGCGGCACGCCGGAACCACTGCCAGACAGCAGCGGCCAGAAGTGCGGAGCCAGCAAGATTTAGCGTGGCGAGCGTCCATGAACCGCACCACGCGAAGAGAAGCGCGTTCATCAGTAGAACCGCTGACGCGGGTAGCATCCCCATTTGCACCGCCATCCAAAAAGCCATCACCGGCATCAGCACCACCGCTCGCCACAGGATGGCCCACAAGGCGCGAGCAGAGGGGAGCGGCTGGCGGATGCGCAGGGGCGTCTCATTCATCAAGAGTGGACTGGACACCCGCGCTTGCGCATCGCCAAGAGGAAAGCCACGCCTGCATTTCCCGCACGATTTGCTCGTCGGCGAGAGACTCCTTCCTGACGCCCCGCCCTTGCGCCGATGGCCATCGCGTCGCACCGTAGCGCCCGATTCCCCTCCCGTATGATCCCCCCATCTTTTGTTCGCCGCACGACCTTCGCAATTCTGCTCACCGCCCTGCTCGCTGTGGGTGCGCGCGGAGAGGTGGTGATCAATGAGGTCAGCGCGGTGCAGTCGGAGCGGCTCCTGCAACATCCGGTGGGCGCGCCGCCGAAGCTGGGCGCGCTGCCAGCGTGGCATGAGCTGGCTTTTGCGATTCCATCGTGGTGGGGGAGCGGCGCGGGGCCGATCGGCTTTGGCTACACGCAGGCCACGAACGTGCAGACCGCGGTGCAAAACAAAACGCCGGTGCTGTATCTGCGCCGCGAGTTTTCGCTGAGCGCCGCGCAGGCCGCGAGCGCGCAGAGTCTGGAGCTGCTCCTCGATTACGACGACGGCTTCGTGGCGTATCTGAACGGCGTGGAGATCGCGCGGCGCAACACCGGCGCGGCGGGCAGCTTTGCGTGGCACCATCAGCCTGCATTCAACGTGAAAGCGGCCGGCGCCGCTGAGACGTTCGCGCTTGGCTCTGCCAGCGGGCTGCTGCGAACCGGGGCAAATGTGCTCGCGATCCAGGTGCATAATTCCAACCTCGCCGACAGCCGCCTTTTTTGCTCCGCGACGCTGCGGCTCGCCGGTGCCACGCCGACAAATCTCGTGCTGCCCGGCGATGCGTGGCGCTGGTTCGCCGGCACGCAGGAACCCGCCGGCGGGCTTTACGATGGCACCGACTTCACGGCTCCGCTGACGCTCGGTCCGAACTGGACGCAGCTCCCCTACGCGGATGGAACGTGGAGCTCCGGTCCGGGCGGGTTCGGTTTCGACACCGCGGCGGATTACGGCCCGCAGATCGGCACGAACCTGATCGCGATGCAGAACGTCGCGACAGCCGTCTATCTGCGCCGTGAGTTCAATCTCACCGCCGCCGAATACGAAGCGCTGACCGCCACGTCACTCACCGTCGATTGGGACGATGGCTACGTGCTTTATCTGAATGGCTATGAGCTCTCGCGGGCAAACCTCGCCGGTGCGGCAGGCACGCTGGTGCCTTACAACCAGATTGCTACTTCGCATGCGGCGAGCCGGGATAATGGCGGAAACAATCCGGCGGCGATCGTCTCCATCCCCGTTCCGAAAAACCTGCTGCGACCCGGGCGCAACGTCCTTTCCGCGCAGCTTCACAACGCCGGCTCCAGCAATTCCGACCTGCTGCTCGATGTGCGTTTTTCCGGCACGAGCGGCGGCGCCCCGCTGCCTTTTGTGGCGCCGGGCTCGCCGTGGCGCTTTCTCGTGGCGACCTCGGAAATCGGAGCGTTCGCGCCAGATGCTGCGGGAGTCATCGCGCCGGAATTTCTCGACTGGCTCGAGCTGAAGAACACCGGCGCCGCCTCCGCCGACATCGGTGGCTGGGCTCTGACCGATAGCCGCGGCACGCCGGCCAAGTGGGTCTTTCCAGCCGGCACCACCCTTCCCGCGGGAGGCTTCCTGGTCGTGGCGTGCAGCGGCCGCGATGTCCGCGCACCGGCGCCAGGCGCGCTGCTGCACACGAACTTTTCGATCTCTTCCAGCGGCGAATACCTCGCCCTGCACGATGGCACGGGCGCGCTCCGCTCCGAAATGGACGGCATGCCGGAACAGGACGTTTTTCACACGTGGGGCATCGATCCCGGCAGCGGCCAGCCGCGCTTCCTCGATCGCGGCACCCCCGGCGCGGAGAACGTGCCGGGCACAGTGAACGCGCGGACGGCAGAGGTCGATTTCGACCAGCCCACCGGCTTCCACCCGACCCCGCCGACGGTGACGCTTTCGACCCTCACGCCCGGCGCGACCATCCGCTACACGATCGATGGCTCGGAGCCGACGAGCACGAACGGCTCGGCATACACCGGCCCATTCAATCCGATCACGCGCCCCACGACCGGGCCGGGCACCGGCCTCATCCTGCGCGAGATGTTTCAGTGGGGCGCGGGCACGGTTGTCACACCGCCGAATCTGCCTGCAAACGCGACGCCGACTGCTTCCCAGCTCATCACGCTTTTTGAGACTCCGACCGGCATCAGCGACTACTACACGCACCGCGTGCGCGGCTTCGTGCATCCGCCAGCGACGGGCAACTACGAGTTTTACCTCGCGACGGATGACGACGGCGAACTCTGGCTGAGCACCGACGCGACGCCGACCAACAAGCGGCGCATCGCCTCCATCGTAGGCAACTGGGCTGGGCCGCGCGATTGGGCGAAAATTGCCACGCAACGCTCGGTGGTGATCCCGCTCGTCGCTGGGCAGAAATACTACATCGAGGCGCTGCAAAGCGAAGGCGGTGGCGGAGACAACTGCGCGGTCGGCTGGAGCGGACCCGGCCTGCCTACCGGGATTTCGGTGATCGACGGGCGCTTCCTTTCCCCGCCCGATACGCTGCCGCCGAATACCGCACAGCCGCCCGGCGGCACCACGCTGAGGGCGCGCGCGTTTGCTCCGGGCCGGTTGCCGAGCGAAGTGCGCACGCGCACTTATGTGACCGGCATCGACGCGCGGCTCACCACCGTCCCGGCGTTTTTCATGGCGGGGCCGGGAGCGGAAACTTTTTACAATGGCAATGGCGCCTTCGCGCAGAGCGGCGGCAACTGGAACTCCGGCTCGTGGGTGCCAAACGATGCGCGGCTCGACTACAATTTCGCGATCATGCACGGCGAGGCCTTTGAGCGGCCCGCTGCGATGGAGATCGTGAATCCTAATAACGTCCTCGTGGAGCGCACCAACATCGGTGTGCGCTTTGCTGGGTCGCCTTGGTCGCGCCCGCAGTATCAGCTCCAAAACGTGGAAACGACCCAGTGGACTGGCAACTGGGTCAACAAGCCGCAGATCAACTTGCACTTTCGCTCGGACATCGGCATTGGCTGGCTCAAGCAGCCCGGCTTTATCCCAACCTCCAAGGTGAAACAGTGGGATACGCTGCGGCTGCGTGCGGGAAAGAACGACATCTCCAATCCTTTCATCGTCGATGAGTGGATGCGCCGCAGCTTCGCGGCCATGGGCGCTCCGGCGCCGCAGGGGTTTCTCGCCACCCTGTTTCTGAATGGGCAGTTCAAGAGCTACTTCAATCCGACCGAGCGCCCGCGCGGCTCGTTCTTCCAGGAGTTCTACGGCAGCGGCAATGCGTGGGACGTGAACTACATCGGCGATTGGGAGGACGGCGATGCGACCGCCTTCAACACGATGAAGAGCTTCTTCACGAACACTGATTTCACTGCTCCCGCGAACTACCAGGCCGGCGCCGCACTCTGGGACATGTCGAACATCGCCGACTACTACATCATCAATGGCTGGGGAGCGACGCGCGACTGGATCGACAACAACAACAACTTCACCTTTGCCCGGGAGCGCGCGCCCGGCGCGAAGTGGCGCTTTTCCATGTGGGATGCCGAGGGTGCGCTCGGGCTTTTCGGGCAGCCAAACACGCACAACGTTTTCGAGACCGATGCGCTCGTGCCGGAAAATGGCGCACGCAATCCCACGATCGGCAGCGACGGGAATATTGTGCGGCAGGTCTTCCGTCGCGCGTGCCAGAACGCGGAGTTCCGGCTGCTCTTTGCCGACCGACTGCAGAAGCACTTCTTCAATGGCGGCGCGATGTCGCGCACGGTGATGAACGCCCGCTGGACAGAGTTGCGCGGCAAGGCGGAGCCGCTGATCGCCGCGGTGTTTGGCGGCGGCTTCAACAACGGCAACTGGGATGCGTGGGCGAATCGCGACGCGACCTTTCTCCAGCAGGCACGCACCGCGGGGCTGTGGCCGGCGACGGTCGCGCCGGGGATGTCGCCCGCGGGCGGGACGGTCGGCACCGGCAGCGCAGTCACGCTGGTAAATTCCAACCCCGCGGGGAGCACGATCTACTACACGACGACAGGTGTGGACCCGCGCGCCGTCGGCGGCGCGCCGCAGGGAACCGCCTATACCGGGCCCGTCGCGGTGAGCGGACCGCTCACGCTGAAGGCCCGCGTCCGCGGCGCGAGCGGCGAGTGGTCGCCGGTGGTGGAGGCCGACTTTGCGCCGACGCCGCAGCGGCTGCTGGTCACGGAGCTGAACTACAATCCGCCCGGCGCGGACGACCTCACAGAGTTTGTGGAGATCACGAACGTCTCCGCGCAGCCGGCTCCTTTGAACGGCGCGCACTTCACCGCCGGCATCGATTTCACCTTCGGAAATGTAACGCTGGCTCCTGGCGCGCGCGTCGTGCTGGTGCGCGATGCCGCTGCGTTTGCCGCCGCCTACCCGGGCGTGGCGATCGGCGGCGTCTTTGCCGGCGCACTGGATAATGGCGGTGAAACGCTGACGCTCAACGACATCGCCGAAGCCGTGATCCTGACCTTCACCTACGGCGACAGCAGCGTCGCCGGCTGGCCCACTTCCCCGGACGGTGACGGCGCGACGCTGGTGTTGCGGCGCCCCTTTGGCTCAGCGACGAATCCCGCGCTCGCCGCGAGCTGGCGCGCGAGCGCGGCGGATGGTGGCGCGCCCGGCGCAGCGGACTCGACGGTCTTCGCCGGCGCCGCAAACGCCGACACGGATGGCGACGGATTTTCCGCGCTCGTGGAATACGCGCTCGGCACCAGCGACACGAGCGCCGCCTCTGTGCCGCAGATGACGACCACGCGCGACGTGAACGGCAATCTGCTGCTTTCCGTCGCACGGTCCGTGGCCGCGGAGGACGTGACGGTGGACGCGCTGGAAGCCAGCGACCTCGTGACCTGGCAGCCTGCCATCTTGCAAAGCGAAACGCCCGAAGCGGGTGGCAAGATCCGCAGCGTCTGGCGCTCCACGAGCGCTGGCCCGCAGACGTTTTTGAGGCTGCGCGTGAGAATGAATTGATGCGGGCGCGCTTTCGATTTGCAGCGGCCGCGATGGCGAAAACATCGACGTCACCGCTGCGCGTGGTGTGCTGCGGCGACACAAACATCTGAGCGCTGAGCACAGTCTCCTGTCCCCTTTCCCGCCATGCCCCATTTCGATCTCACGCCCGTGGAGACACGCATCCTCGGGTGCCTTCTGGAAAAGGAGCGCGTCACGCCGGAAAATTATCCGCTCTCGCTCAACACCATCGTCGCGGCCTGCAATCAATCCACGAATCGCGATCCCGTCGCGGCTTATGAGGAGCGCACCGTGGACGATGGGATCGCCGGTCTGCGCGAGAAGAAGCTCGCGACGATGATCCACGCCGCCGGCTCGCGGGTGAGCAAATACCGGCACAACCTTCCCGATCACTACGAGTTCGCGACCCGCGAGATCGCGCTCCTTTGCACGTTGCTTTTGCGCGGTCCGCAGACGCCCGGCGAGCTGCGCCAGCGCAGCGAGCGGATGCATGCTTTCGCGAGCATCGAGGAGGTGGAAGGAGCGCTCAGCGAGCTGGCAAAAGGCGACGACCCCCTCGTGCGCATGCTCCCACCGCGGCCGGGACAAAAGGAGCGCCGCTACGTGCAGTTGCTCGCGGGCGAGCCAGTGCTGGAGTCTCCCACGGCAGCAGTCGCGTATGTCGCCGGGCAGGAAGGCGTGCGCCTTCTCTCCAGCTCCCAGCGCCTTGATTCCGCGGAAGCGGAGCTCGCCAGCTTGAAAGCCGAGCTTCAGCAGTTGCGGGAAGAATTCGCCGCCTTTCGCCAGCAGTTTGAATAAGGCCGGCACGCGCCAGCGCTCCGCCGGAAGCCGGCCATTCTGAGCACAGCGACGGGTGCTTTCCGTGGCCGAAACGGAGCGCAAGCGCGGAGCTGCGCTTCAAAATCCGAACGATCACGCCTCTTCCCAGAGCTTAAATTATCGCGCGACCAGCCTTCCTCTGCGCAGCGTGCGCAGCCTTCCCTAACTTCTCTCCCTTTTCCGGCATGCCCAAATCTGATTCCCGCACGCTCCGCGACCGCATCCTGGACCTCCTGCGCCTGCCGGACTACCAGCCGCTCGACAAGGTCGATCTTTCCAAGGCGCTGCACATTCCGGCGGATGACCGACGCCACGTCCGCGATGAACTGCGCGAGCTGGAGCAGAGCGGGCAGATCGTTCGCCTTCCGAAGGACCGCTACGCGATGCCGGCGGCGGAAAACTTCGTCACCGGCCGGCTCGAAATTCACCGCGGCGGCAGCGCCCACGTGGTGAACGAAGACCGCGCCAAGCTCGACCTTTTCATCGCTCCGGCAAACATGGGAACTGCGATGCATGGCGACACCGTGGTCGCTCGCATCGCGCAGAAAGGGCGCGAGCCGCGGCGCGAAGGCGAGTCGCTCGAAGGGCGCATCGAGCGCGTGCTTGTGCGGGTGAACGACACCGTCGTCGGCACCGTGCAAACCGCGCGCGAGGTGCTGCGAGTGGTGCCCGATGACTCGCGCTTTCCGCACGATGTCATCATCCGCCCGCCGCAGACCGAAGCGCCTGCGAGCCGCCGCAAGAAGCTGCCGCGCGGCGAAGAAGCAGAGGAGCCAGCACCGCTCGGGGGCATTCCGCGCGCGGGCGATAAAGTCGTGGTGCGGCTCGATCCGTGGGACGACGCGCGCGAATCGCCGCGCGGCGAAATCATCGAAATCCTCGGCCCCGCGCATGCGCCCGGCGTGGACATGCTTTCCATCATTCGGAAATACAATCTGCCGGTGGAGTTTCCTGAAGCGGTGACGGGCGAGGCGGAGAGCATTTCCGAGACGATCCATCCGCAGGAGCTGGAACGGCGCGAGGACCTGCGCGGACAGTTCATCGTGACCATCGATCCCGATGACGCGAAGGACTACGACGACGCCGTCAACGTAGATCGGCTCACGGGCAGAAACGGCGAACTCACCGGCTGGCGGCTCGGCGTGCATATCGCGGACGTGTCGCACTACGTGCGGCTCGGCACCGCGCTGGACAAGGAAGCGAACCGCCGCGGCAACTCGACCTACCTCGCCGACCGCGTCATTCCTATGCTGCCCGAGCGCCTGAGCAATGGCATCTGCTCGCTAAAGCCGCAGGTCGATCGGCTCACGTTTTCCGCGTTCGTCGATTTCACGAAGGAGGGCCGGATCAAGTCCGCGCGGTTTGCGAAAACCGTGATCTGCAGCGCCGCGCGTCTGTCTTACCGGCAGGCATTCGCCATTCTCCAGGGCAAGAGCGAGATGCCGCCGCTGCCGCCGGCGATGACGCGGGAGGCGCGCGGCAAGGCGACTCTCGCGGAAGGCCCGCACGTCCCGGTCGATCCGCGCGTGGCCGAGGCGGTGCGCACCGCATGGGAACTCGCGTCGTTGCTGCGCCGCAATCGCTTCGCCGATGGATCGCTCGATCTCGACTTTCCCGAGGTGAAGGTGTGGCTCGATGACGAAGGCCGCGCGGTGAAACTGGAGCGGGTCGAAAACGACATCTCCCACCAGCTCATCGAGGAGTGCATGCTCGTGGCAAATGAGGTCGTCGCGCGCGAAGTGAAGAACCGGCAGGTGCCCGCGGTGTATCGCATCCACGAAGATCCAGACCCGGAGAAGCTCGTGGAATTTCGCGAAACGGCGGCGACGCATGGCTTTCGCGTGGGCGACCTGACGCTGCGGCCCGAAGTGCAAAAGCTGCTCGCCGCAATCAAAGGCTCGAACGAGGAGTTCGCGCTGAAGCTGCAATTTCTCAAGAGCCTCAAACGCGCCGCGTATGCGGTGACGCCGCTCGGCCACTACGGTCTCGCGAAGGTGAATTACACGCATTTCACCAGCCCGATCCGGCGCTACGCGGACCTCGTGGTGCATCGCTCGCTGGAGGGCATCGTGGTGCGGGCGCCGAACTCTCGCGGACGCGAAAACGGAAAGCCGCGGCAAACCGACGCGCCGACCAGCATCGGCTCGCTGGCGCAAACGGCGGCGCACATCTCGGTGACGGAACGCAATTCGTCCGACGCGGAAAAGGACTCCACGCTGCTGAAGAAGATGGAGTTTTTCCAGCGCCAGCTCACCTCGCGCAGCCCGGATGAGTTCCGCGCCGTGATCGTGGAGGTTCGCACCTACGGGCTTTTCGTCGAGCTGCCGGATGTCTCGGTGAGCGGCCTGATCCACGTTTCCGATCTGCCGGAGGACTACTACGTTTTCGATCCGACGCGGCGCTCATTCATCGGCCGCCGCACGCAGCGCGCCTTCCGCGCGGGCGACGAGCTGCCGGTGATCGTCTCGCGCGTCGATGCCTACAAGCGCCAGATGGACTTCGTGCCGGTGCCGGGTGGGAGCGGGGGTGGAGCGGGAAGTGAGGAGCGGGGAGCGAGGGGCGCAGGGCGAGGAGCGGGCGGAAAGCAGCAGCGGCCTGCGCAAGCCCCGCAGCCTGCTCAAAGCGATCGGAGCCGCGGTGGACGCGGCGCGCGAGGTGCAAAGCGCGACGGCCAAGGGACGCCAGATGCAAGCCGCGGCGGACGCGGCGAGCAGGGAGCGAAACGCAGCGTGCAGGGCGCACCGAACGCCCGGCGTGGCGGGCGGCGCACACCGGGCGAAACGCGCCGCGGACCTGGCGCTCAGGAAGCAACCCAGAGCAAGCGCAACGTGCCACCCGCGATCCGCAGCGAACATGGCACGGAGGAATGGAAGCCGGGTGAGCGCAACACCTCGGATGCGAAAGGCAGCGAGCATGGAACGCCCAAGACAAAGCGCGGCGGACGCGGCCCGCAGGAAACACGTGGAAGCGAACGTGGCGCACCGGAGGCGAAGCGCGGGGCTTCCGGCGGGCATCGCCCGGCCGCAGACAAACGTCGCCGCCAGCCTTCCGGCGCGCGGTCCGGCTCGTCGGACCCAAAGCCCTCAACCCCTGGCGGAGAAGGCGAGGCTTCCGGCAAAAAGCGCGGACGCTCCGGTCGGCGCGGCGGCTCCGGTCGGCGCCGCAGCAACGACGCTCCACGCCCGACGCCCGACGCTCCACGATAGGCCCCATGCGCTGGCGCATCCTCGCGATCGGCAAGCCGCGGCTCGCGTTTACCCGCGCCGGGATCGGCGAATATTCCACGCGCATCCAGCCCTTCGCAGGGTTGCAAATCGACTACCTCAAAGCCTCGGTTCGCGAGGCGGAAAGCGCCGCCCTGCTGGAGCGAAGCGATGGCCATTTCCGCATCGTGCTGGATGAGCGCGGCGAAGAAATCTCCAGCCGCGCGCTGGCGGAGCGGATCAATGCGTGGGAACAAGCGCGTCACAAAGGTGTCGCGCTGCTGATCGGCGGTGCGGACGGCCACACCGACACTTTGCGAGCCGCAGCAGATTGGCGCTGGTCGTTGAGCCGGCTCACGCTCCAGCACGAGCTCGCGCTGGTGGTCCTGCTGGAGCAGCTCTACCGCGCTTACACGATCAAGGCCGGCTTGCCGTATCACCGGGAGTGACGTGAAGCGTGCATGCCAATCCGCCCCGAATGGGGCGACGCAAGCGTGGGTGCAAGCAGCGTTTCCGTCGCCCTCTCCGAGGGCTGGCCGCAAGTGCGGCAGTCTCCCGGGTTCCGCTTCGCTTCCAGCCGGAACTTCCTTCCCGAGCCCCGTTTGGGGCTGATCTGTTCTGATCGTGCGCCGACCCCGAGTTCACGCCTTTTTGCGATCGATCCACTTCGCACCCGTCATGAGTGCTTTCAACGTCTGTGCCAGCCGCGATGCGCGCGTTTCCTCACGTTTTGCGGTGGAAAGCCAGACGAGCCATTCGCGCTGACTGCTCGGCGATAGCTGCGCAAAGCCCGCCGCTGCCTGTGCGTTCGTCTTCTTTGCCAGCTCGGCGGCGAAGAAATCCGGCATCGGCCACGGCTCGCGTTTCGTCTTCGGCGGCGGAGGGAGATCGGGCTGCGAATCGAGCGCGACTGCTGCGTGGAGCAGCGCTTGCAAGGCCCGGCGATCCAGCTTTTCCAAGGCCACCAGGCGCACGCTGCGGATCGCCGTATTCCCCTCCCCGCCCGTGAAAAGCCCCGCCGGATCGAGCAGCTCCGTGCCTCGGAAAAAGCTTACGCTCACGTGCCGCTGGCAACCGCTGACACCGCAAACCAGCTTGCGACCGGAGAAACAAAGCATGTTCCACTTGATCGCCTCCGTGAGGTCCGGCTCCCACCCGAAAATCCACTCGCGCAACTGTGCGCAGAGCGGACGGGAGAATTCCGAGCGCCCCTCCAGCCAGTCATCGGGATCTTTGGTTTGCGCGGGATTGCAGTCCATTGGTCCGCTTTTCTATCGACTCCGCGCCCGGCAAATTACGCGCATTCCCGGCAAAGAGTGTGGCGCGGAAGAGCGAACACGTTCGCCTTCCGCGCTGCGGCTGAAACCTTCCGATCCTGGCTATTCCGGCTGCACGCCGAATTCCGTGCACCAAAGCTCAAAGCCGCGTGGCTGGAAACGCTTGTCCGTCGCGCTCGAATTGCTGAACTCCGTGCCGGCACCATCGCAAGAAAAGAAAAGGCGATACGTGCCGCCGAGGCCTGGCGCCACGAACTTCGCCAAGTTCCGGGCATTGCGCACCGGGATTCCCGATTCGGTCAGCACGCGAACCGCCGTCTGATCAAACGCGCTGTCGAAGATGCGATACAGCAGCTTTTCCGAGCCGCCCTGCGGAGTCCCTGTGAAATAGACAAAATCACCCAGTGGCCGGCTCTCCAGCCGCTGGACAGGCATGATCTCCGACGTGTCGTCCATGATGATGGGCGCGTTGGTCCCTTGTTCGAGCACCGTCTCGAGAAAGGAGTTCGTGCGCCGGTAAAGCTTTCGCGCGGTGCCGTCATTGGCGGTGAAGTAGGTGAACGTGCCGGCGCGCGTGATCTTGGCGGGATTGGCATCATTAAGGCCGGGGTTGATGTCGGTCTTCACCACCGCAGTGGGCGCAGAAGTGCTCACGCTCCAGAGTTCGGTGCCATTTGTCGCGTCGTGCGCGGCAAAATACATGACGTTCCCACTGCCGGAGTAGGTGACATTCGTCGGATTCACTCCGCCCGTGGTATTCCGGGCGAAGACGCCGTCTCGATCCAAGTGGTAAAGATCGCGCGCGCCGTTCGCAGTCTCAGGCAAAGTGAAATAGACGCCGCCCGCCTCATCGGCCGTCATCCAGTTTGGGAACTCCACCAAGCCTTGCGTGTAAAGCGTCGGGGCCGAGTCGCCATCGGTGTGGAAGATTTCATAACGGCTGCTCACTGGACTGAACGCGGCGAAATACAGGTCGCGAAAGCTGGACACGATTTGATACGGAAACGAGTCGTCCTTCCCAGGAACGATGTCCGCGAACAGCTTTCCCTTCGGCTTTTGCGGCGGGCCTGCGGTGAAAAGCTCCACCCCCTTTTTCTTGTCGTCGCCGGCGAAAA
Source organism: uncultured Chthoniobacteraceae bacterium (assembly GCA_964235505.1). Lineage (GTDB taxonomy): Bacteria > Verrucomicrobiota > Verrucomicrobiia > Chthoniobacterales > Chthoniobacteraceae > CAXSDZ01. Next base: position 19,135 of record CAXSDZ010000046.1, read on the forward strand.
ACACTGCATCCACCTGAGCGAGCGAGCGGTGCGCGACCAGCGAGTCGAGCCAGCGTCCATCGGTGTTGGTCTTGGCTACATCGACATCGATGACTTTCTTCGTCGTCCCGGCCGTCGCTCTGGAAGTGTAGAGCCCCATTCCGGGGACGTGAAAAAACAAGGAAGCCTCCGTCGGCTTCGACGCTCTCGGCTCGTTCAAAGCCTCGTCGTCGATGATCGCGATATTGCGCCGGCCGAGGAAGTTCACGGCGTCCCATTCGGTATTCTTGCTGAAAGGCTTCAGCTTCAGCGGCGTGTGTTTCTTCAGCGTCAGGTCGATGATGGGGTCCGCGCCGTTCGCGGCGTTAGTCGGGTCATCCAGGTTGCGCACGTAGAGCGCAAATCCCGCGTTGTTCCGCGCCAGGAAAAGCACCCGGTTGTCGAGCTGCACGATATCGAAAGGATCAGCATCCTCGTCGGCGTCCTTCTTGGTTGCCGTCTTCAGGTTTGTGAGCGGCTGGGCGGGGATTGGGACGCCCGCAAATGCAATCGAGGAGGCGAGGATGAGGGGAAGGCAGAAGTGCAGTTTCATGTAGGGGTTCCGGAGGCTGAGTTTTTGAGTGCCGAACCGCTGTCGGCTGCTGTGCCGGCCAAGGCGGAACAATCAGATGGAAGGACGCTGATGGGTGCGAGTGGAATTCGCCTTACCGGCCATCGTGCCCGCTGAGCACTGTGCAGGAGAGAAGACCCGCGGGACGATGGCAAGCCATCTTTCCGCGGCTCCAGCGCGGGGCGCTCGCAGTCCGGCGCTCGATGCTATGAAGCGTGAAGCCGGGCGGGATGGCATCACCAGCGGCGTGTCACGAATTCGAGAAACTGTGGCGGAGGCAGAAACGCCAGATGCGTTATAATCAGGCTGGGAAGCTCACGCCCTTCGCGAGCGCGCCCGTAATCTTGTCCTCATCTCCGCCATCGTGGCGCGCGAGCATGCCGCCAGAGTCTATGAACTTACGCCCCAGCCCGCTCCAAAGCAGCCCGGCTTTTCGGAGCATCCACTCCAGCTTGGAGCCAATGCCGTTGTCCTCCTTCAACTCCGCCAGCGGTGCGAGTTCGCGGAGGATCAGCGGCACGTCGAGCTTGCGGCCTTGGATTTCAATCGTCCGCTCCACGTCCGCCCAATCCTGCCGGCGCGAGGCGAAAGCTTTGTGCACGATCAAATCCTCTGCGGAGCACGTGAAAAGGCGAATGCCGGTGCGGGACGCCCACCACGAACCACGTTCGATCGAGCGAATCTCGAAATCTATCCCACCCAAGCCAACATCCATCTCGACGCCGTCCTCATGTCGCAGCAGCCAAACGCGGTAATCGATCGCAAACTCCAGCGCATCCGCCCGGCGCCCCTCGAAACGGGAGAGCAGCGCACGGCATTAAGCGCCGTGTTCGGTGAAGCCGGCGATCAGTGTCAGATCAGCATCCTTGGTGAAACGCGGCACCGACCAGCGCTCCAAGGCCAAACCGCCGATGATGCAGGATTTCCACCCTTGCGCAGTGCAGAAGTCTTGCAGGTCGAGAGCCGCAGCGAAGACAGGGCTTCGTGTTCTTTGCTCGCTCACGGCTGGCGCAATTTGGCGAAGAGCCGCTGTTGCTCGACCAATCCTGAGGTCACGGTGCTGGCGATGCGCATGTGAGCCCAATCCGCCATCAACTCATCGGCCTCGTCCCAACGATCCACCTCGCTCATTGCGCGGACGCGATCGTTTTGATCCCGGGTCGCCGCCTCCCAGCCGATCTGGCGGCGGCGAAGATCATCACGCTGTTGGTCGATGGTAAGCGTCATCTGCGCAGCTTTGCTTTGGTGAAGCTCATTGTCGATGGCGCTCGCGGTCACGCTACGCCAACAGCTCCCGCACCTTCATCAAAGCATCCGCGATTTTGCCCGCGTCTTTGCCGGCGCCACGGGCGTTGTCCGGGCGGCCGCCGCCTTTGCCGCCGACGACTGGGGCGATGTTTTGGATCAGCTTGCCAGCTTGGATCGTGGAGGTGAGGTCGGAGGAGACGCTCGCGAGCAGCGCGACTTGATCCGGTGCGGGCGTGCCGGCGAGGAAGACGACGCCTTTGAAGGCCGCGGCTTTCAGCGCGTCGGCGATGGTCTGGAGTTCGTCGCCGGTCGCGCCTTCGATCCGCTCGATGATCGCGTGCTTGCCGCCGATGAGCTGCGCTAGGCCGACGAGATTTGCGGCGGTCGCGGCAGCTTGTTTTTTGCGCAGGGATTCGAGCTGGCGCTCCATCTCCTTTTGCCCCGCGAGCATCGCTTCGAGCTTCTTTTCCAGCTCGGGAAGCGGTGAGCCGAGCTTCGCGGCGAGCGCCTTCAGACGCTCGGCATCGGCGGTGGCGAAGTCATACGCCGGGAGACCGGCGACGGCTTCGATGCGGCGCACACCGGCGGCGACTGCCCCTTCGCTGGCGATGCGGAAAAGGCCAATCTCGCCCGTGCCGCTCACGTGCGTGCCGGCGCAGAGCTCCATCGAGTAGCCATCGAGCACAAAGGGCTGGCCGCCGATCTGCACCACGCGGACGCGCTCGCCGTATTTGTCGCCGAAGAACTGCATGATGTCCTCGCGCCCCTTCACCTGCTGGTAAGGCACGTCGCTCCACGTCACCGGCGCATTCTCCACGATCCGCTCATTCACGAGTCGCTCCACGTCGCGCACCTGCGCGGGGGTGAGCGCGGCGCTCTGGAAGTCGAACGTCAGCTTGTCCGGGCCAACAAAGGAGCCTTTCTGCGTCGCGTCGCGGCTCACGATTTCGTGCAGCGCCCAATGCAGCAGATGCGTCACGGTGTGGTGACGCTGGATCGCCGCGCGGCGCCGCGTGTCCACGCAAAGCGTGACCTGCGAACCAACCGCGGGCGTTTCCTCGCCCATCACCGGCTCGATGAAATGGAGCCACGTGTTGCCGCTCTTCTGCGTGTTTAGCACGTTCCAAAGCTGTCCGCCGCCCGCGATTTCGCCGGTGTCGCCGACCTGGCCGCCCATCTCGGCGTAAGCCGTGGAGGTGTCGAGGATCACCGCGGTTTTGTCCTTGAGCGCGACGACTTCGAGCACCGTCGCCTCGGTCGCGAGCGCATCGTAGCCGACGAAGTGCGTGGGCTGCGTGGTCTCGATTTGGGAAAGCTCGATGATCTGCTTTTTCTGCGCCGCGCGCGCCCGCGTGCGCTGCTCTTCCATGAGCTTTTCAAAGCCGGCGACATCGACCGTGAGCCCGCGCTCGCGGGCCATCAGCTCGGTGAGGTCGAGAGGGAAGCCGTAGGTGTCGTAGAGTGTAAAAGCGTTTTTACCCGAGAAAATCTCAGAAGGGCAGGAGGCCGCCGCACGGAGGGTATTGCCGAGCAATATGTAATAGTCAGCATCTCGCAGAATATCGTCTGCCAACCTTGTCGCTAGCTCCCCGTCAGTGGAAAGAGCAGGGGCATACGCTTCAACCGTGTCCACTAGAACTTTCAAACGCTCGGACGCCGCCAAGCCAGCATACGCTTCAATCTTTTCCAGACGCGGAATGATTGCTCGCTCAAGCAGGTGGCGCTCTTTCGCGTCAAGCTTCGGGACAGACCCTCTTTGCGCAGCCGTTGTGAAGCGGTCCACAATGTCGCCGAGATTGAGTGCCACAGGTTCCAAATTGGTTCGTGTCTGGTTCTGAGACCAAATCATCGCTTCAAATTCCTGGAGTCCGCGATCCAGCGTCTTACTGAAAGCCTCTTCTTCCCGCCGCAGCACGTCCTGCACAAGCTCCCGTCGCGAGCGAATTGCCGGGAAGACGTCCCCCATCGTGCGGGCGAGAATATTTACGAGCTTGAAGAAAAACGGCTCGCGGAAACCGAGCGTGCGGCCGTAGCGGACTGCGCGGCGCAGGATGCGGCGCAGGACGTAATTGCGATCGGTGTTGCCAGGCTGGATGCCGTCGGCGACCGCGAAGGAGAGCGTGCGGATGTGGTCGGCGATGACGCGGAAGGCGACGTCGATCTTTTCCTGCCCGCTGGTCGGGATCACCTGCCCCTGCGCATTTGGCAGCGGGAGCGTGCTCGCGTAGCGCTTGCCGCTGAGCGCTTCCAGCTCGTCGAAGATCGGGCGGAAGACGTCGGTCTCGTAGTTGGAAATCTTCGCGTTCGCGAAGTCCGAAAACCCGCGCGTCCCCTGGATGATCGACGCCACGCGCTCGAAGCCCATGCCGGTGTCCACGTGCTTCGCCGGGAGCGGCGAGAAGGTGCCGTCCGGGTTCGCGTTGAACTGGATGAACACGAGGTTCCAGATCTCGATGCAGCGCGCATCGCCTTTGTTCACCAGCGAGCCTTGCGTGTTGCCGTCGGGCGTCAGGTCGATGTGCAGCTCGGAGCACGGACCGCACGGACCGGTGTCGCCCATCATCCAGAAGTTGTCTTTCTTGTTGCCGGGCACAATGTGAACCGCGGGGTTCATGTCGGCCTTGATGAAAAGCTCGGCCCAATACTCCACGCTCTCGCGATCGCTGCGCTCGATGGCAGTCGCGCCGGGTGCGTCGTCGGTCCACTCGACCATGGCTCCGTGCCGCACGGTGCGGATGCAAGCGTCGAGCTCGCGCTGCCACCGCTCCATGTCCATGTGCGGGCAGTAAACCGTGGCATACACGCGGTTCGGCGGGAATCCCCAGCGCCCCACGATCAGCTCCCAAGCCCATGCGATGGCATCCCGTTTGAAGTAATCGCCGAAGCTCCAATTCCCGAGCATTTCGAAGAACGTGTGGTGATACGTGTCGAGCCCCACGTCTTCGAGGTCGTTGTGCTTGCCGCCCGCGCGGATGCACTTCTGCGTGTCCGCCGCTCGGGTATCGGCCCCTGCGGGGCGTCCATCACCACCGCTGATCGCGTTCCCCCACTTGCTTACATCCGCCGCCTTCTGCCCGAGGAAGATCGGGACGAACTGGTTCATCCCCGCATTGGTGAAGAGCAGGTTCGGCGAGTCCGGCAGGAGCGAACTGGAAGGCACTATCGTGTGCTGCTTTTCGCGGAAGAAATCGAGGAACGACTGGCGGATTTGAGCGCTGGTGAGCATGGCGGGCGCGGCGGGTTTTAGGCTTCGGGAAAAAGGAGCGCGAATCTAGCGGGCGCACTCCAAAGGTAAAGGGCGGGCGCTCAGCCCGCGTCGCGCAGTTCGCCACGGCTTGAAGCCGCTCTCTCTACCAGCGTCACGACTCCATTCTCGCGAGCGATCGGTTTGGGGAAAAGTTCCGCGTTGTTGAGGCCCTGCATCCATTGGCCTTCGGGAAAGTAAGGATCATGTCAGATAGGCAACTCCGCGCACCGCCGGTGGGCTTTAAGCAGGCAGGTGCCTTGGCGGAATCCGCTCCTGGTGTTGAATGTGGGGGAAG
>CAXSDZ010000047.1:0-24049 GCA_964235505.1 uncultured Chthoniobacteraceae bacterium
GCGACATGGCCGCCGGGAATTGCGGCTCGCCCGTCGCTGGCGGCGGCCTCCTCTTCTTCTCCGGCTGGTCCCCCGCCGGCGGCGAAGACGCGCCCATGCCCGCCTTCGACGACCTCCTCCAGGCCGACGCCAACAAGGACGGCGCCCTTTCCAAGGCCGAAGCCGCCGTCACCCCGCTGAAGGACTTCTTTGACTCCAACGACACCGACAAAGACGGCATCCTCACCCGCGCGGAATGGGACGGCATGATCGCCTTTCTCAAGCGCGGCAAGAACCGCCTCGTCGCCGTGAAACCGGGCGGCAGCGGCGACATCACCGCCACCCACGTCGCCTGGGAGAAAACCAAAGGCCTCCCCTACGTGCCCAGCCCGCTCCTCTATCGCGGCGCTCTCTTCATGGTGAAAGACGGCGGCATGGCCTCCTCCTTCGACGCCGCGACCGGCACCGCGCACTACCAACAAAAGCGCCTCGGCATCCCCGGCTCCTTCTACGCCTCCCCCGTCGCCGCCGATGGCCGCATCTACCTGGTGAACCTCGAAGGCAAAGCCGCCACGATCGCCGCCGGCCCCGAGCCTACCGTCCTCTGGCAGGCCGACTTCAAGGAGCGCGTCGCCGCGACGCCCGCCATCATCGGCGACACCCTCTACCTCCGCACCGACTCAAAGATGTTCGCCTTCCGGGAGCGGAAGTAAGAGGGCAGCATTGTCTCTCACGCTAATCGCAAAGCAATCTGGGAATGTTGGCATCCGCGAAACTCTGCTCAATCGAAATTCTACGCTGGCAGCGAAAGCTCGCCGCGTCAGCCGTGGCGATCACTTAAGCGGAGCCGGAGTCTCGACTTAGATTGCATTCCCAAAGCGCTTCGCTCCCTTTCGGACGATAAAAAAAGTGGAATGTAAGATGACTACATTCCGCTTCTTAAATCAGCCCTAATACGTGCTTCTCCCCAACCTCCATGTGCCTCAAACCGCACTCGGGCGCGGTGGTCACATTGGAGGGCCGCTAACGCATCAGATACCCACGTCTCGTGACTGCCGCGCCTCTTCAATTGCCACACCAATGAGGCGACAGCAGCCCGAAGGGCAGCGCGTGGGGATTTTGCAAAACGCGGAACAAAGCGCGACAGAACCGTTACAAATGTATCAGCGGCATCAAGTGCATCCGCTGCGGAGCGGTCTCCGAATTGTTCGGAAGCAACTAACGATGCCATCTTGTTCAAAGCTTTCGCCAAGCTCTGCATAGCTCCAATGTTGTGAGCCGCTCTCCCCCAGAGGCTAAGGATTGCTGTTTCCATCAATGCAAGCGGCTCTGCTGATGTTGCCGGCGGCGTCTGAAGGGCAACTACGGCGCTCCCATAGATTGCCAGATCAAGCGGGCGAATCTCTCCCAGAAGCAATACCTGGCGCACCCAAGTGAGCACGACAACATTAGAAGCGCTCCCAAGTTTCCGCGGCAGTTGGAAAGCTAACCATCCCAAGATAAGCGCGATGTCTCCCTCACCGCCGGTGTTCCATTGAATGATACTCAGCGGTCCACTTTCTGTTCCCATCATTTTGCGGCCACGGGGAACGTGGCGCACCCACTCTGACACATGAGGCTGCGCAACTTCTGCAAATTCGACCGGCCCATGCGCAACCAGCAGTTGAATGCTGGAAAGCAGTGATGTGAGACACTCGGTGACGACGTCGGGGGAGTTCACTGCGACAATCAATTCTTCCAACAAAGGCCGATCTTCCACACGCCATTGCTTCACAAGGTGGACGTTCATTGTCGGAGAGAAGTTAAAACCTTTCTCACCGGCTTGAAGAGTTGCCTGAGCAATCTCTTCGCGCATCTTTTGTGCGATTCGTTCGCGCAGTATCTCCTCGCGTTGGGCTAGGTCATTTTCGTTCAAATGCCTTGCCAGTATCAACGCTTCACTAGCAGATTGTGCGGTGGGAAGAAGCCGCCGCGTGTAAACCCCGCGAAGACTAGGGTTCCATTCCTCGAACTCGATCAGGCACTCGGCTCGAGAAAAGCATTCAGTAGCGCTGATTTCAGGATGCGATGCCATTGTTTCTCCTACCTCTCGGGAGTAAGACTGCGGGGCAAAAAGCAGCCAGCGTCGCAGGAACGCCCCCGAGTCGCCCATCCAGCTATGGCTCCATCTCGCCATCGCCAAAACTTCCGGTTGCAGTGTGGCCCATACTGACGATTCCGCCGCTAGCACCGGCATGACCCAAACCCAGTGAGTGGCGGGCGCAGCCTTCCAGCCATTGGTCCGCTGCTCAGAAGATTCCTGGCTATAGGTTAGAGTCCAACGTGCCAGCTCAGGCCAGACCTCTTGCGGCAAGAGGTCGGTTATGTCGTCCAAGAGTTCCAAAGCTTGATGCTTTTGCCTCGGGTATGTGGCCAATAGTGCGGCGGCAAACCTTGTCAGCACTTGAGACGGTGCGAACTCCAGAATGTCGATTGCCCGCCGCACACCGGCGTCCTTATCAGGCGATTTCACACAGCAGCTACGCACAGCCTGCTCAAGCCCTTGCGCAGCAATCTCTGGATAGGCATCAGTCCACTGCACCACTTCCAAGTTCGCCTGAGCCTGAGCGCGAATTGCTTCAAGCCACATACCATAATCCCAAAGCCGAAGCGCTGCGAGTTCGTGCAGCCGGGCCAGAAGAAATACTTCCCACCGCTTTGATGCCGCTCCTTCTGATCGTGCGCGAAAAAGCTCGCCAAGTGTATTGGCCATTCGCTCTCCCCGCTCATCGTGAAAGATGAGGAGGGGCGTTTCCATTGAGAGGCGGCGGCGCCTTGCGAGCCGAACTCCTTGTGAGTCCTCATGCGGCTCATATGCACTGTCGAAATGAATAAAGTCATGAAGCGCGCGCCAGCGGTGGGATTCAGCGGACACCGTTGGTGTGAGACGCTCAGCAGCTTTGCACACTGCGGAAGAGCGCCCCTGGAGATGCAGCAACCATAGTTCGGCAAGGTCGTAGTGGGCACGCAACTTCTCCGCGTCACCTTCTGGAAACAGGACATGCGCCTTGTCCGGCACGGTCAGGCGTGCTTGCAGTTCCAACCTAGCTTTCAAAGCGACAAGGGAGGCGTGAGTCCAAGCAGGAGCTACTTGCAACCAAGCATCTGCAAGTCGCTTCCAGCGCCCCTCCCCCGGATCATGAAACCATACTAACTCCACCAGATGTGTCACCAATGCCTCAACCTCAGGCGTGCGTTCCGCAAAAGAGTTGGGCCAAGCGAACTCTTGCAATGCTGGGGAGAGCTGAAGATCGCCAGCCAATGGCTGCTCAACTAAGCAGTGATAACGAATCATCCATTCTGCGACTAAGCGGTCCTCGTCGGATCTAGATTCCATACCTTTGAGCGCCTGCTCTACCGCGTAGCGCTCACTAGGATCAACTAGCCAATACAGAGCAAAAATTGGCATCCAAGCGATTTCAGAAAGAGGGAGCAGAAGCTTCGTTTCCTTCGCAAGTTGCGAAATCCGCTGAAGTCCAGTGTGGCAGAGGAGATCGACCTGTAACCCGTCGCCGGCGATATGCGCGTTGCGAGCATGGTCACGCAAAAATGCGAAGGCTTGGCGCTGCCGCTTCTCTTCCGTGGGTTCCGTTTCCATAACTGATTTCAGCTCAGAAGTGCGAGGAATGCCTGCTCGACTGGCAATCTGGGCTCGCGCACTCCTCGAATAACGTAAAACTGAGTAAGATCTATCGGTGCCAACCCATGAGTGGCGAGTCGGTTGAGGACATCAGTTGGTATTCGGCGTTTGTCCATTAGGGCTTCGGCCATAAAGCTGCCAAGGAGGTGATATACCAAGGCTGTCTGTGTCCCGAAGCCCGGCAACTCCCTCCAACCGGACAACTCCGCCACGGTGACACTGGCTCCGCCGTGGGGCGGATCGAAATCAATCCCGTGCAATCCAGCGCCGACTTGTCCAAGTTCTCGGAGGTAAAGCATTATGAGAGAAAAGTGATTTCGCAACGCGACGAACACCAAATCGAGTTGTGCGTCTGTCCCGGGAGGTCGTGCCAAGCGAATTGCAACGCGACCACGCTCTACAAGGACACGTCCCTGCGTAAGCCCATGACGGATCCAATGAGCACAGTTTTCTGCTGTGCCATAGCGATGGCGTAGGAGAGTGGCCGAATCGCATCGAGCCGAATCCTCGTCGAGCAAATCTGCTACTGCGACTAGCGCAGCCAGTCCGGCATCACGATTCGGCAAGGTGGCTGCGTCCCAATTCCACGGCCAAACACCATGAGCTTTAGCAACACGCAAAGCGCGCTGGATAACTAACTCCCCAACGACGTCTTCAAACTCGGTTCCGACGAGCATACGTCGGAGAACTCCTTCCATCCGATCGATGTGTGTGCGGCGGACCCATGTAGGGACGTCCCGCACAGGCTTGGCACTCGCGTTTGGATCTCCTGGAGGCAGGTCTTCCGGCCTCTGAGAAAGCATGCCAATGTCGTGCAGTAATGTTGCTAGCAGCAACACGGCACACTCCTCGGCAGAAAGATTGGAAACTATCAAACGGGGGAGGGCACCTGAAGGCGCACTGTTCCAACGACTCAACCGATCAACCAGGCTGCAAAGGTGACTGAGCCCGTGATCCGTAAACTCCGGCAGATGGCAACTCACCGTCAGCCGGTGAATGCCCGATATTACCTCCCGCAGAAGCAGTGCCAACGAGCAAGGATGCGGTTCGCGTAAAGCGCAGCGGCACAAGGCGCTATCAAAGATAAAGTCGCTAGCATCGCGAAGCGAAACTTCCGGATCCGGTAGGGAGCGCATAATTGGATAGATCGAACGGATGGTGGTTTTCTCTCGTTTTCTCTCGTTCCCAAAGTTAGCGCAGCGCTTTGGAAACGAAGGCTCGGGGGCGAAACTCCGTTTCAAAGGCGAGTCACGCGCGGGGGCTTGGGTCCGTCTGACGGCGCCGGAACCCTAAGGCCGGAAGAGGCGACCCTAAAGCCCGAAGTGGCGGGCGGACGCCAATCCCGGCCCGCAACCCGCACCGCCCGCCTCTCAGACCGAACGCTCACCGGGGGCCAGTCCGTCGGCACGGTGGAGCCGGACAGGATTGGCGGGTTTGGGCGGGTGGGTGGCGACGATCGCGCGGGTCTCGGCGACCATTTCTTCGAGCATGCGGAGCTTTTCGGCCACCGGGAGGGCGGCGAGATGCCGACGCCATCCGCGCTTGCGGTCGAGGATTTGGTGCATCAGCTCAGTCATGCCTGTGGGTGACTCTGGAGGAAGGCGCGCCACTTCTCAACCCTGCCGTGGCGGCGCAGGATGGCGTCGAGCTTCTCGGAAGCAAGCGCGCCGGCCTCGATGAAGCGCAAGATGCGGTCGTGATCGCGGTCGCGCCCGACCTGCAGGCAGATGGCGGCGAGGTGCTCGGCGGTGAAAACCCGAGTGGGGGTGCCGCTCACGTCGCGCGTGACGGCCTCTGCGAGCGCTTCCTCCACGAGCGGCGTCGCGGGCGGGACAAACTCGACCGACCACCCTTCGATCACGATGAACTGCCCCACGGGTCGATAGCCACGCGCGAGCAGGTATTCGTAGATGGGGCTGAGGGTCAGCAATGTGCCACCCTCGGAAGTCGGCAGCGCGACGAAGACATCGAGGTCTTTCGTGTGGAATGGCTCCAGCCAGAAGATCGCACCGACTGCGCCGCCGATGGCGTAGCGGCCGATGACGCCGTCGGCTTCCATCCGGTTCAGGACCGGGAAGATCTGCTCCAGCGCCATGCGAGTCTATGCCCGGCGCTCGCGGATCGCGGCAAGGAGGTCGGCCACCACTTCCCCCCGAGGCTTGGCGCCGAGGTTCCCTTTGCCGTGGACGCGGACACTCACGGCGCCGGCTTCGAGGTCGCGTTTGCCGATGACGAGCATGGTGTGGATTTTGCGCTCTTCGGCGGTGGCAATCTTCGCTTTCACCGGGTCGTTGGAGAAGTCGGCGTCGGCGCGGACGCCGTGGGAGCGGAGCTCGGCGACAAGGGCTTTCGCGTAGTCGATGAGCTTCCTCGCGCCTTCCCGCTCTTCCTCGGTGGCGGCGTTGGCGATTCCCGCCTCGCCGGCCATGGGGAGGACGCGGACCTGCTCGGGGGCGAGCCAGAGGGGGAAGTTGCCGGCGTAGTGCTCGATCAGGAAGCCGATGAAGCGCTCGTGCGTGCCGAGCGGGGCGCGGTGGATGCAGAGCGGGATCTTGTCGGTGTTGTCACGGTCGCGATAGGTCAGCTCAAAGCGGCGCGGCTGGGCGAAATCGACCTGGTTGGTGGCGATGGTGAACTCGCGGCCGATGGCGCTCCAGACCTGCACGTCGATCTTCGGGCCGTAGAAGGCGGCTTCGTTGGGCACTTCGACGTAGTTGATCCCGGAGCGCTGGAGGACGCCGCGGACCATCTCCTCGGTCTGCTGCCAAAGCTCGGGCTCATCGACAAACTTCTGCCCGAGCCGCGCCGGGTCGTGCGTGGAGAAGCGCATGAGATACTTCTCGATGCCGAATATCTTGAAGTATTTTAGATACATCTCATTGACCGCATTAAACTCCGCCTCGAACTGTTCCTCCGTGCAGTAAATGTGGGCGTCGTTCATCTGCATGGAGCGGACGCGCATGAGTCCGAATAACTCGCCCGATTGCTCGTAGCGGTGGCAGGTGCCGTATTCAGCTAAGCGTAATGGTAAGTCGCGATAACTGCGCGGCACCGCTTTGAAGAGCTTGTGGTGGTGCGGGCAGTTCATGGCTTTGAGGTAGTAGCGCTGCCCAAGCTTCATATCTTGCGCGGCTAACTTCCCTAACTCACCTCCGAGCGCCAATGTCTCCTCCGTGGAAACAAACTCGCCCTCAGGTGAGGCTGCTTCGATTGCTTTCAGTCGTGAAGAAAGTGCGTCCATCTGTTTGTTGATCTCTGTCCGTTGCTCCTTGTCGGTATCTTCCAAAAACACCATCGGCGGAAACATACTATCCGCGTAGTAAGGCAGGTGCCCGCTGGTGAGATACATGTTCTCCCGCGCGATGTTCGGAGTCCTGACGCGCTGGTAGCCGGCGGCGAACTCGGTCTCTTTCGCCAGTTTCTCCAGCTCTTCAATGATGGCAGTGCCGCGCGGGAGCCACATGGCGAGGCCGGGGCCGACGTCGTCGTCGAAGCAGAAGAGCTCCATCTCCTTGCCTATCTTGCGGTGGTCGCGCTTCTTCGCCTCCTCCAGCATCGTGAAGTAGGCCTCCATCTCCGTCTTGTTCTTGAAGGCGGTGCCGTAGATGCGCTGGAGCTGCGGGTTCTTCTCGTCGCCCTTGTAGTAGGCGCTGGCGACGTGCGTGAGCTTGCAGGCGCCGATGTTCCCCGTGCGCATCACGTGCGGGCCGGCGCAGAGGTCGAGGAAGTCGCCGTTGCGGAAGAGCGAGATTTCTTCGCCCTCGGGGATGTCCTGCAAGTTGCCGATCTTGAACTTCGAGACATTCCCCGGCCGCTCGCTCAGGCCGCCGAGCCGCCCGCTTTCCGCCAGCGCGATGGCTTCCTCCCGCGACACCACCTGCCGCTCGAAAGTGTGGTTCGCCTTGATCTCCCGTTTCATCTCCGCCTCGATCTTCTCGAAATCCTCCGGCGAGATGCGGTGCCCCAGCTCCACGTCGTAGTAAAAGCCATTCTCCACCGGCGGCCCCGCGGCGAACTGCGCCTCCGGCCAGATGCGCAGGATGGCCGTGGCGAGCACGTGCGCCGCGGAGTGCCGCAGCCGCTCCAGGTCGGACATCTGGTGGCGCTGCTCGAGGGTTTTGCGTTCGGTTTGCTCAGCCATGGAAACAGGAAAAAGGGAGACGGAATGTGAAAGTGGAGGCGCGCTTTACCAAGCAGTTTCCAGCGGCGGCCTTTCTTGCTGCGCCCCAGAGCAGCGGCCGGACAAGCAAGGCAGACAGGTGGCGGACCCGTCCTGGGGAAGTTGTGGCTTGAACCGTTGCCCGGAGCGCGACCGTCTGTAAGAACCGCGCCGTAGCATCACCCGGCGCTTCGTTTCGGACAGCGCTCGCAATCTCACTTCGCTGAACTTCCCCAACCCACGATTTCCCTCTTGGGACAAAGACGAAAAAAAGGCGGTCCCGCCGCTTCGACGGGACCGCCTGAATTGAGATTCTCTCGCGTTGTGCGTTGGATCTTACTTCCGACGACGGCGGAGCAGCAGCGCACCGCCGACTGCGAGCATCGCCGCAGCGGAAGGCTCCGGCACGGCGGCAGCCAAGCCAGAAACAGAGCCAAAGTCGGTGCCGAGCCCATTCCCTGCGGCAGTTGCTACGCCCGTGGTCGTGTTGATGGTGAAGAGCCCGTCATTGATCACACCAAAGAGCGTGCCGTTATCGAAGGTAAGCGCACCGAAGCTATTCCCGGGCTTTACGCCTAAGCCTGTGCCGATCGGCGTGAGGAGGCCGCTTGAGGTATTCAGCGTATAAAGACGATCGTCTTCGGCTGTGATTGCATAGAACACGCTGTTCGCCGGGTTGAAGGCGAGGCCATCTACAGTGATGGGCCCAAGGGCATCGGTTGTCGGACCGACGAGAGTCGCGGTCGTGGTCCCGCCGCCGAGGGTGAAGGTATAGAGCGCCGGTGTCGCAGTCGTTTGACCCACGCCCGCCGTGGTGATGTAGCCGACTCCGCCAACCCCGAAAGCAATGTCGCCTTCGCCCGTCAGATTCACTCCGAGGCTGATCGGAGTGCCAGTGTAGGAGCCGGTGAAAGGATTGATCTGCCGGAGCTGATCCGTGTTGCCATCGAAGGTGTAGAGCACCCCGCCGCTTACCGCGAGTCCGAAGGGGAGCGTCGCCGCGTCGCCCAACGGTCCGACCGGCGTGTCGGCGCCTGTCGTGCGGTTGATGGTGAAGGTCGTCGGCGCGCCGGTCACAGGCGCTTTGCCGACCGCGAAGAGCTGGGTCTGCTGGGCCGAAGCGGAGCCCGCCCCGAGCGCGAGCGCCGCGCCAAACGCGAGCAGGCTTTTATGAGAGTAGATATCCATCTTGGGAAAGAAATCGCTGATGGGTGAAAGGCGCACGGACTACGCCACGATCGTGCCGCGCATGCCCGACGGAAAGAAGAGTCCCGAGGTGGCGTTGACTGCGCCATAGACGATGTTCAGCACCTGTCGCGTGCTCCGGCTAAAGGCGATGCTGAGAGCATCCGTCGGCACGAGGTTGCCATTGCCGTTTGCATCGAAAATCCCCTGGTCCATATCGATCGGACCGTCCAGCGCGTCGCGCAGGTCGGAGATCTTTTGGGTGGTCACCGCGATGTTGTCCATGGCGGTCGGGCTCATGGAAAAGAGCGAAGTGCGGATGACGCCCGAATGGTAGGCCTCCACCGCAAGGATGCCAGCGGCAGCCTCCAGCACACTTTTGTTCACCAGCAGCGGCGATGCGCCTTTATAAGCCGTCACGCCCACATCCTCGAAGATGAACGCGCCGAGCAGGAAATTCACGTCGTTAAGGAAAGGATCAAACGTGGGGGCAATGGTGGCCGCGTTGGCCAGGGTATTGAAGCTATTCAGCAGATCAATCGGCGGACGCGAAACTGGAACGCCACCGAGCTGCCGGATCGTCGCCCGCAGCGCGATGACGTGGTTCTTTTCGTCCTCCGCAATTTCGCGGGCATACGACGCCACGAGCGAGTTGGCAAAAGTAACTTTGGGATTCGCCTTCACCGTCACCGCGCCAGGCGCACCGCCGGAACCGTCGATGAGGCTGGTTTCACCCGCTGGCAGCGGCTCTGCCTCGAGCCCGGTGCCTTTGAAAGCGCGCAGGTAGAACTCCGCTTCGAGGTATTCGAGATTCAGCGCGAAGTTCAGGATATCGACATCACGAATCGCGGTCCGCGCGGCTTCCGCTTCGTGGCTGGTGCTGAGAAAGGCGCCCGCGCCAAGCGCAGCGGTGGCTGCGCCGGAAAGGCCGGCGCGCTTAAAAAAAGAGCGCCGGGAAACGGCGCTTGCGAGATTGGATGGGACGGTGGGGTGCATACGGGGTCTGGTGATTAGGAAGGAAGAGGCCCGCACGCGAACTGCTCACAATGAGAAGCTCCGCAAGGCCTACAGGAGCGTGGTTCGCAAGTTCGTGCCCAGGTGGATGCAGGTTTCTGCCGGTTTGCGGCGTTTTGAAAATCTGCTGTTTCGCAAGCTGTTGCCCGGTGTTTGCGAGGGTGAAAACCTTGTGTTGCACAAGTGGCTGCCCGCCTTTCGCGCCATGTAGGAGGTGTTTGCTTAAATGGATCGCCCACACCGGGCGGCGGCAGGTGAAAACGTCAGCGCAGTCCTGCCGCCAACACGAGTCCGTCCACCCAGGCCTCATCCTCCTCTGCCACGGGAGGTGCGGGCAGGCGGGTGTGATTTTCCAGCCAGTAGCGGCCGGTCTCGTAGATGCGATCGATCAGCGGCTGAAGCGCGAGCGGCACGTCGGGGTCGGTCGCGCGCAGCGGCACGCGGATGGTCGGCAGCGGCTGGCGCAGTGGGCAGCGATAGACCTCGCGCTGCCGGCGGCCAGGCGAAGTCGCGCGCGCAACGCAGACCAAGTGGCAGGTGCCCGGCGGCAGCGTGAGCTGATCCAGCCGGATGGCGACCGCGTGCGCGCCTCCGCGGATGAGATCGATCTCGACGAGGTTCACCCCACCAGCGAGCAGGTTGCGCTGCTTGCCACGGTAAGCCAGCCAGCCGTCCTCGCGCTTGTTCACCGGGCTAAGGACTTCAATCACCGTGACCAGGCGCCCGCCTGCCTCGCGGATTTCAATCCAGCGCTCGGTTTCTGGTTCATCCATGTAGATGAGCGGCTCCGTCACCGCGACCGCTCCGGTGGATGCAATATCCGGCGTCCACACTGGCGGCAGCCCGCTGCGCCATTCCTCCACTAGCGCCACGTCCGCGCGATATCCGCCGGGCTTTTCCTGGCCCGCGATGCCGATGTGCTCCTCTCCGCGCGCGACCATGTCGTCCGGCAGAACCGCAGAAAGCGCATCCCGGATGTAGGCGATCAAAATCAAATGCACGTCGCTCCAGCGCTGCTGAAAATACGGGTTCATGCCGGGGAACGGGTTTTTCTTCGAGCGCATGATGGGCACGATAGCGGCGGACGGAGGGAATCCCAGCCGGGATTGGAAGTGCGAAACACCCTGGCAACCGTGAAACGCGTCGGACTTTCTGAGCGCGTGGTCCTCGCGCGAAATGCCGCGCTTTCACCGAAGCCAGACCGGAGATTCCATCGAGTGCGCCGCCACTCTGCGCCTGTGCGATTCCTCCACTGACCGCATGCTTCCTCCCGCCGATCCTGAAATCCCGCTCCGCCGCGGCGCGCCGGAGTTTCTGCGCGATTGGGGCGTCCGCACCGCGAGCCACCTAGAGAGCCGCTGGGCTGAGGTCGCGGGTTGGCGAATCCACAGCCGCTCCACACGCGCGGCGGCTGCGGCGGAAGACGTTCCCTTTATCCTGCTGCACGGCCTCGTCATTTCCTCGCTCTACATGCTGCCACTGGCGGAAAGCCTCGCCGCGCGCGGTCACGCGGTCCACGCGCCGGATATGCCGGGCTTTGGCCGCAGCTCGAAAGGCCAGCGCGTGCCGGACGTTCCCGGGATGGCGCGCGTGCTTTCGCGCTGGCTGGAAGCCGAGGGCATCCCGCGCTGCCACCTCGTCGCGAACTCGCTCGGCTGCCAGGTGGTCGCCGATTGGGCAGTCCAATTTCCACGCCAGGTCTGCACTGTCACACTTATCGGCCCCACGATCGATCCCGCTTCGCACGACATCCTGCGCATGGCTGGCCTCATCCTGTGGGACGGCTTGCGCGAACCGGCCACGCTGCTGCTCGATCACCTCATCGATCAAGAGCGCGCTGGCGTCGGCCGCTCGGTTCAAATGATCGGCCACATGCTGCGCGACCGCATCGAGACGAAACTCCCGCGCATCGCCGCGCCCGGCCTCGTGCTGCACGGCGAATACGATCCGGTGGCCCCCGCACGCTGGGCGCGCGAGGCGGCGGCGCTGATGCCGCACGGCGAATGGGGCACGATTGCAAATGGCTGGCACTGCGCGCACTACTCGCACCCGGAGGAAGTCGCCGCGCGCATCCTCGCCTTCACCGCTCGCGCCACCGCCGCCACCCCCACCGATGTTCGGACCTAAAGATCAGCGCACAGGCGGCCGTTGGCACGAGGCGGAGGCCGGCGACGTGAGCGTCCGCTTTCTCGTCTGTGGGAAAGGACCGCCGGTCGTGTTGCTGCACGGCCTTTCCGGCTCGGTCCGCTGGTGGCAGCACAATATCCCCGCGCTCAGCCGCGAGTTCCGCGTTTTCGCGATTGATCTGGTGCATCACGAAAGGCGTCGGGGCCGCTCGCAATTCGTGCTCGGGGAAACCGCGCGCCGGCTCGCCGCGTGGATCACCGCGATCGGCCTCGATCGCGTGTCGCTGGTCGGCCACTCCATGGGCGGTGCCATCGCCGCAGAGCTGGCCGCCGACTTCCCCGATCGGGTGGAAAAGCTCGTGCTCGCCAATCCTGCCGTGCTTTTCCCGGTGCGCGAGCCGCGTGTCTCGGTGATGCGCTTTGCGCGCCGCAGCCCCCACTTTCCGCTCACTCTCGTCCCCGTGCTGGTGGGCGACGCACTCCGCGCCGGGCCTCTCGTGCTGTGGCAATCCGCGCGGGCCGTGCTCGCGCGCGACCTGCGCGAAAAGCTGCGCACCATCCGCGCGCAGACCTTGGTCGTCTGGGGCGAGCACGATGGCATCCTGCCTGGCGCGACCCCGCGCGAAATCGCCGCGCGCGTGCCGCGGTGCGAGCTGTTGCGGATGGCAGACGCCGGGCACAACCCGATGTGGGAGCAGCCGGAGAAGTTCAATGCCGCAGTGAGCACATTTCTCGACGGCACAACGTAGAGTTCAACGTTTCGCGAGCGGTGGAGACGCGCAACGCTGTCCGCATCGAGACTTCAGTCCCCGTGAAACCGCCGGTCGGTTTTCGCCATCTCTGTCAGTAGCGCGCACGGTGCGAAGTGCGGGCCGGCAGACTCCACGAGGTGCGAAAGTTCCGCGACGATCTTTGCCGCGCCAACAGCATCCGCATGCCGCAGCGGACCGCCGCGGAACGGCGCGAACCCAGCACCCATCACCGTCGCAAAGTCGATGTCCGCCGCACTTTCCGCGATCCCCTCCTCCACGCAGCGCGCCGCTTCGTTCACCATCAGCAGCACCATGCGCCGCTGCAGCTCGTCGCGCGAAAGCGTGCTCGCACCGCGCGGGCGCAGTGCGACCGCGCCACGATTTGGCTCGCCGTCTTTGCCGCTCGCGTGGCGGTAAAAGCCTTTGCCCGTCTTCTTCCCGAGCAGCCCCGCGCCGATCATCGCCGGCAGGATTTCCGGGATGCGCAGCCGGTCGGGAAAAGCCGCGGCCAGCGTGCGGGCGACATCGTGCGCCACGTCCACGCCGACTTCATCGATCCACCGCAGCGGCCCCATCGGCATGCCGAAATCGAGCATTGCGGCATCGATCTCCTGGACCGCTGCGCCTTGCCAAAAGAGATGCCCGGCTTCCAGGACCGCCGGGAGCAGAATCCGGTTCACGAGGAAACCGGGGCTGTCCTTCACCACCACCGGCAGCTTGCCCATCTGCTGCACAAAGCGGATCGCGCGCTGCGTCGCTGCGGGCGCAGTATCCCGGCCGACGACAACCTCCACGAGCTGCATGCGATCGACGGGATTGAAAAAGTGCAGGCCGATCACCCGCGACGGATTTCGCGTCTCGCTCGCGAACTCGGTCACGGAAAGCGCGGAGGTGTTTGCCGCGAGGATGGCGTCTTCGCGAGTGAGCTCATGGAGTCGGCGGAAGATTGCTTTTTTGACCTCCAGCGTTTCCGTCGCCGCTTCGATGACGATGTCCGCACGGCGCAGCGGCACCTCCGTCGCGGCAGGCGAAATACGGTCCATCCCTCGGCGCGCATCGCGCTCGGTGCGGACGCCGCGTGCGACCTCGTCCGCGGTGAGTTGCGCAACCTTCGCCAGCCCTGATGCGACGCGCGCTGGCTCGGTATCCCGCAGGATCACGCGCACCGCGCGCGCGCTGAGCCAATGCGCGATGCCGGCGCCCATCGCACCCGCGCCGATGATCGCCGCCGTGCGAATCGGAGACTCCTTCGACATCGAATCTTCAGAGATGAAATCTCCGCCCGCACCGAGCTTTTTCGCGCGCTGCTGGAGAAAGAAAAGCCGGATGAGATTGCCTGCCTCTGGTGCGCTGGCGAGCTCCAGCAGCGCGTCGCGCTCCAGTCTCAGCCCCGTCGCTTCGTCACGCGCGATGGCCGCGCCGATCACCACATCCAGCGCCTTGAGCGGCGCGGGCAAAAGGCCGCGCGTCCGCGCCATGACCTGTGCGTGCGCGCGGGCGCGGGTGACTGGCGCCAACACGCGTACCTTCAGCGGACTCCAAGCGCCGGAAGCCGGGCGCTTGCCGCGGCGCAGCAGCTCCAGCGCGGCAGGCAGCAGGTTTTCCCGCGCTGCGAGCGCGTCGATCATTCCGCGCTGGAGCGCGCTTTTCGCCGGGAGCGCCTTGCCGCTGAGGATGAGATCGAGCGCCGCAGGGAGCCCGATCAAGCGCGGCAGCCGCGTCGAGCCGCCCCACGCCGGCAGCAGGCCGAGCCGGGTTTCGGGCAACCCGATCGTGGTCGCGCTTTCGGGTGAAGCGACGCGCCAGTCGCACGCCAGCGCGAGCTCGTAGCCGCCGCCCAGCGCCGCGCCATCCATCGCCGCAACGGTCGGCAGCGCGAGCGCCGCGAGCTGGCTGAAGACGCGCTGCCCCAGCGCGATCATCTCGCGCAATTCCTCCCGGCTTATCCCCAGCACCGCGCGCAGGTCCGCGCCCGCGATGAACATCCCGGGCTTTCCGCTGAGCAGCACCAATCCCTTCACGCCGAGCCCCGGCGCGCCGATCGCCGCGAGGTGCGCGCCGAGCTCTTCCAGCGTTGTGGAATCGAGAAGATTCGCCGCTGAATCCGGGCGGTCAAAAGTCAGGACGCAAATGTCGTCTGCGCGGAGCTGGCGTTGGATGTTTTGCATGTCGCTAAAGTCGTTCGAGCCACAGCGCGCCGCCTTGCCCGCCGCCGACGCAGAGCGACACCAGCGCGCGCTGCCCGCCGCGCCGGTGCAGCTCTTTCAAAGCGGAAAGCGCCAGCCGCGCACCGCTCGCGCCGACCGGATGACCAAGCGCGATAGCGCCGCCGTTCACATTCAGCGTTTCGCCTGAAACGTGGTGGCCGCGGTCGCGCAGTTGCTGCAGCACAGCGAGCACTTGCGCGGCAAATGCCTCGTTGATCTCGATGAGGTCCGCGTCCTCCAGCCTCAGCCCGCTCCCCTGCTCCAGCTTCTCGATCGCCGAGATGGGGCCGAGGCCCATGCGTGCGGGATCGCAGCCCGTGTAGGCGTAGCCGGCGAGCACGCCGAGCGGCGCGATGCCGAGCTGCCGCGCGCGTGATTCGCTCGCCACGAGCAGCGCCACCGCGCCATCCGTGAGCGGCGAGGAATTGCCCGCCGTCACGGTGCCAAACGGATCAAACGCCGACTTCAAATTTCCGAGCACTTCGAGCGATTGATTCGCCCGCACGCCGTTGTCGAGGGTCACTGCCCTGCCGCCATTCGCGGTGAGGAATACGGGCGCAATTTCGTCGCTCACCCTATCCTGCGCCGCGAGCGCGCGCTGGTGCGAGCGGAGCGCAAACGCATCCTGCTCGCGCCGCGTGATGCCGCCTTCGCGCGCTAGGAGTTCCGCCGTTTCACCCATGCTCAAGCCGCTCAGCGGATCCGCGAGGCCGAGCTTCATGCCTCCGCGCGGCGCAAAGTCCGCCGGCCGGAATGCGGCCATCGCCGCGAGCCTGCGCCCCGGCGATTTCGCCTTTGCGGCGCTAGCCCATTTCTGCGCCGCGGAGTCGCGGAAGAGCAGCGGCACTTGCGACATGCTTTCCGTGCCGCCGACCAGAAAGAGCGAGCCGCGCCCCGCCGTCATCCGCTCGTAAGCAGTCGTGATCGCCTCGAAGCCGGAAGCGCAGTTTCGCTGCACGGTCGCGGCCGGCACGTGCTCGGGGACGCCGGCGCGCAGAGCGATGACGCGCGCGATGTTCGCCGTTTCTATCGGCTGGCAGACGCAGCCGAAGATCACTTCATCGAGCAGCGCGGGATCGATCCCCGTCCGCGTGAGGAGCGCATCCGCGGCGATGCGGCCGAGCTCGTCGGCAGGCAGCGCGGCGAGGTCGGTGCCCGCTTTGCAAAACGGAGTGCGGAGACCATCGAGGATGACGAGGCGTTCAGGCATGGTGAATGGCGCAGGAAGATACGTGGAATGCGCCGCGGGGCGATGTCGAACCGCAAACGGCCGGCATTCCGCGAAGCTCCTTCACCGTGCCCCTCACACCCGCGCCCACGCACTGCTGCGATGCCTCTGCACCATGAAGACAACATCCCTTTTCACCCTCGCGGCCGCAACGATCGCCGCGACACTCACCGCCAGCGCGCAGGCGCAGGTGGTCTATGACCCCGCGAAAGCCGCGGAGAAAAACCCGGCGCAAGCCGCGCAGGTGCAGGCCGGCAAGCTCGGCACGCGCGACCAGGAAGGGACCGTGAAATCGCCGGACGCGATCATGCGAACGCAGGGTTCGATGATGTATCTCAAGAGTGGCAAGCTCACGCGTGTGGACGCGGAGCTGAAGCTTTCCGAAGGAATCACCGCCCGGCCGAATGGCGAAGTGGTGCTCAAGGACGGGCGGCAGATTTCACTGCAGGAAGGGCAGATGGTGACGCTCGATGGCGACGTGAAGCCCGCGCCCACTGGCCTCGGCAGCACGGTGACGCTCCCCCCGCGGCAGGGAAATCTCACCGACTACGGCAACAGCGGCCTGACCGGGCCCGGCGCAAAGCCGGTCGGGCCGGGTGCGAAACCGCTGGAAAAGAAGTAGCCTTGGCGCTGCGGAGCACATGCACCGCGTGCTCGACGCCGCCGGGTTTGACACGCTGCGAGCCCTCAGTCACATCACGTCGGTGCCCGGAATTTCGATCGAGCTGCGGCTCGATTGCTGCCCCGACGCGCCGCCTCCATGAAGACCGTTTCCGCCTGCCTTTCAGCGCTTGTCTGCTCGCTCGCAATCGCGGCAGTTGCTGAGGCTGGACATCCCGTGGCGCAGCCGGGTGCAGGCGGCACGAAACCGGCGGTGCGCACGCTGCTGCCGGATGATCCGCCGGGTTTGCTTACGGTGGGCGGGCGCGTCAGCGGGAGGACCAGCAGCGCAGTGCTGGACTCCATCACCGGCCTTTGGACCACGCCGCGGCACGAGACGTTTCTCTTTCTCGATTCGCTTTACGATTACGAAGACAACGGCCAGCTCCTGAGCGCAAACGGGCTCGCACTTCGCCAGCAACTCCCAGGACGCGATGTCATCATCGGCGCGAACGTATTTTGGGATGCGATCGGGAGCGAACGGGGCAACGACTTCAATCAACTCGGGCTCGGTGTGGAGGTGCTGACGCGGTGGGTGGATGCGCGCTTCAACTGCTACCTGCCGGAGGAGAAGCGCTTCGAGGCGGCGCACCGCACCGGGCCCGACCGTGGCGCTTCCGGCCCTTCGCGCACCCGCTTCACGAAGCGCTACGAAGCGTCGCTGGAAGGCTGCGAAATGGAACTTGGCTTTCTCCTCCCCGGCGTGGAGCGCTACGCCGAAGTGCGCGTCTTCGGCGGATATTTCCGCTACGACAATCCGTTCGGGAGCCCCTTCGAGGGCTTCCAGGCTCGGCTCGAAGCGCGGGTCTTGCCGGGCGTTATTGCGGATTTTGAATATCTCGGTGACCCGCGGCTGACCGGCGGTCATTGGGCTGCAGGGATTCGGGTGAGCGTGCCGCTGTCGCTCTACAATCTGGTGACTTTCCGCAATCCGTTTGAGGGCGGCGCCGAATACTTCCGCCCGCGCCCACGCCAGTTTTCCGAGCGGATGGCCGAGATGATCGTCCGCACGCCGCGGCTGGAAACTGTGACGTCAGATGAGGTGAGGAACCGCTGAGGAGCGCCGGTGAAAAGTGTGAGCAAGTGCTCGGCAGCGCCACGCGCTCCGGCAATTGCCGCCGTCAGAGCAGTTTCAGAAAACACCCGCGCCGCTTGCGCCGCCCTTCGTCTGCTTCTTCATCTTCATCTCTTTCTCACTCGCGATCAGAAAGAGATGACGATGAAGAAAAGGACGAAGGGCGGAGCGGCTACGCGGCTTGGCTATGCCGGCTCTAATGCCCCCCGCGCCCCACGCGCTGAATCGCCGCGTCCAGCCGCAGGATGTCCACCGGCTTCGTGAGGTGCTCGCGGAAGCCGACCGCTTTGCTGCGCTGGATGTCCTCCTCCATCCCGAAGCCGCTCAGCGCGATGCCGCGCACCGGACCGCGCGCCGCCAGCCGCTCCATCACTTGGATGCCGGTGCCATCCGGCAGACCCATGTCGCTGATCAGCACATCGAATGGGTGCTCAGCTGCCACGGTGATTGCGCGCTCCAAAGTGTCCGCGGTTTGCACTTCATATCCGCGCCGGGTCAGCAGCCGGCTCAGCGTGCGGCTCGTGTCTTCGTGGTCCTCCACCAGCAGCAGTCGCAGGCCGACGCGGTGCGCGTCCGGCGCTTCGTGCGAGGCGGCGCTGTCACCCGGCGGCGGCGGCTCGACGGTCGGAAAAAGCACGCGAAACGTCGCGCCTTTGTCCCGCCCTGCGCTGGCCGCGGAAATCTCCCCGTGGTGCAGGCTCACCAGCGCCTGCGTGATGGCGAGGCCTAGGCCGAGCCCACCCGAGTGCCCGCGGCGGCCCTGCTCGAAGGCGGCGAAAATCCGCGGCAGCAGCTCGGCATCGATGCCGCTGCCAGTATCGGCAACCTCCACGCGCAGCCGGTCGCCGGGCTCCGCGCCTGTCGCGATGGTCAGCCGCCCGTGCGGCGGAGTGAACTTCACCGCGTTCTTGATCAGATTCCAAAAAATCTGCTGCAGCCGCGCGGGATCACCGTGCAGATGATGCCGCGGCGCTTTGAGCTTTACTTCGAGCTGAAGCTGCTTTTGTGAAATGTCCGATTCGCAGATTTCGAGCGTCTGCCGCAGCAGCTCGTGCGCGTCCGCAGTTTCCAGATTTAGCTGCACCTTGCCTTTGCTGACTCGCGTGAGGTCGAGCAGGTCATCGATGAGCCGTGCCTCCAGCTCGATGTTGCGCCGGATGGTGGAAAGCAGTTCCTGGGCGTCCGGCGAGCACGCTTCGTCGAGTTCCAGCAGGCCGACCGCGTTGAGCACCGGCGTGAGCGGGGTGCGCAGTTCATGCGAAAGCATCGCCAGAAACTGGTCCTTTGCCTGGCTGGCGCGCTCGGCCGTTTCGCGTGCCCGCTGCGCCGTGTGGTAGAGGCGCACATTATCCAGCGCGAGGGCGGCGCGCTGCGCGAGATCCTCCGCCAGCGACAGCGCGGCGGAGTCATACACGCGCTCTTCGGTCGTGCTCACCAGCGTGAGCGCGCCGAGCACGCGGCCGCGCGCGCGCAACGGCACGGCGATGAAGGCGCGCGGACCGAGCGCCGCGAGATGGCTGCGGCATTCATCACCGGCAAAAAGCTCGGCCATCACTTCCGGCGTCACCTCCGTGCAAAGCTCGGCGATACCCGTGCGCAACACTTTCGCGGCACCGTGCTGGCTGGCGAGCGTGACGGGATAGTGCGCGCAGAGCGCCCGCAGCTCTGCCTCCCGGCCTGGCTCGCGGTGCGCCACCGCCGCCTGCCGGAGCGAGCCGTTTTCCTCTATCATGTCCACGATGCAATAATCCGCCAGCCGCGGCACCGTGAGCCGAGCGAGAGTTTGCAGCGTTTCCTCGGGGTCCAGCGAACTCACGAGATGGCTGCCCGCTTCCGCGAGAAACGCGGAACGCTCGCGCGCTGCCTCCGCTTCGGCCGCTGCCGCCTCGGCGCGAATGCGGTTCGCCCGCTCATCCGCCTGGCGCTCGATCTGCGCGGTCTTGCGAAAGAGATCGACGAAGACGGATACCTTCGCGCGGAGAAACTCCGGCACGATTGGCGCGAGGATGTAATCCACCGCGCCGATGGAATAGCCGCGCGAAATGTGGTTTTCCGCGTCGTTGATCGCGGAAACAAAGATGATCGGCGTCAGTTCGGAACGCGCCCGCTGCCGGATAAGGGACGCTGTTTCAAAGCCATCCATGATCGGCATATTCACATCGAGCAGGATCACCGCGAAATCCTGGCGCAGCAGGCAGCGCAGCGCCTCCTTGCCGGAGTGGGCGATGACGATGTTTTGGTTCAGCTCGGAAATCGTGGACTCCAAAGCCATCAATTTGTCCGGGCGGTCATCGACGATGAGAATGTTCACCTTTTCCTCAAGCGGCACGGCGGCGGACGCGGTGCGTCCGCCGGTGTCCGGCTCGATAGAAAAGGGAAAGTCGGTCATAGCGATGGGAGCGGCCGGTGCGGGCACGACCTGCCGGCGCTAGCGGTGCAGCCACATCCGCAGCAGCGAAATGAGGCGCTCGGTATCGACCGGCTTGGAGATGTAATCGGATGCGCCAGCCTCGATGCACTTTTCGCGGTCGCCTTTCATCGCCTTCGCGGTGAGAGCGATGATGGGCAGCTCGCGAAAGGGATACATGCCGCGGATTTGGCGCATCACTTCGTAGCCATCGACCTCCGGCAGCATGATGTCCATGAGCACGATATCGATGCCCGGCGTCCCCTGCAGGAGCGCGATCGATTCGGGCCCGTTCTCGGCTGGGATGACCTGCATGCGGTAGCGCTCGAGGACGCTGGTCATGGCGAAGATGTTGCGGACATCGTCGTCCACGAGCAGCACCTTGCGGTCTTCCAACACGTCGGAGTGGTGGTGCAGCCGGTGGATGGTGGCCCGCTTTTCCTCGGAAAGTTGCGCGATGTCGCGGTGCAGCCAGAGCGCCGATTGGTCGAGGAGCCGCTCGGGGCTGCGCACGTCTTTGACGATGATGGTCTGCGCCACGCGATTCAGCTTGGTCTCCTCGTCGCGGCTTAAATCCTTTGCGGTATAAACGATGATCGGCAGATGCGGATGGTCGCGGCGCACGCTCTCGATCAACGAAAACCCGGACTCATCCGGCAGCATGAGATCCACGATCATGCCGTCGAATTCACCCTCCGCGAGCTGCGCCCGCGCATCGGCGGCTGTGCCCACTGGCGTGAGCTTTGCCGTGCCGTTGCCCACGATGGAAAGGATGTTGTCGCGCTGCACTTCGTCGTCCTCCACCACGAGCATCCGGCGCGGCCGGTCGCGGAAGGTTTTGATCCGCTCCATGATGCCCTTGAGAACGTCGCGCGGGGCCGGCTTTGAGACGAACATCGCTGCGCCCTGCCGCAGCGCATTCTCCGGCTCGTCCGCCACGGAAATAACATGCACTGGGATGTGCCGCGTGGTCAGGTCTTCCTTCAGCCGCTCCAGCACGCGCCACCCGTCGATGTCCGGCAGTGAGATATCCAGCAGGATGCCATGCGGCTTGTGCTGCCGCGCGAGGGCGAGACCTTCCTGGCCGCGGGTGGCGATGATCGCTTTCATGCCGTGCTCCCGCACGAGGTCGCGCTCGAGTGAGGCAAAGCTGATGTCGTCTTCGATGATGAGCACCACCGGTTCGCCAGCCTGGAGCGTGTTGCGATCATCCTCGATCGCGACCGCTGGCGCGGAGAAGTTCCCTCCATTTTCCACCGGAGCCTCACTGTGCGCGAACGCCGCCGGGCGTGGCGCAGGACGGCTCGGAGGCGCTGGCGGCAGCGCGGGCTCGGTCCGAGCGGTTGGGAAAGCTGGCGCCGGCAGCGCAAGCGCGACGAAGTTTTGAGCGAGGAAGAAGGTGAATGTGCTGCCCTGGCCCGGCGTGCTTTTCAGCCGCAGCTCACCGCCGAGCAGCCGCGCGATCTCGCGCGAAATTGCTAGGCCGAGCCCGGTGCCGCCGTATTTGCGCGATGTGCTGCCGTCAGCCTGCTGGAAGGCTTCAAACACGGTCTGCTGCTTGTCGAACGCGATGCCGATGCCGGTGTCCGTCACGGAAAATGCGATGACCGATTTCGCGCGAGAAAGCTGCGGATGATCCATGCTCCAGCCGTGCGTGGTTGGGAAAACCTCGAGCACCACGCCGCCGCGTTCGGTGAATTTGAACGCGTTTGAGAGCAGGTTTTTTAGCACCTGCTCCAGCCGCTGCGCATCCGTCTGGACGGCGGGCGGCAAGTTGCGATCGATGCGGATTTCAAACCCGAGTCCCTTCTCACCCGCGACATGCTGGAAGGTGCGCTGCATGTTGCCCGCGAGCTCGTTCATCGGGATGTCGCTGACATCCACGGTGACGGTGCCGGACTCGATTTTCGAGAGGTCGAGAATGTCGTTGATGAGGTGGAGCAGATCCTTGCCAGAAGCGCGGATGGTGCGCGCAAATTCCACCTGCCGCCCGGTGAGATTGCCGTCGGAATTGCCGGCGAGTTGCTCGGCGAGGATGAGCAGCGAATTGAGCGGCGTGCGCAGTTCGTGGCTCATGTTCGCGAGGAACTCGCTCTTGTAGCGCGACGTGAGCGAAAGCTGGCTCGCCTTTTCCTCCAGCGCCTGCCGCGCCTGCTCCACTTCGCTGTTTTTGCGCTCCACTTCGGCGTTTTGATCGACCAGCAGCCGCGCCTTTTCCTCCAGCTCGGCATTCGTATTTTGCAGTTCCTGCTGCCGGCTTTGCAGCTCAGTCGCGAGCGTCTGCGACTGCTTCAGCAGGTCTTCCGTGAGCGTGTTCGCCTCGATCGTATTCAGCACGATGCCGATCGATTCCACGAGCTGATCGAGGAACGCCAGGTGCGTCGCTGAGAAGCGCTCGAAGGACGCCAGCTCGATCACCGCCTTCACCTGTCCCTCGAAGAGCACCGGCATCACCACGATGTTCAACGGCGCCGCTTCGCCCAACCCGGACGAGATGTGGATGTAATCGCCCGGCACGTTCGTGAGCAGGATGCGCTCTTTCTCCAGGGCGGCCTGGCCCACGATTCCTTCGCCGACTCGGAAGCGGTTTGCCACAGACTTGCGCTCCCGGAAGGCGTAGCTTGCGAGCAGCTTCAACGTCAGCTCCTGCGCCGCTCCGTCCACGATGTAAAAGACGCCTTGGTGCGAGGTCACAGTCGCGGCCAGCTCGCTCAGGATCATGCGCCCGACGGTGAGCAGATCCTTTTGGCCCTGCAGCATGCGGGTGAATTTCGCGAGGTTGGTTTTCAGCCAGTCCTGCTCCGCATTCTTGAGGGTGGTGTCCTTCAAGTTGCGGATCATCTCGTTGATCGTGTCCTTGAGCACGCCGACCTCGCCCATGGCCTCGACTTGGATCGACCGCGTCAGATCACCTTTTGTCACCGCCGTCGCCACGTCGGCGATAGCGCGGACCTGCGTGGTGAGATTCGCGGCGAGGCGGTTCACGTTGTCGGTGAGCGCGCGCCATGTGCCAGCCGCGCCGGGCACTTCGGCCTGACCGCCGAGCTTGCCTTCCGTGCCGACCTCGCGCGCCACACCAGTCACCTGCTCGGCGAAGGTCGCGAGCGTGTCGGTCATTGAGTTGATCGTGTTCGCGAGCTCGAAGATTTCGCCTTTCGCATCGACGAGCAGCTTCTGGCCGAGATCGCCATTTGCCACCGCCGTGACGACCTTCGCAATGCCGCGCACTTGGCCGGTGAGGTTGCGCGCCATGAAGTTCACGGAGTCGGTGAGATCCTTCCACGTGCCGGCCACGCCTTTCACGTCCGCCTGCCCTCCGAGGATGCCTTCGCTGCCGACCTCGCGCGCCACGCGCGTCACTTCCGAGGCGAAGGAATTGAGCTGATCGACCATCGTGTTGACGGTGTTCTTCAGGTCCAGGATTTCGCCCTTCACATCGACGGTAATCTTCTTGGAAAGGTCACCATTCGCGACCGCGGTCGTCACCGCCGCAATGTTGCGGACTTGAGCGGTGAGGTTGCCAGCCATGAAGTTCACCGAGTCGGTGAGGTCTTTCCAGGTGCCGCTCACGCCTTCCA
>CAXSDZ010000048.1:0-2113 GCA_964235505.1 uncultured Chthoniobacteraceae bacterium
GAGCTTTCTTGTCGAGCTGCTTGCGCCAGAGGCGGCTCCGGTCGGGATGACACCGCGTAAACCGTGAGCTTAGCCAAATGAAACGTGCTCTAGGAAAAGCAAAAAGGCCCGGCCTTGCGACCGGACCTTTGGAATTCGTGTGCTCTTTGCTGCCTAGCAGCGGGCGTCGCTTACGCCTGCCGACGCCGACGCGCGAGCACGCCGAGCAGACCGAACGCGGCGAGTGCTGCGGTCGCAGGCTCAGGCACCGCGGCCACCGCGATGCTCTTCAGCCCTGTGCCGCCAGCGCCGATCGCACCGATGGAGGTGGCGAGGCCAGTGGTGAGATCGACCGTGTAAAGCGCCTGGTCGTTGCTGAGGTAGGCGATGCTATTCTGGCCGATATCGAAACCGACATTCGAGCCGACGCCGCCCGCGATGCCGAGGTTGGTGCCGACTGTGCCGATGGTGTTGAACTGCGGCGCGCCACTGTTGAGCACAAGGCGGTCACCAGTCGTGTCGATCGAATACAAACTTGTGGCCGACGCCCCGTCGAAATTGTTCGTGTAGGCGCTGCCGACCAGCACTGCCGGATCAGCCGGGTCGTTGTTGAACTGCCCGTCTGCAGTGACCTGACCCGCGACGAGCCCAGCGTTGTTGAAAGCGCCGGCATCCGGCGTGAGCCGATAGTTTTCCGTCGTTGTGCCGTTAGTGTAGATCCGCACGCGGTCAGCGACCGGATTGAAGTCAGCGTCGGTCACGCTGCCGTTGAACGCAGTCCCCGGCGTGACTGCCAGCGTCGCCACGGCGGTCGTGAGGTTGATGCGATAGCCCGCGCCAGTGGCATCGAAGGCGTAGAGCAAGCCGTTCACCGGCGAAAAGTCGATGTCCACGATTCCCGCTTGGGAAATGAGGCCGACGGGCGTTACCGTGCCTGGGTTAGCGGTGTCAAAAGAGACGAGGCCGTTGGTGCTGGTGAGGCCATAGACGAGCACGGCATGCGCCATCGTGGCGGAGCTGAGCAGGGCGGCGGAGACGAGCCCGAGGGCGGGAAGTTTTTTCATTGGATGGAAGGGTGGTCGGTGCGGTTGAGCTGTGCATGCCCGGTGCGGAGGCTGTTGCCAACGTTTATCGGTTTAGCAGGCTGCATTTATACGGGGTTTCGCGAGCCGCCGGATGCGGAAAACTTCCGCCAATGCGCCCGGTGTCCGCGGCGCACTTTCCCTTGGAGGCGACTGTGCGGGGGCTTACAGTCGAAACCCTTTTCTCTTTATGGCCATTTCCTTCGCGAACCGTTTCAACGCGGACCTGATCGATCACAATTACGCGCAGTGGCGCACAGATCCCGCCGCGGTGGATGCGACCTGGGCGGCGTTTTTTGAAGGGTTCGAGCTGGGCGCGGTGGTGCCGAAGAATGGCGCGGCGACCCATGGGCAGAAGGCTCCTGATAGCACAGAAGAGTCGCCGCTCCAGACCCGCGTGGAAGGGCTCGTGTATGCCTATCGCACGCTCGGCCACACTACTGCGACGCTCGATCCGCTCGCAAGGGTGCGCCCGGAAAACCCGCTTCTCAGTCTGCGCGAGCTCGGCTTTTCTGAGCAGGATCTCGAACGGACGGTGAGCTCGAAGTTCTATCTCGGTGGACGGACGATGACGCTGCGCGAGATGGTCGCGTCGCTGGAGAAGATCTTCTGCGAGAACATCGGCGCGGAGTTCATGCACATCCAGAATCCCCGGGTGCGAAACTGGGTGCGCGACCGGGTGGAAGGGCGCGCCGCCGCTGCGCCGCTGCCGGTGGAAACGCAGCGCCGGATGCTGCGGCAGATCCTTTCGGTGGAAAGCTTCGAGCACTTCCTACACACGCGCTACGTGGGTCAGAAGCGCTTTTCACTGGAAGGCGGCGAGTCGCTGATCGCCGCGCTCTACGGCTTTCTGGAAAACTGCCCGCGCCACGCCATCGCCGAGATCGTGATGGGGATGGCGCATCGGGGCCGGCTGAGTGTCATCAACGAGTTTCTGCAAAAATCGCTCACCGTGATGTTCGCGGAATTCTCGGAGAACTACTTGCCGAACACCGTGAGCGGCGACGGCGACGTGATCGTCGCGGTTGCGCTCCGGTTCGTCGGGGCCGTCG
>CAXSDZ010000048.1:2123-23882 GCA_964235505.1 uncultured Chthoniobacteraceae bacterium
ACGTGAAGTATCACCTCGGCTACACGACGACGCGCGAGGTCGAAGGCCGCAAAATCGCGGTGCGCCTGTCCGCGAATCCGAGCCATCTGGAGGCAGTCAATCCAGTGGTGCAAGGGATGGCGCGGGCCCGGCAGCGCGTGTTGAAGGACACCGATGCACGATCGAGCGTGCTGCCGGTTTTGATCCACGGCGACGCGGCTTTTGCGGGGCAGGGGACCGTGGCGGAAACGCTGAACATGAGTCAGCTTCCGGGCTACCGCGTGGGCGGCACGATCCACATCGTGGTGAATAATCAGATCGGCTTCACCACCCTGCCGGCAGACGCGCGTTCATCGCGCTACGCGACGGACGTGGCGAAGATGATCGAGGCACCGGTTTTCCACGTGAACGGCGACGATCCGCTCGCGGTGCGCTTTTGCGCCGAGCTGGCGCTGGAGTTCCGGCAGCAGTTCAAGAGCGATGTCGTGCTCGATATCTACTGCTACCGGCGGCACGGCCACAACGAGACCGACGAGCCGCTTTACACCCAGCCGCTGATGTATGCGGAGATTTCCACGCACCCTTCGGTCGGCACCATCTTCACAAAGCGGCTGGTGGAATCCGGCGCTCTGACCGCGGGCGATGCGCAGGACTTGAGCAAAGAGCTGGAGGCGCGCAACGAGGCGGCATTTGCCGAGGTGAAAAGTGCGGAAGCAGACAAACAACTTGGGCGGTTCGCGGAATCGACCGCAGTCTTCCAGCCCGCGTATTCGCACGCTCCGGTGGAAACGGCGATCACGAAGGAGCGGCTGGATCAGATCTGCCAGACGCTGACGACCGTGCCCGAGCACATCCACGTGGTGCCGCGCTTGAAGAAGTTCTTTCTGGATAAACGCGTGCAGGTCTGGACGAACGGCGGCCCATTTGACTGGTCGTTCGCCGAGGCAATCGCCTTTGGGTCGCTGCTGCTGGAGGGGACGCCGGTGCGCCTGAGCGGCCAGGATTCGCGCCGCGGCACCTTTTCGCAGCGCCACTCGGTGCTCTACGACGAGAAGACGCGCGACCGCCACATCCCGCTCCAGCACCTCGCGCCGGACCAGGCGAGATTCTGCGTTTATAACTCGCTGCTGAGCGAAAACGCGGTGCTCGGATTCGACTACGGCTACTCGCTGAACTACCCGGAATTGCTGGTGCTTTGGGAGGCGCAGTTCGGCGATTTTTCCAATGGGGCGCAGGTGATCATCGACCAGTTCATGTCTTCGGCGGAGTCGAAGTGGCAGCGGCCGAGCGGCATCGTGCTGCTGCTGCCGCACGGCTACGAAGGGCAGGGGCCGGAGCATTCCAGCGCACGGCTGGAGCGGTTTCTTCAGCTCTGCGCGGAGGATAACATGCAGGTCTGCAACGTGACGACGCCGGCCCAGTATTTCCACCTGCTGCGCCGACAGATGAAGCGGGATTTCCGCAAGCCGCTCGTGCTGATGACGCCGAAAAGCCTGCTCCGCGCGGAGCTGTGTGTGTCGCGGCTGGAGGATTTCACGGGCGACCGCTTCCACGAGATCCTGCCAGCACCGCTGCTCGGAAAGGCGGAAGACGTGACCCGCGTGATCTTTTGCACGGGCAAGGTTTATTACGACCTGCTGAAGGCGCGAAGCGCGCCGACGCGGCGATCATTCGCGTCGAGCAGCTTTATCCGCTGGATGAAGCGCAGCTCAGCGCAGCGGTCGCGCCATTTGCGCAGGCGAAGAGCTTTGTGTGGTGCCAGGAAGAGTCGCAGAACATGGGCGCCTGGACCCACATGGGCTGGCAGTTGCGCCGCATGTTCGAGCCGCACCTGATCTGGTATGCGGGCCGCAACGCGAGCGCCAGCCCGGCGGTCGGCTCACTCGGGATTCACAAGAAAGAGCAGGCGCAACTCGTGCAGGACGCCTTCACGCTGGGGTGAAGCGGACGGGCTGGGTCCGCCTGCTTTGGCGAGGCACGCTCACTGCCTCTTTCTTTTCGTCTTCACTGAAGTTGAAGGGAAAAGGTTCAGGTTGGAGCACACCAGAGCGGCGGGATCACACTTACGCTGATCCCGCGATTTCCCAAGCCGGGACTCCACTGTGCTTACAAACGCCGCGCCGGATCTTCTGACGGTGCGACGACCGCGCGCTGGATGTCGTCCGGGCTGACCATGCGAAACACCATCGCCGCCGCGGCGCCACCGGCGAGGTCCGCGACGAGATGAATCCAGAGGTTTGACCACGCATTCAGGCCCATCGTGGTGATGCCGACCGCGACCGCCGGATTGAATGCGCCGCCGGAATACGGCCCCAGCGCGAACGCCGCCGCTACGACTGTGAAGCCGATGGCGAGACCGTAGAACGAGTTGCTCGCGTTCGCCCGCGCGGTCGCGGCATTCAGCACCACGAAGGCGAGCGCGAAGGTGCCGAGAAATTCCGCGATGAGCGGCACCACCGGGCCGGATGGGAACTCCATCGGCGTGACGGCCGGGTTGCCCTTCATGAAGAGCACGAGCAGCGCCGCGGCGATCCCGCCCGCGATCTGCGCGAGTATGTAGCCGGGCACATCGCGCGTGGCGCACTTGCCGCGCATCCAGACCGCCAGCGTCACGGCAGGATTGAGATGCCCGCCGGAGATATGGCCGGTGGCGAAGATCATCACCATCAGCATCGAGCCGATGGCGAGCGGAGGGATGACGCCCGCGCCGCCGGAGATGACCGTGCTGCCGACGGTGAGGACGAGAAAGAAGGTGCCGATAAATTCGCAGAGGTATTTGTTCATGGAAAGTAGCGCAGGTTGTGAACGCCACGGCAGCGGCTAACATGCGGGCGTGATGACTGGCGAGCGCGAAAACGCGGCGCGCGCGGCCGGCGTGCCGCGCGCCACAAGTCCCTTGTCACCCCGTGATGATGCTGGTTTCCTGCACGACCTTTCTCATGAGCCTCGAAGTCAAAATCCCCGCGGTCGGCGAGTCCATCACCAGCGGCCTTCTTTCCATCTGGCACAAGCAGGACGGCGAAACTGTCCAAGCGGGCGACGTGCTGCTGACGCTCGAAACGGACAAGGTTGCCACCGAGCTCACGGCAGAGAAAGCGGGAGTGCTGCGCATCCGGGCGGCGGCCGGCACGGAGGTGAAAATCGGCGAAGTGGTCGGCACGATCGAAGAAGGCGGCAGTGCGGCTCTCGCCCCAGCCGAACCGGCGAAAGGCGCCGCCACCGCGCCGCTGGCGATGCCGCTGGACAAGGTCTCCGCGCCCGCCCCGGCGCACACGACGACCTCGCCGGAAGTGCCGCAAGAGCCAAAGCCCGAGCTGCAAGCTCCGCCCGCTGCGAGCACGCCGGCAGCGGTTCCCAGCCCGGATGCCTCCGCGCTCCAAATGGCGGTGGCGCAGGCGAACCAGACCCTCGAAGTTCCAAGCGAAGAAGCGCCCGCACCGGTCGCGCAGGAAGGCCGCACGACGCGAAAGCGGATGTCGCCGATCCGCCGCAAAATCGCGGCGCAGCTCGTAATGGCGCAGCAGAATGCGGCGATTCTGACGACGTTCAACGAGTGCGACATGGGCGCGGTGATGACGCTGCGCAGCGAGATGCAGGAAGCCTTTACCAAGGAGCACGGCGTGAAGCTCGGCTTCATGAGTTTCTTTGTGAAAGCCGCCGTGAGCGCGTTGAAAGCAGTGCCCGGCGTGAACAGCCGCGTAGATGGCGACGACGTGATCCAGAACCATTACTTCGACGTCGGCGTCGCTGTCGGCACCGAGCGCGGTCTCGTGGTGCCGGTGCTGCGCGACGTGGACGGGAAGAGCTTCGCGCAGATCGAGAAAGACATCGCCACCTACGCGGTGAAAGCGCGCGAGGGCAAGATCAAGATCGAGGACCTGCAGGGCGGAGTTTTCACCATCTCCAACGGCGGCATCT
This sequence comes from uncultured Chthoniobacteraceae bacterium, assembly GCA_964235505.1. Classification (GTDB taxonomy): domain Bacteria; phylum Verrucomicrobiota; class Verrucomicrobiia; order Chthoniobacterales; family Chthoniobacteraceae; genus CAXSDZ01. Next base: position 6,021 of record CAXSDZ010000048.1, read on the forward strand.
ACGGCTCGCTGCTGTCCACTCCGATCCTGAATCCGCCGCAAAGTGGCATCCTCGGCCTGCACAAAATCCAGGAGCGCCCGATGGCGGTGAAAGGCCAGGTCGTAGTGCGCCCGATGATGTATCTCGCGCTGAGCTACGACCACCGCATGGTCGATGGAAAGGAAGCTGTGACCTTCCTCGTGCGCATCAGAGATTCAATCGAAAATCCCGGGCGGTTGCTGCTCGGATTGTAGCGCCGCGCCGGCGGGAACGGCAGGCGCTAGCGCGAAATGAAGCCGGTCTCCGCAAGTTGCCGGCGCAGTTCCGCAAGACCGGAGCGGGTCTCGCTTGCCACGTCGGTCCAGTTGGATTCGATCACGATCCCCTTGTCGTAGCCCGCGCTTTTCAGCGCTCTCAGGTAGGGGCGGAAATCGTCGCCACGCCGGCCGGGTTCCGCGCGGTCCATGCCGTATTCCGAGAGATGCACGTGCTCCAGGATGGGCGCAAATCGCACGAGTTCATCTGGCGATTCCCCCTCCACCTCCATGTGCCAGAAGTCGGCGAGCAACCGCACGCTGGGATGTCCCACGGCATCCACGACCCGGGCACCGTCCGCGAGCGACATGATGAAGTTTGAATCGTGGCGGCAGACCGGCTCGATGACAATCAGGACGCCGTGCCGCTCTGCCATTGGTGCCGCGTGCCGCACCGCGCCGATGAACTGCTCCCACGCCCGCTCCACCGGCCAGCCCTCCGGCACTCGCCGCGCCACGCCGCTGCCCCACACGATCACCCGGACTCCCGCTTGCTCCGCGCGGCGCATCGTCGTCTCGCACCACCGCGCCAGCCGCGCTTCATCCACATCCGGTCCGACAGGTTTCAGGTCTGGCGGGAGCAGGCGATTCGCCGCGAGGGCAGGTTTCCGCAATGCGCCCGCAATGGCGAGCCGTCGCTGAAACGCAGCTTCATTCTGCTCCGGCACGAGCAGCGTCTGGACGTTTTCTTCCACGAAATCGAACTGCTCGCAGGGCAATGCGCTGCCGTGCTCGATATCGACGTAGAGGCCAAGAGTCATGCGAAAGGAGAAAACAGGAATGGTTGCGCGCGCCAAGTTCCTGTTTCGGTTCTGCCGCGGGCGCGGAAGCCAGGCGCCCGCGCGCCAGTGGCATGTGGAGTGCTAAGTTGGACGGTCCGAAACCATGCCTATCTCCCGCCCCTGATGCCCGCACCGAGTGATATCGCCTTTGAATGCCCAGCCTGCGACGGTCCGCTGATCGCGGACGCCGCGCACGCCGGTCTCACGCTGGATTGCCCACATTGCTTTCAGCCGCTCGTCGTGCCGAAAGGGCACGCGGTGAGCAAAGGATCGTATGTCGAGCCGCTCGGGTTGCGCCGGATCCTCGAGCAAGTGCGCGACCACGAATGGGAGGCGATGCGGCGCAAGCTGCGCGTCGCTCTCGCGCAGGCATCGGAGATGGAAGGCCTGCTCCGGCGTTCAGAAAGCGCGCTCGCCGAAGCGCAGGCGGATGCCGCTTCCACGGAGCGGCTCCATGGTCAACTCACAGAGTTGAACGAACGTTTCGCGCAGGCAAATGCGATGTTTGAGGCGGCGCGCAAACAGCACGAAAGGGCGGCCGCTGAGCTGCAACACGATCTGGACGCCAGCCGGGCAGAAGCGAGCCGGCTGCGCCATGAAAACGTGGAATTCACCGCGAAAGTCTCGCGCGGAAACGCGTGCGGGCAGACGCGATTGAATGCCAAGCAGACCGGCAGACTGGCAATCGCGCGGGGCTGAAGGATCGCTGCCGAGGCTGGAGTAGATCGACCGGGCAAACAGTCTGGGCGCTTCGCGTGCATCATCCGCGGCCACCGCGGCGCAGGGACTTGCGCCGCCCGCTTTTCGTTTGACGCGCTGCGCACCACCGCCCACTCTCCGCGCCCTTTCTTTGCACCTATGCGACACACCATCTCGGTCCTCGTCGAGAATAAGTTCGGCGTGCTCACCCGCATTGCCGGCATGTTCAGCGGTCGCGGCTTCAACATCGATACGTTGAACGTCGGCCCGACGCTGGACGCCTCCGCTTCGCGCATGACCATCGTCGTGCGCGGTGACGATACGGTGCTGGAGCAGGTGACCAAGCAGCTCAACAAGCTCGTCGATGTCATCGACGTGCAGGATTTCCGCGACGACGAATACGTGGACCGCGAGTTGGTGCTGCTGCGGGTGAATGTGAACGCGGAAACGCGCGCCGAAGTTCTCCAAATCTGCGACATCTTCCGCGCGAAAATCATCGACGTGCAGCACCGCAACGTCTCGATCGAGGTGACCGGGAACGAATCCAAAATCTCGAAGTTCATCTTCCTGATGGAGCCCTTCGGCATCGGCGACCTCACCCGCACTGGCAAAGTGGCTCTCGCCCGCCGCGCTGACTGACGCCACTCAACACTCAACCTCCAACATTCAACTCTTTCCCCAATGGCTAAAATCTACTCCGACAACGATGCCGACCTCGGCGTGCTCAAAGGCAAAACCTGCGCCGTCATTGGCTTCGGCTCGCAAGGGCACGCCCACGCTCTCAATCTCAAAGATTCCGGCGTGAAGGTCATCATCGGCCTGTATCCCGGCAGCAAATCGCGCGGCGTGGCGCAGGAGAAAGGGCTGGACGTTTTCGACACCGCCGAGGCGGTGAAGCGGGCGGACGTGATCTTTGTCGCCGTGCCGGATACGAAGATTCCGGCGGTGTATGAGACCGACATCGCGCCGAATCTGACCAAGGGCAAGACGCTGCTTTTTTCCCACGGCTTCGCGATTCATTTCAAAACCATCACGCCGCCGGTGGACGTGGATGTAATCCTCGTGGCGCCGAAAGGCCCCGGCCACATCGTGCGCCGACAATACACGGAAGGCAAAGGGGTGCCGTCGCTGATCGCGGTTTTCCAGAACCCTTCTAAGATGGCGAAGAAGATCGCCCTGGCGTGGGCGAAAGGGATCGGCGGAACGCGCGCGGGCGTGCTGGAAACGAGCTTCAAGGAGGAAACCGAAACGGACCTTTTTGGTGAGCAGGCGGTGCTTTGCGGCGGCACATCGGCGCTTGTCCAGACGGGATTCGAGGTGCTCGTCGAGGCAGGCTACTCGCCTGAGATGGCGTATTTCGAGTGCCTGCACGAGTTGAAGTTGATCGTCGATCTGATGAACGAAGCGGGCGTCGCGGGCATGCGCTTCTCGATCTCCGAAACTGCGAAGTGGGGCGACGTGACAATCGGTCCGCGCATCATCGATGCCGGGGTGAAAAAGCGGATGCAGCAGGTCTTGAAAGAGATCCAGAACGGCAAATTCGCGAAGGGCTGGATCGCGGAATATGAGAGCGGCTACAAGGAATACAATCGCCTGCTCAAGGAAGGCGAAAAGCACCCGATCGAGAAGACCGGCGCGAAGCTGCGCTCGATGATGCCGTGGATTCAAAAGAAGAACATCAAAGGCGCGCAGGCGGCCTACTGAGGATTTAGGCATCCCGATTTTTGAGCGGCGCGCTTTGCGAAAGGCGCGCCGCTTTTCGTATGCTAGCGAGGTTTCCAACCGGAGTCGGAATGTGGCCGAGGACGGAACGCGCGCCTTGTCCGCGACTGTGGGGAAGCGTTGCGCGTTCGTTGCTGTGACCGAGTTCAATGCGGTCATCCTCTGGCTTCCAACCGGGGGAGAATGATTGCCTCGCGCACCAATTTCTGGCGCTTTGCTCGCGCATGAAAATCGCGCTCTTTCTTCTCCCGATCTTCGCCTTCGTGAGCGCGCCGCTGTGCGCCGAACCATCGAGAGTCTGGCCGGTATGGGAAGCGAAGCCGCCGGGCGACTTTTCCGTGCCCGGGCCGGAAACGCTCACTCCGGCGAAGGCGACCGACAAGCTGCCCATCGCGCGGCTCACCAACGTCTCCGTCCCTCGCCTCGATTTCTTCGAGCCTGCGGCGGATCAGAAGAATGGAACCGCGGTCGTAATTGTGCCCGGCGGCGGCTACGGCATCCTCGCCTCGGAGCACGAAGGCTCTGAGCTGGCGCAATGGTTCGCCGCGAGAGGCGTGGTTGCAGCGGTGCTGCAGCATCGCTGCCCGACAAATGCCCTGCCAAAGCCGTGGGAATTTCCCGCGCAAGACGCCCAGCGTGCGCTGAGCCTCGTGCGAGCGAAAGCTGCGGAGCTGGGCGTTCGCGCGGACCGCGTGGGCTTGTTCGGGTTCTCCGCGGGCGGGCAGGTCGCCTTGATCGCTGCCACTAACACCGATGCGCGACTTTACGCCGCGTCGGACGCGATCGATCAGACCTCATGCCGTCCTGATTTCCTCCTGCTCTGCTACGCGTGGCGCATCCTGTCGGAGAAATCGCTCAGCGAGCTGATGCCCGAGATTCGCATCAACAAGGACGCGCCGCCCACCTTTCTGGCACAAGCCGCCGATGACAAAAGCTCGCTGGCGGAGGGAAGCATCGCTGCATTTCTAGCGTTCAGAAAGGCGGACGTGCCAGCGGAGTTGCACATCTACGCGACTGGCGGTCACGGCTTCGGGCTGCGCCCCAGCGAGCAGCCGGCGTCCACGGATTGGCCCGGCCGCGCGGAGGCGTGGCTAGGTGCGCGCGGGCTGCTGCGAAAGGACTAAAGACTCACACAATCGTGGCCACGCTCTGGATTGCCCTCGGTAGCGCCATCGGCGGCGTGCTGCGATTCTGGATTTCGAAGTTCGCGGCGCGTGGGATTGAGATGGCTTTCGGCGCGAGCGGCTTCGCCTTTGCGGCCACCACGCTCGTGAATATCTCCGGCTCGCTGGCAATTGGATTTTTCGCGGGCCGCGAACCGGATGCGTGGGCGCGGCAGCTCTTCATGATCGGAGTGCTTGGCGGCTACACCACGTTTTCGTCGTTCAGCCTGCAGACGCTGGAGCTCATCCATGAGGGCCGCTGGTTTCACGCATGGGCAAATGTGCTCGGCTCCGTGTTCCTTTCACTGCTCGCAGTCGCGCTGGGACACTGGTGCGCGCGAGCGATGCGTGGTGCGTAAAAGGCACCGAGGCAATCCGAGCACTTCCGAAAGCCGCGATTGGATGCCGTCGTTCGGCTCCACGCTAGACGCTCCCCGCCTCCCGCTCCATCTTCCGTCGCCATGCAACTGCCCACCTGTCTCACTCTCGGACACTCGCCAGACCCGGATGACGCCTTCATGTTTTACGCGCTAGCAGAGCACAAGCTCGACACGCGCGGGTGGGAGTTTGAGCACATCCTGCAGGATATCGAAACGCTCAACGAGCGCGCCACGCGCGGCGAACTGCACATCTCGGCGATCTCCATCCACGCCTACGCCTCCGTGCTGGATAAATACGCGCTGCTCCCGTGTGGTGCGAGCATGGGGGACGGCTACGGACCGATGCTCATCGCGAGCGCGGGCACGGCACTTCCCGATCCCGCTGACCTCGCGGCGGTGCGTGCGTGGCTGCAGACCCGGCGAATCGCTGTGCCGGGCCGGATGACGAGCGCCTTCCTGGCGTTGCAGCTTTTTCTGGGCGCAACCCCGGAGGTGGTTGTGGCATTCGATGAAATCTTCAGCTTCGTCGCGGCAGGAATGGCGGACGTCGGGCTGATCATTCACGAAGGCCAGCTCACCTATCGGCAGGAGGGATTCCAGAAACTGCTCGATCTAGGCGAGTGGTGGAAGGCCGACACCGGCCTCCCGCTGCCGCTCGGCGGCAACGTCATACGCAAAGACTTCCCCCCGGCAACCCGCAGCGAGATTAACGCGATCCTGCGCGAAAGCATTCGCTACGCCCTGGCGCACCGGGCCGCCGGTGTGGCGCACTCGATGCCGCTCGCCCGTGGGATGGACACGACGCTCGCAGACCAGTTCATAGGCATGTATGTGAACGACTTCACGCTTGACTACGGCGATACCGGCCGGCGTGCGATCCGCGAGTTTCTCGGCCGCGCCCACGCGCGCGGATTCATCGACGCGCCTGTGGAGCTGGAATTTGTGGAGTGAGCGCGGCGAGAGCTGCGCACCTCGATCTCACAGGTCGCCCCATGCGTGGTGAATGGATGAATTCTGAGGAAGCGGGCTCTGCGCAAACGTCGATTCGGCACCGAGTGGGATTTTGAAGATGAACGGGCACCCGGATCTCCACACATTTTCTGCAAGCTCCTACGCTGCCGAACGCGGTCGGCCTTGCAACTGCCGCCCGTCCATCACTCCACCCAGATCCCGCGCACCGGTTGCTGCTGGCGCCTGGTCGGGTTAGGTGAGCGGGTGAACGGTTTCAGTGGCGGATTGCTGCCGCGCCCGGGGAGGAGCCGGAGCGCATTGAGCGTTTCAAGATCGAGCTTTCCAGTCGGAGGAAGCCGATTGCTGCGCTGGTAATCGAGCACGGCGTCCACGGTTCCCGGACCGGGAGCGCCGTCGATCGCGCCAGCGTAGTGGTTGCGATTTGCGAGCAGGCGTTGCGCGCGTTGCAGCGTCTGCTCCTGCACAATGCGCGGGGCGGTCGCATACGGCGTGTCTTCGAAGAGGGTGCCGTAGGCTGCGCTCGGCCGACTAGGGCCGGTCGGATTGCCGAGCGGGGCAGGCGGGCGCAGAACCGAGGGATCGCTTGGTGGGCGAGATTGAACGGGCTCTTCTTCGCGCAAAGCCCGCCGGTCAGTTTCCTGCACCGTTTCCTCGCGACGCAGATGGATGGGAGGTTGCGGCGCAGTGCGGTCGAGTCGCGCTGCCGGCACCCGCTGCGCGCTGGCTTGCGGCGTTTTTTCAGGCGCAGCGCCCACCCCTTTCGCCCCTCGGATGCCAAGGGAGTTGAGGGTGTCTGGGCTGAGCTCCCCAGTCACTTCCAAGCCGTTCCGAATCTGGTAACGGCGCAAGGCAGCGGTGAAATCCGCGTTGCTGTGCCCATCGATTTCTCCGAAGTAAAACCCTTGTCCCTTCAACTCCGTCTGCACGTCGCGCGTGCGGTCATCTGCACACGCGAGCGATGCAAAAAGGAGACCGACAGATAGAGTGATGAAGCGTTTCATGACAAGCACCTCGCTGCGACGAGGAGGAGTAGTTCAGCATTCATGCCGATCCCAGCGAAGCGTTTGTTCAGTAAGCGAACCACAAGTCGCGGGAGGCGCTAAATGGTGTGCAAGTTCGCTGAGAAGCACAAAGGCACAAAGCGCTTCAGAAATCCGCGCGCGCCAGCCGCGGCTGCACCCGCAAAGGTTTCGCGCGCTGTTTTTGGTAGCTTATGACTCCCTCGGCAATGCCGATGGCCAGCCGCTCTTTATAAGCATCCGTTTTCAACAGCTCGGCCTCGAAAACGTTGCTTAAAAAGCCGCCCTCGATCAATACCGCCGGACAGCTCGTGTGGCGGATCACGTAATAATCTCTGGCGCGCAGCCCACGATTCCGCGCATCCGTGCGAGTGATCACCGAGGCATGCACGGCACCCGCAAGCACCTCGCTGGTGTCGGACTCCACGGCGGAGGGATGATTGAAAAACCCGACCCACGCCCACTCAGGATCGATCGGCACTTTCTGCTTCGCGAAATACGTCTCGATCCCGGTGCTCTCGGCATTCTGATCGCTGTTGAGGTGGAGGGAGATGAACAGTGCGTTGTCGAGCTGATTCGCGATGCGGGCGCGCTCCGGCAGCGGCACAAAAACGTTGCTTCGGCGCGTGAGCACGGTCGGGAAGCCTGCGATCTGCAAAAGCCGCTCCAAGCGGAGCGCGAGATCGAGGGTCACGTCCTTTTCCGCAAGTCCGCGCCATTGGGTTCCCTCGTCTTTCCCACCGTGGCCGGGGTCGATCACAATCGTCGGAAGGACGCTCGTCCGCTCGGCTGACAATGGCTTTTCGCCTGCTCCATCTTCCGGCACGATGATGGCTGTCAGGCATCCGCCGAGCACCACCAGGCCGACGCATGGAATTGAATTCCGAACATGGAGCGCTCGGCAGAACAAAGCCCAAAGGCTGGGCAGCAGGCGGCCACGAACAAGGCTGCGGTTCACACTCATATCATCGCCTTTCGAGAATTGGCCGGACTTCCGCATCGGGAAGCGCGCGCCAAGTGATCCGCACCGGGGTTGTGCGGTCGAGCACGGCTGCTTCGATGGCAGCATCAACGAATTGCTCCTTGGCGTGCTGCGAAAGCAGGTCGCCAGACGGCGCATCGCTGCGCTCACCATCGCGAAGGGCAAGGTGCCCGGCCGCCCACGCGTCCCTCGCAATCCCGAGCGCCTCTTCCAAGGCCGCGTCTGGCCGCGCATTTTCCTGGAGAAAGCTTTCCATCGCTGCCGTGGAAGCGTGCGTCCCGGAGATAACTCCGAATTCCTCGAACGATCGGCCGATTGCGCCCCCATTCGTGTGCAACGAGCCGTCCGGCTCCAACCGAAGAAACAGATTCTGCGCAGTCCCGCGCCCGAGTTCCGCGAAAAGCAGGCGCGCGAGGTAAGGAGGCCCGTAGATTTGCTCGAACGCAGCCTTCAACGCCGGGCTCAGCGAGTAGGTCGCCATCCGCCGCAGCGACACATCGTCAGCGGAACGCGTGAAGCCCTCGGTGCTCGTGAGCTCGATCGCAGCCATGCGCAAGCGCTCGATGTCGCCCGGATGCCCGATGCCACCCATGGCGATGCGATCATAGATCTCGAACACCTTCTGGCGCTCGCGGCCGATGGCAAAAAGCAGGATTCCTTCGCGGTAAGTGAGCGCCACGATCGGACTTCCAGCGGCGAGTTGGTCGTCGATGTATTCGCGGCGATTGGCAATCGCCTCCATCCAGCGGTAGGGCTCCTCAGTCATAAAAGGCCGTGCGCAATTCCGCCCAAGAACTTCACGGGCGCTCCGGGGAACCTGAGGAGCTCCAGTGCGTCCACAGCGCCGCTGAACACGTGACGCCAGCAGGTTTTCTCATCGCTCATTGCACTTGCTCCTTGAAGACTTCGGCTAGGTGCGTTCCGGAAAGTGTCGCGATCCCATTTGCCGTGATCAGCTTCACGATTGGGAACACGCGGCCGCGACGGTCCACGCCACCAGTCGCCGTGTCCGATTCCGCCGCCGTATCCAGTGCCCGCATGGCTACTTGCACCGCCTGCGATTCTGTCCGCTGCCCGAGCGGCTTCGACCCAAAGGTGTTTTCGTAATACAAGACACTGCGCACTGCACTTCCCCCGGAGCCGCTCGCCGCAAAATCGGTGGACTCAAACTGTGCTCCCATCGCGTCGAAGAAATAGAGCCGCGGCGAAGCCGTATCGGCATCATACGAAGCGAACAGCGGCACAACGATCCCGATGCCCTGCAGCACATTGCCGAGGTTATCCCGCAGCAGTTTTGAAAGCGCGCGGACCTTTCCTTCGTGGCTCATTTCCTGGAGCTGCGTGCGCCGGTAAAACTGGAAAGAATGCTCCAGCACCCGAGCCATCTCCCACGCTGTCGCAGGCACGCCGGCAATCGCCATAACCGAGAATCGATCAATCTCGAGCACCTTGTCCGCACGATCATAGACCACCACGTTTCCTGCCGTCGCGCGCCGATCACCCGCCATCAGCACCCCGTCGGCGTATTTGAAAGCGAGGATCGTCGTCGCTTCCGTCTGGAAATGGGCACGGTCAGCTCCGTTCGTGGATGCTGAACGGATGCCGCCGGTGGAGGAAACCTGCGGGTAAGCGCCGCGCTGCCGCAGCAAAGCTGCAAAGTCCAATGCAGCGCCGGAATTGCTGAGAGAAGCCAGCGGCTCCATCACTCGCCGGTGCGCTGGCGATAGCGCTGCGACTGATTCGGATCGACCTTGCGCATTCGCTGGAGGAGATCCTTCGTGTCAGGCTTCTGCACGTCGGGAGATTTGGGTCCGTCGCCTTCACCCTGCTGAGGGCTCCAGGGCGCGGGACCCGCCGGTCGTTGAGTCCGTTCAGGCATGGCAGACACTAGGATTAGAAGTGGAGAACGCAAGGGCGCAGCCTGCCGTTCCGGCACGAATCGGGGACGTGAGAAAACTCAAATGCATGAGCAGCGCACTTGCTCTGGCTTCGGTGCTCGCGGCGGGCGTGGCTGCGCTGGGCCCGTCACTTCTTGCACAGGATGCGGCGGCAGAGCCGGCTTCCACTCAGGTGACCGCCGACCGCGAACCGAGCCCGTCGGGCAAACGCGCCACGACCGCTGCGAGCGACGGGGCGACGAGCGATTCCGATGCCTTGACGGAAATCCGCGCATTGCGGCGCGCGGTGGATCAGCAGTCGAAGCAGCTCGACGCCATTGCCCAGCAGCTTGCGCGGGTCCATCAGCAACTCGATGGTGGCACCTCCGGTGCGGACGCTGCCGCGCCTGCACCTTCCAATTCCAAGCTGCCCGTGCCAGTTCCAACAGCGTCGGCCTCGGCCAACAATGCGGGCGACACTCCTAAGGCTGAGCCCATCATCGCCGCAGCGGTTCCCGGACCGAAACACCCGGTGGCGAAAGGCGAAACATTGACCTCCATCGCGAAGCGTTACAACATCCCCATCTCGGAGCTGCAAAAGGCGAACAACATCAAAGACGATCGCAAGCTGCAAATTGGCCAGGTGTTGCACCTGCCGGCCTCGAGTATGAACCCGCAACAACCCTCCGACCCTTCCACTTACACCGATCCAAAGGAGAACCGATAATGGCTGACGAGACGCAGAACTGGTATTTGCTGAAGCACGATGACGGCACGATTTTCGGGCCGATCCCCACTGATCAACTTCGCCAATGGGCTGGCGATGCGCAGATCTCTCCTTTGGATAAGTGTTCGACCGACGAGCAAAACTGGGTCCGCGCTCCCATGGTGCCGGAGCTCGAGATGGATTACCTGATCGAGGTCAGTCCTGATCAATACTATGGGCCAACGACAGTTGGCGCAGTGCGTGAGTTCTTGCAGATGGGCGAGATCAACGGCGAAACGCTGATCACCAACTGCAAAGACGGATCAGTGCTAGCGCTGCGCGACATCCCCGAGTTGCAGGTGGCTGATGAACCCGAAGAACCGGCCCGACCGGTTCGCACCAGCATCCGGTTCAACCTCCAGCAGCGCATCCGGGAATTGGAAGAAGCACTTTTGGAAGAACGTCGTGCTCGGGAAGATGCGGAGCATCAGATCGTAAAACTCGAGGCGAAGCTGGATAGCATCACTCGGGCTGCGACGCGTTAGATCGAATTTCTCTCGCGTGAGTCTTTGTTGCAGAGGCAGCTCCGTCCGCGCTCGGGACGGATGCGCTGACTGTCGCTCTGCGAACGACGAGCACAAATCAGCACTGTTCTACTTGTGCACAGAACAGAGCTGCCTTCCCAGCTAGAAGGCTCACTCGACTGGGAAACGGTCTGCTGGGTAGCTACCTGATTAGGCTAGCCACCAACTTTCGTTAGGTCGAAGGAGCCGTGACTAAGGCGGACTATCGAAGACAAAGTTAGCATCCGCGCGCCCTCACAATTCTGCCACGTGCGCCTCGTAGGTCTCGAACGGGTCTGGCATCGGCAAGTAGCTGGTGTTTTCGACCGAGATAGAGTCCCAGTTGATGACATAAGGAACCTGGCGTTCCTGAAACAATGACACCGCGCGGCCGCGTCCGAATGCTCTCGTGTCGGATGGCGGGGTGCGCATTGCCTCGGGACGGCGGACGTTGTCGTTGAACTCAGCGATTACCTTAGCGGGTTCGATCGCTTGGAAGAGCCCCTTGGCTGAATTCAGGTTGTGGTATTCGAGGTCGAGGCTTTGCAGCCACGGATCCTGCCAGCTCAGACCTTCGCTTTCGCGGAAGGCGTCCAGCAGCCACTTCTTCGAAATCCAGTCCACGCCGCCGAGCAGCCGCTCCGGCTTCGTGCGCAGCGCATCGAGCGTGAATCGCCACGTCTCCAGGATCCAGTCGGTCTCTTCATCGCGCCCGGCGAGATGCTCCTGCGCGTGAGCGAGGAACGCATCCTGAATATCCAGCGCGCTCCGGGATCGGCCATCCTCCAGCAGAACCACCGCCGCGCCCGTGCCTTCATGCGAGATCAGGCGCGTGGCGATCACTGCGTCGTGCAAGATCACATCCGGCGCGAGCTGTCCCTCTTCCAGCAACGTGAGGATGCAGGCCGTGGTCCCCAGCTTCAGCGCCGTCGCAAAGGGGCTGATGTTCGAGTCGCCGATCAGCAGATGAAGCCGGCGATACTTGCGAAAATCCGCCAGCGGCTCGTCCCGTGCGTTGATGATGGCGCGGTTGAACTGCACCCACTGATAGATGTCGTTCACGATGTGATCCGCCCGCTGCGAGAGCTGGAAATCAACTGGCTGTCCGTCGCGCGGCAGCTCGAAATCGAACGCCAACGGACTTGCCTGACCCACGCGGCCCGCGCCGGTAAAAAGCTGCCGCGTCGCGAGAAAAGAAAGCAGCGTCCCGAGGTTGCGCGGGTTGAACTGCAGATCGCGCCGCATCAAGTAGTTCTCGTGGCAGCCGAACGTCGCGCCGGTGACATGGTCTATGTTGTTCTTGATGAACGACACCCTGTCGCTGACCCCGAGCGATTCGAGCGCGCCCTGCAAAAGCGCATCGCCCGCGAGGTCATACGCCACCGCATCGCGCACCGTGCGGCACTCCGGCGACGCATATTCCAGATGCCCCATATCCAGGTAGAGACGCCCGCCGTTCAGCAGAAACCCGCCGTTTCCCGGCGGCTCTTCGTAGTCGCGATAGTGCAAGTCGATCGCCCCGCCTTTCGCTTTCTTGAATACGAAGTTCTTCACGCGTGCGGGCCACGAGTCAGGGCTTCCGTGCCCCGGCAGGTCGGAAACAAGACAGCCGTATTCAGTTTCGATTCCGACGACGCGATTCACAAATGGAAGGGGTTGGGAGGCGGTTGATGCGTTCCGATGTGTTGGGTCTGCGGTTAGTCAGGGCACGCCCGGGGACTGCACAAAGGGCGGCTGTTCTGCCCCGAGGGATTCGTCGCTTTCTTCGCGTGCGTGTCGGGCAAATGTCTCAAATCGGTTTTGAACGAAACATCGTTCACGTCAGCGCAAGCGCGTGCTTTGCCCCGGGATTTCGCGAACCGGCGCGTCAGCCGTCTCTCCGCAGGATTCAGAACCTCGCCGCGCGTGCCTGCGTCGGCAGCCGCGTGCGAACTTCCACCCGGTGCGCCCGGCAGCCCTCACTCCCCGCGATACAAAATCCGTCCGCACTGCTCGCAGTGAACGATCCCGCGTCCACCGCGCACCGCCGCCTTTGTCGCAGCCGTCACCTGCATGTGGCAGCCCGTGCAAACCTCATGTTCGAGCGGCACCACCGCATCGCCCTTGTTTGCAAACAGCCGCTGATACGTCTCGAGCAATTCTTCCTCCACTCCCGCCGTCATCGCCGCGCGTTCGCTTTCCACCTTTCCGATCTGCCCGCCCACGGTCTCGATCTTGGCCGCGAGATCCGCGTGCTGCGTCGCCACCTGCGTCTTGGTCGCCGCCGCCGCCTTGTCCGCTTCCGCGATCCGCGGCTTCAGCTCCTCCGCGGCTTCCATGAGCTCCAGCTCACGATCCTCGATCTTTCGGATCTCAGCTTCGAGATGCGACACTGCGGTCGTCATCGCCTGAAATTCCTCGTTCTTCCGCGTCTGGAATTTCTGCACCTGATATTTGGCAATGTGGTCGCGCTTGGAGTGCGCCTCGTCCTCCAGTTTCTTGCGCTCCACCTCGATCTCGCGGGCTTTCACCTTCACGGCTTCAAGCGCCGTCTGCGCGGCCGCGAGCTTTTCGTCGAGCTGCCTCCGCGCGAGCGGCGCATGCTTCAACTCCTGGCGCAGCGCCCGGAGTTTCCGGTCGCGATCCTGCAGGACGAGAAGCTGTTCGATCTCCTTGAGCATAAGCGGGCGAGTGTCGAAAGGCGCATGGAGGCTGTCGAGTGCGGAGTCGCCGCCGATGCCTCCGCGCGGCGCTGAACCGGACAGCGAGCAGACGAGCAGCAGCGCGTGTTTCTTCGCGCGTGCCTGCGGGTGAAAGGCGCGGCACGATGCGCGCCGAGTTATCCCTTCGCGCCTTCGCCCATGCCCGACCCGAATCTTTCCTCCTTCATCTGGTTCGTCGCCGACCTCCTGCGCGGCGACTACAAGCAGTCCGAATACGGCAAGGTCATCTTGCCTTTCACCGCCTGCGCCGGCTCGACTGCGTGCTGGAGGCGACCAAGCCCGCCGTGCTAGCCGAGAAGGAGCTGCGCGAAAAGGCCGGGCTCAATCCCGAGCCGTTTCTCCTACGGAAATCCGGGCAGCTTTTCTTCACCACCTCGCCGCTCGACCTGCGCAAGCTCATAGGCGACCAGGACCACATCGGCGAAAACCTGCGCGCCTACCTGCACGGCTTCTCGCTCCCGGTGCGCGACATCTTCGAGAGCTTCGACTTCCCCACGCAGATCGACCGGCTCGCCAAGTCGAACCTGCTCTACCTCGTCACCGAGAAGTTTGCCAATATCGACCTGCATCCCGAGGTCGTCAGCAATGCGCAGATGGGCGCGGTCTTCGAGGAGCTCATCCGCAAGTTCGCCGAGCTTTCCCATGAAACCGCCGGCGAGCACTTCACCCCGCGCGAGGTTATCCGGCTCATGGTGAATCTCCTCTTCGTCGAGGACGACGACGCCCTCTCGCGGCCCGGCGTGGTGCGCAGTCCCACGCCCCCGACGCCTGGATCGACCGCGAAAAGACGAAGATCGGCTACGAGATCCCTTTCAACCGCCACTTCTACCTCTTCCAGCCCCCGCGCCACTGGGGGTGATCGACGCCGAGCTGCGCGGCGTCACCGACCGCATCCTCACCATGATCGGAGGGCTGACGAAGTGAATCCGCCGGACAGACAGCTTTTGACGGAAAGCTGGAAAGCTGGGAAGCTGGGCGCGTGAAAATGACCTTCGATCTGCCCGAGGATTTGCTGCGCGAAGCGAAGATTCGCGCCATACAGGAGGGCAAGACTTTCAAGGATAAGATGGCGGAACTTTTCACCCTCGGGCTCGACCTCATGGACGCGGAAGAAGCTGGGAAAACGCCACCGGCCGCTACCCCGAAACGGAAGTGCAAACCGTGAAGGCGACGATTGATTTGCCTCACGAACTGGCCCTGCGCCTCAAGATCACGGCCGCGAGCCGGGGAAAAAGAGTGAAAGCCGTGGCCGCCGAAACCTTTCGCACTGCCCTCGTGCTCCTGGCCACGTCCACGGAACCGCGCCATTCCGTTCGCCATCGGGTGCAGCTGCCGCTCATCGTGGCCCCGCCCGGTGCTCCGAAATTCTCGCTCACCGGGGAAGACATCGACCGCCTGCTCATGGAGGACGAGATAAAATCGCACCATGACGCTGCCAGACATTAACGTCTGGGTCGCGCTGACCGTCTCGAATCACGAGCACCACGCGACCTCCGTCCGCTGGCTGGAGACACAGCAGGCGCCCGCCTCCCTCGGCTTTTGCAGGGTCACGCAGCAGGGCTACCTGCGGCTTCTTTCCAACGAAAAGATGATGAAAGGATACGGGCTGCCGCCCCTCACCAATGCGCAGGCTTGGAATTCCTATCAGGCGCTGCTGGCAGACTACCGCATGACGTTCGTGCCGGAGCCCGGCGCCATCGAGCCCGCTTGGCGCGATTTCGGAGCCCGCGACGCGGCTTCGACCAAGCTGTGGATGGACGCCTTTCTCGCCGCTTTTGCCGTGGTGGGAGGGCATAGGGTCGTCACCTTCGACGCTGGCTTTCGGAAGTTTGCCGGGTTGAAACTGCAACTCCTCGCGGTCCGCCCGTGATGCTCCCGAGCGCGGATTGCCCACCGCAGGCGAAACACGAAAGGAACGCATGAGCTTCCCGCGGTATCCGAGCTACAAGGCGAGCGGCGTGGAGTGGCTGGGGGAAGTGCCGGGGCATTGGGAGGTGACGCGGCTCAAGCACAACCTCCGCTTGCTGACCGAAAAGACGGACCGGCGGAATCATCCGGTCGCTATGGAAAACATCGAGGGATGGACAGGGCGCTTCATTGCCACGGAGACGGAGTTTGAGGGTGAAGGTATCGCCTTTGAAACTGGCGACATTCTGTTTGGGAAGTTGCGGCCTTACCTTGCGAAAGCCTACCGCGCCGAATCGTCCGGCGAGGCAGTCGGAGATTTCCATGTCCTGCGGCCGCACCTCGACATCGACAGTCGCTTTGCTCAATTCCAGATCTTGAGTCGCGAGTTCATCGCCATCGTGGATGGCTCGACGTTTGGTTCAAAGATGCCCCGTGCCAGTTGGGAGTTTGTAGGCGGCATGAAGATGACAACGCCGCCGCTGGCCGAGCAAACCGCCATCGCCGAGTTTCTGGGCTCGGGAGACGGGGAAGATTGATGAGCTGGTGGTGGAGCAGCGGCAGCTGATGGCCTTGCTGAAAGAGAAACGCCAAGCCGTCATCTCCCACGCCGTCACCCGCGGCCTGAACTCCGCCGCCCCCCTCAAACCCTCCGGTATCGAATGACTCGGCGATGTGCCCGCGCATTGGGAAGTGCAGAAGGTGAAGCACTTTACACGATCTATCGAGCAGGGCTGGAGCCCACAATGTGAAGGTTACCCAGCGGAGACTGAGTCTGAGTGGGGCGTGCTAAAAGTCGGCTGCGTGAACGGCGGCACATGCAACCCATCCGAGAACAAGGTATTGCCGCCCGAGTTGAAGGCTATCGCGGCATTGGAAATCGTCAGCGGCGACCTGCTGATCTCGCGCGCGAATACCCGCGAACTTGTCGGCAGTGCCGCGGTTGCCGACCGCGACTACCCGAACCTGATGCTCTGCGACAAACTGTATCGGCTGCGTTTTATCGCGGATCGCTGCTCGCCAGCATTTGCGTGCCGCTACTTGGGATTGATTGCTGTCCTCGGGCAGATTGAACTTGGAGCGACTGGTGCGAGCGCCTCGATGGTCAACATTCCACAATCGGCGATTCGGGAACTCACGATCGCCGCACCGCCAATCGCTGAGCAATGCGAGATCGTCACCGCTCTCGATCGCGAACTCGCCAAGTTCGACACCCTCACCGCCGAAGCCCGGCGCGCCATCGACCTGCTGCAAGAACGCCGGATTGCGCTGATCTCCGCCGCCGTTTCCAGCCAGATCGACGTGCGCCCTGTGAACGGCTGAACCCGCGCGCCGCCTCCGCTACCGAAGCGCCAACGGCGCGACCCCAACCCAGCCCAGAGCAACGCCCTGGGTTTGCGTCCGCCCTGCGAACCAGCCCTGAAGGGGCGACCCAACCGATGCCTCAATCCCTCGCAAGGCTGCACGTCCACCTCATCTTCAGCACGAAGCGTCACGAACCGACCTTGTCCGATGCCGTGCGCGATTCCCTGCATCGCTACATAGCGGCCATCCTGCAAAACCTCGGCTGTCCGGCCGTGCTGATCAATTCGGTCCGCGATCACGTCCACATCCTGTTCGAGCTGGCTCGCACGATCGCCCTCAGCGCTGCTGTGGAGGGAAATCAAAAAGGCCTCCTCGAAGTGGATCAAAACTCAAGGCGACGAGATTTCCGGCTTCTCCTGGCAAGCTGGCTATGGCGCGTTTTTCCGTGCCGGAATCAAATGTGGCAGCCGTGCGAAAAAAACATCGCGGACCAGCAGGAGCACCACCGCTGCAAGACGTTTCAGGAGGGATATCGCGCGTTTTTGGAGCGGCATCGCGTGCCGTGCGACGAGCGATATGTCTGGGATTGAACTGCCATTTTTAGGCTGGCTGCACTGATCACCAAATCTTCAGGGCGACACCGTGAGCTGGCACGTTTCGGATCTTTGGTCACCTTTGACTGTTTTCACCTTTACTCCCCATGAGCCTCCACAAGGAAATCAGCTTCGAGGTGGAAATCTGCGAGCACCTCGCGGCGCACGGCTGGCTCTACTCCTCCAAGAGGCGCTCTTC
>CAXSDZ010000049.1:0-1150 GCA_964235505.1 uncultured Chthoniobacteraceae bacterium
GCGACCCCAAGGGAGCCGAAAATCTCAACAAGGACCGCATCCACCCCGGCTCCGGGGACTCCTGCGCTCCAGTTCAGTGGATTGTTCCAGTCAGGGCTCGTATTGCCATTCCAGAATGATTGGGCGAGCGCACTGGAAGCGCTGCCAGCGACAAGAAGTGCCGCGATGCTGCGGGAAAGAATGAAGAGCGAGGGGCGGGTGGAGGAGGAGGTCATGCTAAGAGCGAGCTTCGGGGTGGGGTAGCGGGGTGGGATGGTTTTGCTTCTCTGACTGACTCCAAACAAAGTCAGCGCGGAAAACGGTCAGGACAGAAAGCACGGTAATAGGGTGCTGTAAACAGGTATCCTTCCCAGAATGCCCACAAAGCATTCGCCCGGCTTCGAGAAGCGCCAAATCCCAATTTGCGACTCCGCAGTCTCGGCCCCGACACACTGACATCAGCAAATCCGCTTGCTGCGACCGGCGCGTGAAAGAACTCACCGCAACACGATTGAGGTGCGCGAATACGCAGATGCCATCCGCGCTGCTCGTCACGTCAATCGCGGCCTTGTTCGACCGCCTCAACTCCCCGGCGCGCCCGCAGTGTCGCCATTCCAGCGCCAGCCCGGATGCTGCACAAAGGCGAGCGCTTCCATCACAGTCAGGCCCGCCTTTGCCTGCGCCGCAAACACCGCCTGGCGAGCGCTCCAGATCCGCCGCTCTGCTGCTGTGATTTCCGCCTTTGCGCGATACGGGACGCGATTGCCCACGAGCATCACGAGGTAGCCTTCCACTCCAAAGTCATTCTCCGATTTGCGGAGAAGGTAACGCGCAAAGCCGGACGGCCCATTGTCCGCGTAAAAGTCGAGCATTGGCCGGAGCGTCGAGACTGCGGTATCAGCGCGGCAATGCCGCCAGAATGGCGTGTCGAGCCGTGTATTCACGTAGTAGTGCAGGGCGAGGAAATCCCGGATGTCGTCCCACGCGCCGGCCATGAGCGTGTTGAAAAGATCGCGCAGCGTCGGGGTCGGGCACAGCGCGCAATTCAGCAGCATATCGATCAACGTCTGCACTTCCGAGCAGACCACCATCAGCGCAGTCGCTTCGAGCGGCTCGACGAACCCGCCCGCATTGCCCACCGCGACCACATTATCCACCCACTGCCGGCGAT
>CAXSDZ010000049.1:1160-18753 GCA_964235505.1 uncultured Chthoniobacteraceae bacterium
GGACCACGCGCGGTGCCTGAGGCGCCTTGGGATTTTTCCGCTGGAACTCCTCCGCAGCGTCGTCGTCCGAGATCGCCTGGGAGGAATACACGTAGCCACGATTGACGTGGTGCTCGTGCTCGATTTGCCACCCCCACCCCGCGTCCATCGTTTCCACCGTGGTGTAAGGCAGGATCGGCTCATCCGGCGCGCGGTCCCAGCCGCCGATCACCGCGCGGTCGCAAAACAGCGACGAATCGTAAGGGACGTATGGCTCTTCAAAGGCGCGCCCGAGCAGCTCACTGCGAAAGCCGCTCGCATCGATATACAAGTCCGCCGAGAGCTGGCGGCCATCCTCCAAGTGCAGCGCCGTCACCCCTTCCGGCCCGCGGTCCACGTGGTTGACTTTGCCATCGATGATCTCGATGCCGAGCTTGCGGGCGATGAGCTCCAGCACCTCGACGAACTTGGCATTTTCGAGATGAAACGCGTGCCACGGCTGCACGTCCGGCGCGCCGCTGCCCGGCTGCCGGGCAAAGACCTTCCCTTCCGCCATCAGCGCCGAAGCGAGATCGCACGGCCCGAATTCCTCGTCGCAATAGTAGCCCGTCGGCCGGGGCAGATCATTCCACTGCGTGTCGAGCTGCTGCGAAAAGGAGTATTGGAAGTGGTCGCGCGGTCCCCACAGGAAGCGGATGCCAAGCTTCCAGGTCGGCTGCGCCATCTCGTAGAAATGCTTCCGGCTGATCCCGAGATATTCAAAAAGGAAGCGCGGGAAGTTCGGCGTCGTTCCTTCCCCCACCCCGATCACCCCGATCGCCGGACTGCGCACCACGCGCACGGTGAGGTTGGACACTTTGCGTTTGAAGCCGATCGCGGCGAGCAAACCGGCGCTGCCCGCACCGAGAACGATGACATTTTGGATCATGAAAACAGACCGCGAAGGTATGCAGGCGCAAGACTCTGGCTAGAGCTGTTTTTCGGGCGTGTTCACGTCGATGGGCGCACCTCGAACACCTATGGAAAGTCCGCACCGGTGGCTTTTCTTCTGAGGAAATGCTGATTTGATCTCTCCGCCCGCAGAATTTGAAAGTCAGGTAGCGGCAGGTTTGGCAGCGTGGCGGCGTTGGAAAAAGCAGATGCGCTTTGCGCAGGCGGAGCATGCCGGGAAGAAGAAAATAAGGCGCAGGTGCGGGCCTGAATGAAGCACCCTTTCGACATTGTGAAGGACCGCCTCAAGCATCGGAAACCCGCTGCCGCTTACACCGGCTCCGCGAACATTGGCGAATCGGACTTGGGCTCACAAATCGCGGCACAAAGCTAGATCAGCGTTACTTCGCCCATTACTGGCGTGAAACTTAGTTACTCCGATCCGAACGCTGGGAATGCGTTTGCGTTCACGACCGGGCTCGACCCTGCCGCAGGGCGGAGCACACTTTTCGGAAGCAGTGTGCCCTATGTGACCAGCTACTCCGGCCAGGCATTTCCGGGCGCCACTACGAACACCATTTACCCAAGGATCAACAAGCTAGCTCTGAATGCAGAGGCATTAGTTTTGAAGACGGACGGATCGGGTTACGTTGGCGACGAATACGGCGCGAACGTCTGCTACTTCAACGCGAACAAGCAGATCGTCAGGGTCATTACCCCGCCTGACGCGCTCCGGCCGCACAAGGGCACGGGAAACCCGCTGAACTTCAACTCGACGATCGCTCCAGACAATGGTCGCAGGAATAATCAAGGATTTGAGGGCGTCGCGCTCAGTCCAGACGGCAAACGGCTCTCTGCGCTGCTTCAAAGTGCCACGGTGCGAGACACCAACGGTGCCGCGATCACTACGTGAACGAATACTCGGCTGCTCGTCTATGATGTCGCTGGCAATGTAACTCCGGCTTCGCCGATCGCTGAGTATGTCATCCAGCTTCCGACTTATACAACGAATGGATGTGGCGGCGCGGTGAGCGCCACTGCTGCGCAGAGCGAACTCGTCGCGATCGATGACTATCGGCGGCTGGTGCTTTCGCGCGACGCGAACGGACAGGGAAGTCTCATGTCGAATCCTTCGATGTATAAGTGTGTGCTGTTGGTGGATATCAACGTCGGAACGCCCACGAACATTGTTGGCACGCCGCGCGATGTCATCGGCGCGGCTGTAACTTCGAATTCGGGAATACTTGACCTCAGTATCACACCGCTGAGTTGGACGGAAGCTTTGAACATTCTGAACAGTGCGCAGCTTTCTAAGTTCAACATCGACCTTGTTCTCGGTGGAACGAACCAAATGACAAAGCTCACGCTCGGGGAAAAGTGGGAAGGAATGAGCCTTGTTTCTGTCAACGATCCGCTGGCGCCAAACGACTACTTCCTTTTCATCGCCAATGATAACGACTTCCTCGCCGGCAACGGCAAAATTATCGGTCCGGATGGTGCGATTCAAACCTATGACGCATGGGCCAATGGCTATCCCGCAAATCGCGTCCAGACGGCTCCCGCTGGTGCCGCAACAACGGAGAACGATACGATGTTTCTCGCGTATCGAGTAACGGTCGTCCCGGAACCCTGTTCCTTCCTTCTACTCGGCTGCGGAGCGGCGGGCCTACTTGCACTGCGGTGCCGGGAGTAGGGAGAACGGCCAGAAGCTGCCGGCGGTCTCAGATCAAGCGTGCGGGTGGTGGCTTGCTGTCGTGGCGGCTCGCGTCCGTAGTGTGACAACGATCAGCCAAGCTTTTTCGACCGGCTATCCTCCTTCCATTTGTCCACCCGAGCAAAGCCTCGTCACAGCACTGCGCCTGCGCGGCTTTAGCACTTAGAGCCTGTCCGAAAAACCCTCTTCGTCTTCTTCCTCATCTTCATCTTCATCTCGGCGACACAGGAAAGAAGATGAAGAAACAGACGAAGAACAAGGCGCCAGGTTATTCGGACAGACTCTTAGTGCCGCGGAGAAGCTCGAGTTGGGGTGCCGTCGTGTGCTTCGGCGACGGTCGGCTGCGGGTGCCTACATCTGGAAGCGTTCGCCTAGATAGACCTGCCGGGCGATGGGGTCGTTGATGAGAAAATCCTTCGTCCCTTGCGTGACGACCTTGCCCTCGAAAACGATGTAGGCGCGGTCCACGACTTCGAGCGTTTCGCGCACGTTGTGGTCGGTGATCAGGATCGCCAGCCCCGCGTCGCGCAGATTCGCAATGTGCTGCTGGATGTCAGCCACAGCCATGGGATCGACGCCGGAAAAGGGCTCGTCTAGCATGAGCATGCTGGGATTTGTCACCAGCGAGCGGGCGATGGTGAGGCGGCGCTTTTCACCGCCGGAAAGCGTGAGCGCCTGCTGCCGCGCCACGTGCTCAATGCCGAATTGCGTGAGCAGCTCAGCGCACCGCTGCTTGCGTGCTTTCTTGTTGAGCGGCTGCGTTTCCAGGATCGCGAGGAGGTTCTCTTCCACTGTGAGTTTGCGAAAAATCGACTCTTCCTGCGGCAGATAGCCCATGCCCATCCGCGCGCGACGAAACATCGGCATGCCGGTCACGTCCTTGCCGTTGAAGGTGACGGTCCCGCCATTTGGCTGCACGAGTCCGACGATCATGTAAAAGCTGGTCGTCTTGCCCGCGCCATTCGGGCCGAGCAGGCCGACGATTTCACCCCGGCGCAACTCGATATCGACGCCATTCACCACGGCCCGGCCACCGTAAATTTTGACCAGCTTTTCGGTTTGGAGGATCTTTTCCTGCGGCGCAGCGCGGCGCGCGAACGAGGCTTCGGCTTCGGCGGAGATCACGGCGGGGAGAGTTGTTTCGCGGAGCCGGAGTCCTGGATGATCGTCTTCGTCATTCCGACAGCCTTCATGCGGCCTTCGCGATTGAGGGTCATCACAGTCCCTTCTTCTGTCGCCACGACGGTGTTGATGCCCTGCTGCACGGAAGGCCAGCCGATCAGGATCATGTCACCCGTGGTGGACTCGAATTCTGCCCGCTTCGCTTTGCCGACGCTGCGGCTCACCGTGCCGTCGCCTTCGGTCTTTTCCTGCACGATCACGACGGAGCCTTCGGCAATCGCTTTCTCCAGGCCACCGGCTTTGTCTTTCTTTGGCGCAGGCGCACCATTAGCCGGCGGCGGTGGTGCGGGCGTCGCCTTTGGGACGGGAGCGTCCGGTCCGCTCTTCCCCCCGACCTTTTCCGCCTTCAGCACGGCGGTGAGCTTGTCGCAGGTGATGTTGAACTCGGGGTCTTTCACTTCCACTTTCCCAAGGAAAACCGCCTGCCGGGTGCGCTGATCGAACGACGCTTCTCGCGCGGTGATCTCGGTCGGCCCCTTGCGCGGCGCTTTGTCTTTATCCTTCTTTTCCTCCGCCGGTTTGCCAGTGCTGTCGCCCACGGTCAGGAGCGGGCGCCGGGTTCCTTCACCGATGCCGAGTGGATCGATGGAGTTCAGCGACGATGCGCTGCCGGATGGCTTACTAGGGGCGGCTGCGTTGTTGCTTTGGCTGAAAGCAGCAGGCAGCGCGACGCTCAGCACCAGCATGCATAGGAGTGGGCGGTTACTGAGCACGGCTTGTTTCCCCAGTGGGGGGCGCGGGAGTTTCATCATCGAGATTGTAGATGAGCATGCGGACGTTGCCCGCGAGTTTGCCCTGTTTGGTTTGAGTGTTGAATTCCATCCGCTCGCCGGTGAGCTCAAAGTCTGAGCGCCGGATGGTGACATGCTTTTCCGTGGAAAGGATGCGCGTGTTCACATCGAGCACGGAGGTGGGGAGCTGGATCATCATGCCTGGCGAGCCGTCATCGTCGTAGGTTTCTACGAACAACTCGTCCATCTGCACGTGGTCATCGTCGATCCGCGATCCGGTGCCGATGTTGAAGGTCATCTGCAATTTCCCGGCGTCGTTGTAATACGGAATCTTCAGTCCCTTGGCAGGGTGATCCTTCAGGATTGGGAGAGAGATTTTTCCGGGCTCTCCTGTCCCGGCAGGCTCGGGCGCGTCCTTGCCACTCTTCTTTTTTTTGTCCGCGTCCTTGTCCTTGGCCTTCTTTTTCCCCGCCTCCTTTTTCGCGTCGGGTTCTTTCGGCTTCGCGTCTTCCTTCTTCGCGGCCAGTGCGCTCGCGGCCAGCGAGAGGCAGACGGCTGCGGCGGACAACTTACGAAACGAGCGCATGGATTTGGATCAATTGTGAGAGCAGGCGCGGCAGGTCGGCGAGAGGAATTTGATTTGGCCCATCCGACAGCGCCTCCGCGGGATTCTCATGCGTCTCGATGAAGATGCCGTCGCAACCCGCCGCCGCCGCCGCACGCGCGAGCACCGGCGCGAGCACGCCGTCGCCCCCGGTTTTGTCCCCCGCCCCGCCCGGCCGCTGCACGGAGTGCGTGGCGTCGAAGACCACGTGATTGCCCGTTTCGCGGATCCACGGGAGCGAGCGCATATCGGCGACGAGATTGTTGTAGCCAAAGGTCGTGCCGCGTTCGGTGAAGAAGAAGCGTTCGCTGCCAAAAGCGCGCAGCTTGTCGGCGATGTTCTTCACGTCCCACGGCGCGAGGAACTGGCCCTTCTTCACATTCACCACTCGGCCCGTTTCTGCCGCCGCGCGGATGAGATCGGTCTGGCGACAGAGAAATGCCGGGATTTGCAGCACGTCGATCCACTCGGCGGCGATCTGCGCGTCTTCGGGCGAGTGGACATCGGTCGTCACCGGCACGCCGAGTTCACGCCCGATCTTGCCGAGGAACTGGCAGCCAGCGCGCACGTCGGTGCCGCGAAAGGCTTTTACAGAAGTGCGGTTCGCCTTGTCGTAAGAGGCCTTGAAAATGAACTGCGCGCCGCTCGCTGCGCAGATCTCGTTGATCTTTCGCGCCATGCGCCAGACGAAATCCTCCGACTCCAGCACGCACGGCCCGAGGATGAAAAGCGGCTGCGCTCCTCCGAGCGTCACCGATCCGATCGCCAATGGGGTGCGGCTCACGGCTTTTGCGTCGCCTCCGCGAGGGCTGCGTGGAGCGTGCCGAGCGCAGTTTCGAGCAGCGCCCGCTCGTCGCGATTCAGATTACCGCGCGTCTTTTCGCGGATCATCCCGAGCTGATCCACAAAGGCTTTTCCCAGCGCGAGATTGGGTGGCGGCGCGCCGCGCGGCGGGTTCGGGTGCTGCCCCAGCGCGAGCAGCGCCTGCTGCTGCTGCATCATCAGGAACTGCACGAAAATCTGCGCGGTCTCGCCGGACTCGGTGGTCTTCTGGACTTCGGCCATGGAGGCAAACCCTAGGCGGAGCAGGCCGCGGGCGGAATCAAAAAGAGCAGTCCAGAATCTCGCTCACGGCAGCACGTCGGCCACCGGCAGCAGCAGGTCGGGAAAGGCGAGCGGCGCGATCGTTTCACCTGCGGCGTGGATTGTCTTCACTGCGTAATCCACTCCCGCCGGCTCGCGATACACCTCCAGTTGCTCCGCCCGGAGGTTGACGATCCACACTTCCGCAATGCCCTCCGCCGCATACACCGGCAGCTTGTCGTGCCGGTCGTAGCCGAGCGAAGAATCCGCCACTTCCACCAGAAGCAGCACGTCCTCCGCGACGGGATGCTGCCGCCGATAGCGATGTGCCACCGGGCGCAGCAATGCGAGATCAGGAAGCACGTCGCTGCCGTCGTTCAAAATCACCGTGCATTGCGGTCGTGTGATGTAGCGCCGACGCCGGCGATCCGAGAAAAACTCAGTGAGTTCCTGCACGGCGTAGTTGTGGCGGTATCCAGTGGGCGACATGACAAAGATTTCCCCGTTGAGCAGTTCGACTCGGCCACTTTCTTGGAAGAAGCCCGTCTCCCCGAGCTTCTCAAATTCATCGACCGTCCAGCGGTATGTCTCCGTGTGAAGGCTCATAAATGTCGCGCACCTTTGCAAAGCTTTGCCACGCGGGCAACGGTCAACGCTCCTCCACCGGCCGCACCACCGCCATCACTGCCGGCTGCTCTCGGAAGTAGCGGTTGGCCACGCGCTTCACGTCGTCCAGCGTCACCGCCTCTACTTCGCTGCGCAGCGCGCGATAGTGATCGAACCCGAGGCCGTAGAGCTCATCCAGAGCCGCGGCAAAAGCGAAAGCGTCGTTGCTTTGATTCCGAATATCCTGGGCGCCGATCATCTTTTCCTTGGCTCGCGCGAGCTCCTGGGCGCTGAGCCCATTCTCCGCGAGCTGACGGATTTCGTCGGTCAGCGCGGCCTGCACCGCCGGGAGCTTCAGCGGATCTGTGCCGACGTAGAAAACGAACGGCCCTGGCACGAGCCCCGGCATGCTGGAAGAGCCGACGAAATACGCCAGGCCCATTTCCTCGCGGATGCGGATGAAAAAGCGTGAGCCGAGATCGCTTGAAGCTTCATCGATCAGCTCCAGCACCACGCGATCCGGGCTGAACATGTCGCTCGCCAGATAGCCGACCATCAGGATCGCCTGCGCCTTCGGCTTGATCGCCTCGACCCGCACCGCTTCCGCGATCGGCGCAGGCGGCGAGGGATGCAGAAGCGCGGCCTCGCCCGTCGGCATCGCGCCAAGCGCCTGCTCGACCAGCGCCTTCACCTCCGCTGCCTTTACGTCGCCAAAGACTGCGATCACGCCGTTGCGCGCGACGAGGTGCCGGTCGCGGAATTCGCCTAGATCGGCCTGTGTGAGCGCGGCGATCGACTCGGGAGTGCCCAGCGCGCGCATGCCATACGGATGCCCGGCAAAGAGCCGCGCGCGCAGGAGATTGCGCGCCACCACCGTCATCTCTTCCTCCTCCGCCTTGAGCTGCGCGAGCTGGATTTCCTTCTCTCGTGCGATGGCTTTTTCCGGCAGCGTCGCATGCAGCAGCACGTCGGAAAGGACATCCAGGCCGAGCGCGAGATCGGGCTGCATCACGCGGGCAAAGACGCTCAGCGAATTGCTCCCGCCTTCGCTGGAAATGGCGCCACCTGCCGCCTCGATTTCATCCGCGAGCTGCTCGGCGGTGCGGCGCTGTGTTCCTTTCAGCAGCACGCGGGAAAGCAGACGCGTGATGCCGTTGTCTTCCGCAGTTTCCGCGAGCAGACCGGCTTTGAATGTCGCCGCGATCGAGATCAGCGGCAGCCTGGGATCTTCCCGCACGAGCAGGCGCAGTCCATTCGCGAACTCAAACTTTTGGATTTCTCCTGCAGCGATTGCGCCTTCGTCATCGGGCGTCTTTTTACCCGCACCCTCCGGATTCAGCGACACAAGCGTGAGGTTGCGATCCACGAGATACGTCTCCACCACGCGCCGGATGTCTTCCGCGGTGACGGCCTGGAAAGCCGCGAGGTAGTCGCGCGAAAAGTCGAGGTTCCGCGTGAGCAGCCAATTGGAGCCGAGGTCGCTCGCCTTGCCGCGCATCGTGGTCACGGCTTGGAGCTGATGGCTCAGGCCCTGGCGCCGCGCCTTTTGCAACTCCGCATCGGTCACGCCGTGCTCACGCACATCCGAGATCATCCGCAGCATCTCGGCCTGCACGGCATCGCGCTGCGCGGGATCGAGCAGCGCCTCCATCCCCCACAGCCCCGCCTGCCCCGGCGCGTAGCACCACGCATCCGCGGAATGCACCAGCCGGAGCTCTTCGCGCAGCCGCCGATACAGCCGCGACGAGCGCCCGCTGCCCATGATCGTGGAGAGCACATCGAGCGCTGCGATATCCGGGTGCGCGGCGTCCGGCACATGCCACGCGAGATGCAACCGCGTGAGCTCCGTGCCGAATTCCGTGTGCGCCTCGCGCCGCCCGAGCTGCGCCGGCTCCGGTGGGATGAAGACCGGCGGCAACGCGACGCGCGGGCGCTTGGCGAAAAGCTCGGCCAACTGCGCGCGCACCGCGGCGCCGTCCACGTCGCCGGTGACCACAAAGAACATGTTATTCGGGACGTAGCGCGCGCGGTAGTAGGCCATCACATCGTCGCGAGTGAGCGTGTTGAAAACATCGAGGTGCCCGATGACCGGATGCTGATACGGATGCTCGCGAAACGCCGCCGCAAACAACGCCTGACTGCTCACTCGATCGGGGTCGTCGTAGCCCATCGCAAACTCGCGCCGGATGACTTCCTGCTCCTTCACATACTCCTCCGGCGGCAGCGTGGAATGCTGCACCGTATCCGCCAAGATCTCGATCGCCTGGGCCGCGCCTTTGCTCGGGATGTCGATCCAATAGACCGTGCGATCAAACGAAGTGTAGGCATTGATGTAGCCGCCCGCATCCTGGATCGCCTGCGCGATTTCGGAGCAAGAGCGCTTCTCCGTCCCTTTGAAAAGCATGTGCTCGAGGATGTGCGACATCCCCGCGCCGAGGTGGCGATCTTCATGGATGGAGCCGGTCTCGATCCACACCTGCACGCTGGCAACCGGGGCGCTGTGGTCTTCCTTATCGATTATCCCGAGGCCATTCGGAAGATGGGAAACACGAGCCGTGGTCGGCGGAAACTGGATCGCGGCGGAGTCGGGAGCGGAGTGTTCAGAAGTCGGCAGGTGCATGGAATGAGGCGGGACTTTCAATGCGAGTGGAGCGAAAGGAAAGCGGGATGGGTGACGGGAGCGTTGGACGTTGGACGTTGAGCGTTGGACACTGGACGTTGGGCGGGAGAGTGCACGAGCATGAGGCACGTGGGGCGACGCGCAGGGTGTGAGTCGCGAAGCGACGGGCAGAAAATAGCCCAGCGCTTCAGCGCTGGGGGCCCGCGCCAGGCGGGCAAGTCGCGAAGCGACGAAAGAAGGCCGGCGGGTGTTTTCTTTCGTCGCTTCGCGACTCGCACCGGTTGATTCCAAAACCCAGCACTGAAGTGCTGGGCTATTTTCTGCCCGTCGCTTCGCGACTCGGTTTCACGGCCAACGTTCGACGCCCAACGTTCGACGTTCAATGCTTCCTACTCACGGCACCCTCAGCGCTCTTTCCATCGCCTCCCTCAACCGCGTGGGGGCGACCGGCTTCGTGAGGTGCTCGTGAAAGCCTGCTTCGGCGCTGCGACGGAGGTCTTCTTCCATGCCGAAGCCGCTCATCGCGATGCCCGGGAGGCCGCGCTCCGCGCGCAGAGCAGACATCAACTCCGAGCCCGTTCCATCGGGCAGCCCGAGGTCACTGAGCAGCAGATCGAAGTTCCCCGCCCGACCTTTTTCCAGGCCCTCCTTCACACAGCAGGCGCTTTCCACTTCGTAACCCCACCGCCGCAGCAGCCGCTCCAGCGCCTGCCGCGTGTCTTCGTGATCCTCCACCAGCAGCACCCGCATCGGCCGCGCTAACTCCGCTGCCAGCGCGCCGGGCGCGGGAGCGCGTTCGCTCGCGGGTTCCGCCGGGGGAGCGCTCACCGGCAGCTCGACCGTAAAAGTCGCGCCCGCCGAATGTCCGCCGCTGCTCGCCACGATCGTGCCGCCATGCGCTTCGATGAGTCCCTTTGCCACCGCCAGACCGAGACCGAGACCGCCGTGCTGCTGTGCGGCAGCGCGTTCGCCCTGCTCGAATGGATCGAAGATTTTCGCCAGCATTTCGGAGGAAATGCCGATGCCGGTATCGCTCGTTTCCACCACGAGAAGTCCGTCGCGATTTGCTGTCCGAATCGTGACCACGCCGCCTGCCGGCGTGAACTTCACCGCGTTCCCCACCAAGTTCCAGATGACCTGCTGGAGCCGCGGCGCGTCGCCCCGCGAGTGGTGTTCCGCCGCGTCCAGCTTCATCTCCAGCCGCACCGTTTTCTTGAGGTGCTCGGAGCGGATCATCTCGGTCGTGTAGCGGATGAGGTCGTGCAGATCGACTGGCGCAAAGTGAAGCTGGAGCTTGCCGCGCGCGATGCGCGTGAGGTCGAGCAGATCGTCGATCAGCTTCGCCTCCAGCTCGATATTCCTGCGGATCACACCGAGCGCTTCGCGCAGCTCGCCGGGATCCTGCGGCGGATGCTCGTGGAGGTTTGTCGCCACCGTGAGCGCCGGCGTGAGCGGAGTGCGCAACTCGTGGGAAAGCACCGCGAGGAAGTGATCTTTCGCGCGGGAAGCCGCTTCTGCGGATTCCTTCGCGCGCACCAGATCGCGGGAGCGCAGCGTCATCTCGCGTGCGAGGCTCGCGAGATCGAGCTCGTGGCTGGCGAGCTCGCCCTGTAAAGCGTCGCGCACCTGCTTGGTCGTCACATGGTTGCGGACGCGCACGCGCAATTCTTCTGCTGCGAAAGGCTTGACCAGATAATCCTGCGCGCCGTTTGCAAGCAGGCGCAGTTTCATTTCATCGTCTGCCCGCGCCGTGAGCAGGATCACCGGCACATTCCGCAGCCGCGGGTGCGCACGGACTTGGGTCAGCAGTTCATCGCCAGTCATTTCCGGCATCATGAGATCGGTCACGATCACGTCTGGCATTTGCGCTTCCGCCAGCTCCAGCGCTGCGCGTCCATTGGGCGCCAGGGCCACGCGATATTCGCCGCCGAGCGTTTGCGCGATGTGCGCAGCCATTTCCGCATTGTCCTCCACGACCAGCACGAGCGGCTCCGCAGCGAGCGCAGCAGGCGAAGGGACCGTGCCGCCAGTGGGCGCCGCGACGGGCACGATCGACCATGCCACGACATCGCGCACTCGCTCGGGCCGGCGATAGATCGCATCGCCTCCCGGTGCGGCAGCGCCGTGCGATACCGGGACTCCTGCGGGCGCTCGCAACGGGAGCCGGACCACGAAGGCCGCCCCGCCGCCGACCGCTTCCTCCGCCGCGACACTTCCGCCATGCAGCTCCACGAATTCCCGCACGATGGAAAGCCCGAGCCCCGTGCCGCTGCCACCCCGCGCGGTGGGCTGATCGCCTTGCGCGAAGCGCTCGAAGATCTTCGCGCGCAGGTGCTCCGGCACCCCCGGACCGGAGTCCTCCACGCGGATCAGCGCGGCTTCCCCTTCCGTGCGCACACTCATCCGGACCCGGCCTCCGTCTGGCGAAAACTTGAACGCGTTGGAAAGCAGATTCAAAAGCACGCGCTCGATCTTCTCCGCATCGGCCTCGATCGCGAGCGACTCCGGCGCTTCGATGGCGATCTCGGGCCCGTGAGTCTGGCTGGAAGAAAAGAAGCTGCCGACCAGACGCGCCATCCGCGCGAGATCCACGCCGGCATACCGCACCGCCATCTTGCCAGCCTCGAGTTTCGAGACGTCGAGCAGATCGTTCACGTGCTTGTGGAGCAGCAGCGCATTGCGGCGGACGGTTTGCAGCTCGCGCCGCTCCGCATCGTCCAGCGCGGTCCCGCCCAACAGGCGATCGACTGGGCCGAAAATCAGCGTGAGCGGGGTGCGCAGCTCGTGTGAGACATTGGCAAAAAAGGTCGTTTTAAGCTGATCGAGCTGCGTGATTTTCTCATTCGCCGCAGCCAGCTCCACGTTCGCTCGCTCCACCTCGAGGCGGCGAACCCCGGAAAGGCGCGCCTCTTCCAGCAGGCGCAGAATGCTCGGAATCAGCGGCGGCAGCAAGAAAGCGGTGGCGACGGATGCGAGCGCCGTTACGAGCTTCACATCGCCGGACAGCCAATACGGCGGGTTGGCGGCTTGCAGTGTCCAGACCTCCATGAAATGCGTGGCGCCGCACGCGATGATGAAGGTCGCAAAGGCGAGCATCATCCAGTGAAAAGGGATCTCGCGGCGCGCGCGCAGCACGAGGTAGGTGAGCGTGGCGGAAATGGCCACGTAGCTCGTGCCGATCAGGAAATCCGAGATGCCGTGCAGCAGGATGAGATCACGCTTCAGCAGGTAGCAGTGCGCGTGCGGCATGAAGGGATCCTGCGCCCCGAAGTGAGTGAATGCGCTCCAGCCGAGCGTCGCCAGGGTGCCGGCAATCAGCAGACCGAGGATGAGCGGTTGCCAGCGAATCGAGGGGACTTTCATCAGACAAAGTAATCGCAACGCCGCACGGGCGTGTGCGGACTAATTTGCAACGCGGCCTGCCGCGCGGCGTTTCGAGGATACAGAGCATGGGCTTTCTGAAGGCCAAGACCTGTCAGCGCAGCCACTCCGAAGCCCGCGTGCGTTTCCCGCCCGGCATGCCTCGCCGTGAGGGAGCGTGGATGGACACGATCCAGCGCCATTGCCAACCGCACCCGACGCGATGGCGCGAATCCACCAGCGCCTCAGCTCCTTCCACCTCGACCGGCTCGCCCGAGCTGGCGGGGTCAGTTCAGCTTCTCCGCCGCAGGGTCGCGGCGGGGTGCCGAACGGCGACGGGGCGGCGTCGCCTTGCCCGGTCGATACGGAACTACGAATGCTTCCTGGAAGTTGTAGCCGCCTTTGAAGTCTTCCAGCGAATCTGCCTCGGTTTTGCCGAAGATGCCGATGCGGATGAGGTTATAAACCATTTCGCCGAAATCGTCGCACCGCACGATCCCCCAATACGACAGCACGGTCACAACCATTGGTCCGAATTGCTTGAGCGCATATTGACGGATTCCTTCGAGCAACTGTTGCCCGCTCACGTGCCCGCTGCCTGGGCCTTCGCGCGCTTTCTTGCGCACTTTCACGGTGAAATCGAGCGCGTCGCGAAGAAAGAAATACGCGTCGCGCTCGTAGCGGGGATCGATGTCGATCACCTGATCGATGGCTTCAGCGAAATCGAGCTTCTGCATAGGCAAAGGTGGACGCCATGGAAGCAGCCTGCGGACCGGCACCGCAAGATTTTGAAGGAGTGCCGGTCGGGCCGGCTGGAGTGATTTGCACGCTGCTGAAAATGGCGTCGCGAACGTATCACGGCGACTCCGAGCGTCAACTCCCGCGGGGGAGGTGGCAGTGCCCAGTGCTCAGAAAGGGACGCCAGATGCCAACTGCTCACCACCCGCTGCCCTCACGCACCGAGATCCGCGAGCAGCTTTTCCAGATCCACATCCACCGCGCCTTCCGCTGCCTGCGCGTCGGAGTCCGTGCCGAGGCTCGCGAGCAGCGCGTCGAGATCATCGTCGCCCGCGCTCGCGACCGCTTCTGCTGCGGGTGCAGCATCCGCGCTGGCACCACCGAGATCGGCAAGCAGCGCATCGAGATCGACTGCGCTCGGGTCTTCAACATTCCTGACTTCGGCGACTTCGGCTTCCGACACAGCCGCGACTTCGGCTTCCGATACAGCCGCGGCTTCGGGTGTCGGCGCGGGCTCCTCTTCCACCGGCGTGGCGGCGGCGCCTGCGAGCGGATTCCAGAAACCTGCCAAATCCCGCCCCGCGACGGAGTTGAAACCGCCGAGGCGCATTTCGGGACTGCCCTTGATCGCGAGCACCGGCGTGAATCCCCGCCTGGAGATCGCCTCCGCGGCGCGTAGATTCAGCAGCCGCTCCGTGCAGGGCAGCGCGATCTGGTCGCCATCCGAGTCCGTGTAGTAGTAGAGCGGCATCTCATCGATCTGGAGCACGGAGCCGGGGCGCATCTCCTCGCCATCCTCCGCGAATGCGGCGGCGAGCAGAAAGCCGGCAAACACCCCGGAGTTGCCCCACAGCATGCCGCGCAGGCCGGACTGCGGCGTGAACTCCTCGAAGGTGAACGAGTCAATCGGCTCGGTCTTTTTGCCGTAAGGCAGCCGCAGCAGAAAGCGCGGCGTGGTAAGCAAGAGGCACGCGGCTTCCCGCATCGCGCGGAGCGCCGCCCATGCATCCCGGCTCAGCGGATGCACGTCGTCCGGCTTTTGGCCGATCACGCCCGCGCCGATCGCGGCGAGAAAGGGCGCGGGACCATCCGCGGCGATGCGCGCCATGCGGCCGAGCAGCTCCGCGTGCGGCGGCGTTTGCTCGAAGAGGTAGTTCCCCACGATCGCAGCGAATGGGCCCGCGTGCGCATCGAGCGCGGGCTGCTCGATCAGCAGCGAATACAGGCCGCTGTTCTCCAATGCATCCGCCTGGCTCAGATCGGCGGCGAATTCCTCGGCGCTGATATCGAATAGAACGATCTGCAGGTGCTCGTCCGTTTCCAGCCGGCGCACGAGGAAATCGATGGAGCGCAGCAGCGCCTCGGTGGTTTGAAAATCGGGGTGGTGCAGCACCGCGCGCATCGCCGCCGAGAGCGCCTCATCCACCGCGGCGACCAGCGCGTCCTGCTTCGGATCTTTTGCCGGCACGACGTGCGGCGCGACCATGCGCCGCAGCAGCTCATCCACCGACGCCTCGGAAATCTCCGGGCGCTCCGCGTGATCCACGAGCCGCGCGAAGTCGCCGATGCTCGCATCCACCGCGAGCGCGGAACCCCGCGCTTTTCCGCGCGCTTGCGATGCCCTAGAACTGTCCGCACTTCCGGCCCACGACTGCACTTCCTGCGCAGCTTTGGCAAAAGTGGACGTGGTCTTCAGTCGCTTGCGCAGGCCCGAAAGCTCAGAGAAAAGCTCCAGCTTTCCAAAGAGCTGATCGGGATGCAGATCGTCGATGGAGGCGATCTCCAGCGCGACGCTCCCGCCTTCCTCCCCTGCCAACGCCAGATGAAGCGTGATGCCAAACCGCTCGATGACTGCATCGAGATTTTCGCAGTCCACCTTGATCGCTTTGCGCTTCGCGAGCTCCGCGCCGACCGCGATTTCGCCGCGATTTGCGCGACCGGAGAAGTCGCCGAGAACCGCCAGCCGGAAGCGCTGGCCCTTCTTTGCCCCGGGGCGAGTTTGCGCAACGGTGAGGTTTCCGAAATTAACTTCGTAGGACATATCGGGGAGCGTGAAGGGCGGGCAGTGTGCGCGGGTTCGCGCGAAATGGAATGCGCAAAAGGCCATTGCACGCGGCGGGTCAGGCGCGGCCCTGTTCCATTGCTCACGCGCCACGCGGCGTGCCGTCCAGCCGAACTGGTCCGAGCGAATGACCAGCAGTTTGCAGGGTTGCCAAACCGCAGCGCCGTCCGCATTTTCCCGCCGCACTTTTTGACCATGCTTTTTCCTCGTTTCCTTTTCCGAGCGTGCCTCGTTTTCAGCGCCGCGTGCAGCCTTGCGCAGCCCGGCGAAGCGCGCGCGCAGGCGGCAGCCTACGTGATCACCGACCACACCACCGGCCACGTGCTCGACAGCGCAAACGCGCAAAAGAAGCTGCAGATCGGCAGCATCACAAAGGTCGCGGCGGCGATGGTGGTGCTCGATTGGGCGGAGGCGAAAGGCGAAGACCTCGCGCAGCAGGCGACCGTGCCGCCGACGGCTCAAGGGCTCAGCACCGCAGGCGGGCCCGGTCTCAGCCCAGGCGACCAGTGCTCGCTGCGCGACCTGCTCTACGCGGCGCTGCTGCAGTCGGACAATGCGGCGGCGGAAACGCTGGCCCACCACGTCGGCAGCGCACTCGGGAGCGGCGCAGCGGTCGCGCGGCCGAAGAACAGCTCGCCCGTGAGCTTTTTCACCGCGCAGATGAACGCATTGGCGCGGCGGCTCGGCATGCAGGACACGCGCTTTCTGAATGCGCACGGCCTCGACTCGATGGAGCGCGCGCTTCCCTACTCGACCGCCGGCGACGTCGCGCGGCTCACGCGCTACGCCATGGAGCGCTCGGCCTTCCGCTTCATCGTGTCGCAAAAGGAGCGCCGGATTTCGGTCTCGAAAGCGGGCGGGGAACGCTCCGGCTTTCTGCTGCGCAACACGAATGAAGTGCTCGGCATCGACGACATCGACGGCGTGAAAACCGGCACCACAAACCGCGCCGGCGCCTGCCTCGCCATTTCTGCCGCCCGTGCCCCGGAGAGTCGCCAGGAAGGCGAAAAAGTGGTGATCACACCGCGTCGGCTCCACGTGGTAGTGCTCGGCGCACCAGAGCGGTTCACGCTTTCCCGCCAGCTCCTGGCGAAGGGCTGGCAACTCTATGAGGAGTGGGCCGCAGCGGGCCGGCCGTTGCCCGCGGCCAAAGGGCGGCGCTAGCGGCGCACGATCAGCATCTGCGGTTGGCTCCGGCTGGGGATGCGAAATCGACGGAGCCGACGAAGAGCGGCCCGCGACGCCAGGTGCATCGCCGAGGCTTTCCGCTGAAACCTCCTCCGCCCCTCGGTCCGTCTCGCAATCCACTCGACGCTCCCGCTTTCTCCCGCAAACATCCGCGCACAAACTATGAGCAAACGCATCGGAGTTCTTACCAGCGGCGGAGATTGTCCCGGCCTGAACGCCGTGCTTCGCGCAGTCGTGCGCGCCGCGAGCAACCGCGGCTGGGAAGTCATCGGATTTCACGATGGCTTTGAAGGATTGCTCGCTCCGGGCAGCCACGAGCCGCTGACCACCCGCCGGACCGCCGGCATCATGCACATCGGCGGGACAATTCTGGGGACGACTAACAAAGGCCATTTCATCGCGAAGACCGGCGCGGGCGAGAAGGCTTATGCGCCGCAGTCTTCGATCGATCAAGCGCGCGCCACACTCGACGGACTCGGCATCGAGGGGCTCATCGTGATCGGTGGCGACGGCTCGCTCACGACAGCCTTGCAGCTTTGCGAAGCTGGCATCCCGGTCGTCGGGGTGCCGAAGACGATCGACAACGATCTCGAAGCCACCGCGATGACGTTCGGCTTCGACTCTGCCGTGGCCTGCGTGGCGGATGCGCTCGACCGTCTCCATACGACGGCCACTTCCCATAAACGCGTGATGGTCCTAGAGGTCATGGGCCGGCACGCCGGTTGGATCGCGCTCTACGGCGGGCTTGCCGGAGGCGGCGATATCATCCTCATCCCGGAGATCCCTTTTGAGCATG
>CAXSDZ010000049.1:18763-23548 GCA_964235505.1 uncultured Chthoniobacteraceae bacterium
CGCTGCTGATATCGTCGCGCACCGGCGAAACCCCGGAGGCGGTGCGCAAGCGCGACAGCGAAGGCTGCCTTTCCACGATGGTCGTCGTCGCCGAAGGTGCCAAGCCGCGCGACGGGGAGCAGAGCGTGCGCGCGCTGGAAACCGGCGAATACAAGCTCGGCGGCATCGGCCACGCGGTTGCGGAGGAAATCGCCGCGCGCACCGACAAAGACACGCGGGCGTGTGTGCTCGGCCATCTGCAGCGCGGCGGCGCGCCGACCACGCTGGACCGCATCCTCGGCACGCGTTTCGGCGTTAAAGCGGTG
The DNA here is from genome assembly GCA_964235505.1 of uncultured Chthoniobacteraceae bacterium. Lineage (GTDB taxonomy): Bacteria > Verrucomicrobiota > Verrucomicrobiia > Chthoniobacterales > Chthoniobacteraceae > CAXSDZ01. The sequence goes on from CAXSDZ010000049.1 coordinate 19,069, forward strand.
GAACTCATCGCTGAGGGGCAGTTCGGCCACATGGTCTCATATCAAAACTACCAGGTGCTTTCCGTGCCGATCTCGGAAGCTGTGCATCGCCTCCGCACCGTGCCGCGGGACGGGCAGATGATCGAGACAGCCTGCGCGGTTGGGATCTCGTTTGGAGAATGATCCGCGTGTGAAGCAATGAGCGCACCCGTCCTAAGTTCGTTTCATTTGGATAAGCTCTCTCCGCGCGGTGTCATCCCGACCGAAGCCTCAGGCCAAGCAGCGTCGCTTTGCAAAAAGAGGTGCCACGGAGCGCAGTGGAGGGATCGGGGCGAAGGCGGCGAGGGCTCACGCAAACGAAAACTGCTATAAGTTTGGCGTCCGCTCCGCTAAACAAAATGATAGCCACTGCATCGCGATCGAAAGAAAGCGGCGGTGCGTTGCATTTTAGGAAAGGTTCAGCAGTCAGCGCAAGTTCAGCGAGCGTGCCGATCACCTTGTTCTCACTTGCCTTTCCACGCGACTCCGCCCGTGAAGCCGTTTAAAGTCTGTATCTCGCAAACTATCGAATGAATCCCGAACGCCTCATCGCTCTGCTGCGCCAGAACGCTCGCACTTCGAGCGAAGATCTCGCCCGGGAACTGAACTCTTCCGAAAGCGATGTCTCCGCCGAGATCGTGCGCCTTGAAGAAGAAGGAATCGTGCTTGGTTATCAGGCAGTTGTTGACCCGCAGAAGCTGGGCGCCGGCGGCGTTACCGCTGTCGTCGAAGTGCGGATCACACCCGAGCGTGGTGGCGGCTTCGATCGCTTGGCTATGCGAGTGGCGAGGTTTGAAGAAGTGCAAAGCTGCTATCTCATGTCCGGCGCATACGATCTTCTGGTCGTGATCGAAGCAGACACACTTCACGCGGTGTCCACGTTCATTTCCGAAAAGCTTTCCACGATCAAGGGAGTGATCTCCACGGCGACGCACTTCCGGATGAAGGCGTATAAGGAAAACGGTGTGGTGCTCCAGCGCGAGCCCAAGTCGCAGCGGCTGGCAGTCACGCCATGAAGCAATCGCAGGGTATTCTTTCGGGAAGTTGGCAGGGGGCCGCGCGAGCTAGCTAGCCGCGCTTGCTCACGAATCCGGCGCCATGCGGCGCCGGGGCAGGCGTGGTCCTCCGCAAATTGTAGCCCGTCCCCATCGCAACTAACTTCCCATGACTCTCCATCGACACATCGCGGATCACATCCGCGACATCCCTAAGTCCGGCATCCGCGAATTCTTCGATATCGTGGCACAAGAGAAAGAGGTGATCTCACTCGGCGTAGGTGAGCCCGACTTTGATACGCCCTGGCACATCCGCGAGGCGGCGATCTATTCACTCGAGCAAGGCCGCACGCACTACACATCCAACCTCGGAATGCCCGAACTGCGCGCTGCCATTGCGCGCTATGTGCAGAAGCACTTCAGCATAGGCTACGATCCTACTACTGAAGTGATCATCACCGTCGGTGTAAGCGAAGCGATCGACCTGGCTTTGCGTGCATTGGTAAATCCCGGGGACGAAGTTCTCTACCATGAGCCGTGCTATGTAAGCTACTCGCCCAGCGTAATCATGGCGCACGGAGTCGCCGTCGCCGTGCCAACCCGCGTCGAGGATAACTTCCGCCTTACCGCCGAAGCACTCCAAGGCAAGATCACGCCGCGCTCGAAAATCTTGATGCTTAACTTCCCCTGCAATCCCACGGGAGCCACGCAGACGCGAGCTGAGCTGGAGAAGATCGCGAAGCTATGCATCGAGCATGATCTGATCGTTTTCACCGATGAAATTTATTCCGAGCTGACCTACGAAGGTGCGGAGCACGTGTCGATCGCGTCGCTACCCGGAATGCGGGAACGCACCATTTTTCTTCACGGCTTTTCCAAGGCATTCGCGATGACCGGCTTCCGCATCGGTTATGCCTGTGCCCCCGCGCCGATCACCGACGCAATGATGAAGATCCATCAGTATGCGATTCTGTGCGCTAACACGATGTCGCAAGACGCTGCGATCGAAGCTCTGGAAAATGGCGATCGTGACGTGGAAGCGATGCGGCGTGAATACGAGCACCGGCGCAATTACATCGTTCGAGCGTTCAATGATCTTGGGTTGGATTGTTTTCAACCTTTGGGCGCCTTCTATATCTTCCCGCGCGTTGCAACGACTGGGCTGACCAGCCGTGAGTTTTCACTCGGACTGCTGGAAAAGAAGAAAGTAGCTTGCGTGCCTGGCACCGCTTTCGGTCCGAGCGGTGAAGGCTTTGTGCGCTGCTGCTATGCGACCAGCTTGGAGCAGATCAAAGAAGCAATGTCGCGAGTTGCCGATTTCGTATCTGAGGCTCGACGGTAAGTGCCCCTCGAAGAAGCTAAATGACTTGCGACCGCACGGACTTCGGAATTCTCCGGAAGCTCGCATGATAAGATGCGCTCAGATGAGAACCCTGCATTAAAATTCACACTATCGAGCCCACCTTTTCGAGACTATAGCGGCAACGCTGCGAGCACCGTTAGAACCGGTCCCCGGGTGGACGCAATGGCAGTCTGAAAGGATCAGTGATCGCGTAAAAGGGCTCTGTCCGGCTGCCAAGCCGCATCATCGCAGTGAGTTACGCGGCAGGCCACCCTTTGGAATTGAGAGGACACGCTGCATTCAATGTTTCCAGCGGTGAGGAGCCTTGCCTGACGAAGCACACTACGATGCTTTTTTTCTACCGCACAGCCACATTAATCTCGTGTGGTTGAATCGCGCGCGAAAATGCCGCCTGCTGGCACCACCGTTACCAACTTCCGCGAGTTGCTTATATCCTGCGCGCTCACCGGAAATGGTTCGCAGAGATGGTGGCGCTCTCGATCGAGAAGAAGCGCATGCTTCGTGCAGGCACAATCGCTGTATCCACTATGCCCTTTTCCACCAAGAACATGGCTAGTGAGCGCAACTCGGAGAGGCATCTAGTGAATATCAATAACGACCGGCACTTTGGGATGAAGTCGCACGTTCGCGCTTACAAAATAATCTGCGCGTGCCATGTAGTCGCCGATACTGCGCCAAACATCGCGGGCATCGCCCAGTGCCAACTTTTGCTTACCTGCAAAGAAAAGGAAGTCGTCGGACAGAACAATCCGATCGTGATAGCGGCCGCGCTTAGAGCGTGTTCTTAACTGTTGCGGCGGCATCTGTAGGCTGCTGGATGTCGAGCCTAAGTATCTGCACACATATTTTGCGGCAGATTGGGCGATGAACTTTGTGAAATCATTGAGCGATGAGCAGAAGCTAGAACTGGTGTGGGTGGGGCGGGAGAGAGCGACGTAGCGCGAGCGGGCCCGGGCGCACGCGGTGCTCCTGCGCGCGCAGGGCCGTCCAATTGCCGAGTTGGCACCTGATTCTCGGGGCGGAGCGCGCCGCGGTGGACCGCTGGCTAGAACACTGGGAGGAGGGCGCGGTGGCGTCGCTCGTTGATGCGCCGCGCCCGGGCCACCCGTGCCGGGCGGCGCCAGAGGAGGAGACACCCATGGTGGTCGCCTCCCAAGCCAACCCCGCCAGCCCCCGCACGGAGCTGGCAAAAAAGATGAGAATGACGGCGCGTCTGGGTCGACTTTAAGGTGCGCGCTACGCCGACTTGGGTAGCGCTGGCGGCAAGGCTCGGCGGCGCACTGCCAAAACGCCTACCCCGCATCGGGCGATCACCGCGCCTAATGCGCTCGCAAATCTCAAAGCACTGGAAACGGCGGGCCGTTGTGAGTTCTTCTTTGGCGATTAAAGCGGCGTCTCTTTGCAGTCCACTCTTTTCCGTTGCTGGTTGCCACCCGGGCCAAACTTGAGCCTGCCGGCTCAGGCGCATGGCAAGCGGCTCAACGTGAGGGGTTTTTGCGCGAGGACGGGAGCCTTTTGCACTTTGTGCATAAAAGCCGGCTGAAAGAAGCCGAGTTCATCGATGCGGTGGAAACAAAGCTTCTGCCTGCCCTGCGCGGCAGGCCCGCCATGTTGGTCCTAGATGATTGGCCCGCTGTCACCGCTCGCGCCTAGTTAAATTAGGCGCGCCGAGTGGCGCGCCAAGGGCTTGCAGCTCTTTTTTTTCCTGCCGCCCTACTGCCCACACCATAATCGCATCAAATCCTCTCGCGCATGATCAAACATGACTGACTCTCTTCCGCCGCCCACACCACCTTCGTCACGCCGTCACCTCCCTGTCGGTTGAAAAACATTGAGCGATATCGTAAGCCCTTGCTTACTGATACTCAAAGCCCCACCTCACCAAAGACATCAGCATTTGCCCCGTTTGCTTGGGTGAGATCAAAGCGCCGCCTTCGTCCGCTGAACACCGCTTCCGGCTCATTTTAGGCGTTCGGGCGCCCGGCTTGATTTAGATCCCTTATTTCCAGCACTGGCAGGGGGGCGAGCCTCGTTCTTGCTGTTGCTGGATGAAGAGCAGCAATGGGGAGTCCTTCGTGTGGTTTTTTTGGTAGCAGCCAGGAAG
>CAXSDZ010000050.1:0-5182 GCA_964235505.1 uncultured Chthoniobacteraceae bacterium
CGTGCAGTCGGAAGCGGCGGCGCTGCGCGAGCTGATCGAAGGGCTCGGCGCGGTGCATTTGGCCACCGCTTTTGGTGAGGCGGAGTGCGAGGTGCTTTGGGATTTGCGGCGGAAGTTCTCCGCCTCGCTGAAGGCCACGGGCCTCACCAAGCTAAACGAAGACATCGTGGTCCCGCGCGGGCGCCTCGCGGACCTCGCGCGCTTTGCCGAAGAGCTGCGGCGCAAATACGGCTTTCCCGTCGCGTGCTTCGGCCACGCCGGCGATGGGAATATCCACACGAACATCATGGCCGCGAACTACGGCGACCCGGCGGTGCGCAAGCAGGTGGATGCCGCGCTGGACGAGCTTTTCGCGCAAGTCCTGACATGGGGCGGAGTCATCACCGGCGAGCACGGCATCGGCCTCGCCAAGAACCGCTGGTGGCCGCAAGCGACTTCCTCCGTGAGCCGCGCCGTGCATGCGGCGATAAAGACCGCGCTCGATCCGAGCGGCATCTTGAATCCCGGCAAGTTCGTCGCCAGCAAAGCCGCCCTGCCGCGGAAGCGCAAAGCACGGAATTCTTAACCGCGGATGGCGCGGATGAAACGGATGAAGAGGCTGGCGGCGAAGTTCCACCATCCGTTTCATCCGCGCCATCCGCGGTTAAAAAAAGGTCCTCTCCCACAAAACTCATGACTCCCGAACAAGAAGAAATGCTCGCCGAAGGCGTCGGCGTGGCGATCGGCGAACTGGTCGATGGCTTCGCAAAAATCATCGGCGCGCTCCGCAAGCAGCCGGGCTTTGACGACACCGCGTTCCGCGTTGAACTGCAATCGCTGCTCGCGAACGGCGAGTTGCGGACCTTGGAAGCGCACGCCGTGCAGCAGGTGCTCGGCGGTGGGAAGAGGGAACTCTGACGTGCCGCTCCGGGCGCCGGAAGCGCGCACCTTCTGCGGTGGTGTCCTCAGCTGGAAACCAGGAAGCCAGAAGAGAGCGGTCGCGCAGGGAGCCGCATCCTGGTTTTCTGGTTTCTTAATTCAAATCAGGACACTGCCCTTTCTGCCCGGCAGTTGACCGGGTCGGCACCCGCCCGCATAGTCCGCCCTCCGGCACATGCCGGTTTTTGGCGCCCCGCGCCGACCCACTTTTTATGCCGCACACCCGGACTCGCAACTTCTGCATCATCGCGCACATCGACCACGGAAAAACCACGCTTTCCGACCGGCTGCTTGAGTTCACCGGCACGATCGAGATGCGCGATTCGCAGGATCAGCTCCTCGACGCCATGGACCTCGAGCGCGAGCGCGGCATCACGATCAAGGCGCATCCGGTGACGATGCGCTACAAGGCGAAAGACGGGCACTTCTATCAGCTCAACCTCATGGACACGCCGGGCCACGTGGACTTCGCCTACGAAGTCTCGCGCTCGCTCGCCGCGTGCGAAGGCGCGCTGCTCATCGTCGATGCCGCGCAGGGCGTGGAAGCGCAGACCGTCGCGAATGTTCACCTCGCTGAGAAGCAGGGGCTGAAACTCATCCCGGTCATCAACAAGATCGACCTGCCGAACTCCGACATCCCTACCGTGAAGCGGCAGCTTGAGGACATCCTCGCGATCTCGGCGGATGAAGCAGTGCTCGCGAGCGCAAAGGCGGGCATCGGCATCGAAGATATCCTCGAAGCAATCATCGAGCGCATCCCCTACCCGACCGGCAAGAACGCAGACAAGCTGCGCGCGCTGGTCTTCGACTCCACGTTCGACACTTATCGCGGAGTGATCGTCTATCTGCGGGTCGTCGATGGACAACTCAAGGCGGGCGACCTCATAAAAACGATGGCAACGAACCGGACTTACGAGGTGAAGGAAGTCGGCATCTTCCGACCGGGCCTCGCGAAGATGACTCCGCAAGATACTCTGCAAGCCGGCGCGGTAGGTTACGTGATCGCGAACGTGAAGACGGCGTCGGAAGTAAAGGTCGGCGACACGATCACCAACGGCCGCAATCCGGCGACCGAGCCGCTGCCGGGCTTTCAGGAAGTGCAGCCGATGGTATTCAGCGGCATCTATCCCATCAACACTGCCGACTTCGAGCACTTGAAGTCCGCCATGGGCAAGCTCCAGCTTAATGACGCCGCCTTCGACTACATGCCCGAGTCGAGTGTTGCGCTTGGGTTCGGCTTTCGCTGCGGCTTTCTAGGCCTGCTGCACATGGAGATCATCCTGGAGCGGCTTCGGCGGGAGTATGACATGGATATCATCGCCACTTATCCTTCGGTCATCTACGAGGTAAAGAAGACGAACGGTGAAGTGCTGACGGTGGACAATCCGGAAATGCTTCCCGACATGTCCGTGATCGAGGAAATCCGCGAGCCGATCGTGCGATGTTTCATCATGGTGCCTAATGAATACATCTCGGCCATCATGCAGCTCATCATGGACAAACGCGGCGAAGTAAAGCACACCGAGTCGCTGGATACACGGCGGGTGATGCTGACCACCGAACTGCCGCTGAACGAGATCCTCGTGGACTTCGTGGATAAGATGAAATCGATGACGCGCGGCTACGGCTCGATGGACTATGAGCAGGCCGGCTACCGCGCTTCCAAGCTGGTGAAGCTAGACATGCTCGTGAACGGTGAGCCGGTTGATGCCTTCTCCTCCATCGTCCACCGCGACAAGGCGGAGCCCCGTGGCCGTGCTCTCGCTGCCAAGCTGAAGGAAGTGATCCCAACGCAGCTTTATCAAGTGGCGATCCAAGCTGCGATCGGGGGCAAGATCATCGCCCGCGAATCCGTTTCCGCGATGCGCAAAGATGTGACGGCAAAGTGCTATGGCGGCGACATCTCCCGCAAGCGCAAGCTCCTGGAAAAGCAGAAGGAAGGTAAGAAGCGGATGAAAAGCATCGGCCGGGTGAACATCCCGCAGGAAGCATTCATCGAGGTGTTGAAGACGAGCTAGAGCGCTTCCCGTTTGGCTGTGCGCGGAGGGACGCGCTCCTGCGTGTCCCACGCTTGGCGAGAGAATGGGACGCGCGGGAGCGCGTCCCTCCGCGCCAGGCTCACGCCAGCGAAAACCGCTCTATAAGCCCGCGTAGTGCCTCGATGGGGATCGCAGCCATGGGAGGACGATAGGTGAGATCGTTCACAATCTCCGACGCGGCACGGTCGATGAGGAAGACATCCAGCAAAAGATTAAGATCACCCACGTTCTCTGGAATAAACGGCGCGCCCGCGGCAGCGGCAATGTAGGCCGCGAGGTATTCCGCGGCAGTGTGGCGCGCCCACGCGGCAGCCCACGGGGCAAGGATCGGAAGGTCATCGGGCTGCATCCGCTTCAGCGCAGAGTGCGCAGCGTAGTCAAAGGACCGCATCATCGCGGCGACATCGCGCAGCGCGGAGCGCTTGAGGTTCCGTTCTGACAAGGCGCGGCCCGGGTCTCCTTCGAGGTCGAGAAGGACGAAATCTTTGCCCGTGTTCAACACCTGCCCGAGGTGAAGCGCGCCGTGGCTCACAGTCTTGGAGGCGTTGATCCTCGCCACGAGCAATCCATCCAGCCGCTTCAGCAGGACCGCTTCTTTCTGAACGATCTCATCCGCCGCAGCCTGTGCCGCTTCCGGCAGTTCGGCGCGCTGCTCGGCAAGCAGGCGGACGGTGCGCCGGACGTTTCCGCGAACGGCTTGGTAAAGTGAGCGCTGCCACAGCGTCGTGAACGGTTCAGGCGCAAAAGCCGGATCATCCGGGTCGGCGGAAAGCGCGAGGTGCAGCTCAGCGGTGCGCTGGCCGAGCTGCCGCGCGCGCTCAGGATAGATGGCTCCGACCGCATCGAGCAGCGCTTCAGCGTCGCCCGGCTCCGGCCGGGCACCGAGGATGCGCTCGAAGTAGCGACCCACCGCATCGACGGTGTAGGCCCATCCGTCGCCTTGATTTTGCACGTAGCCCATGAGCAGGGCGATCGTGGCGGGCTGCCCGCTGCTGGCACCGTAGAGGAGCGAGCCGGCATAGGGCGGCGTCGCGGCGAAATGGCGCGTCTCGCTGAGGTAACGCGTGATTTCCTCCTCAGGGTGGCGGCCCCACTCCAGACGGCGGTAGAGCTTCAGCACGTAGGCGCTGCCGTAGGCGATCGTGATGTTCGAGTTGTCGGCCGAGAGGACTTGGGAATTGCCGGCGGCGGCGGCCAGGGCATCGGTGGCCACAAAGGCGCGACCGTGGCGGCTCGTGAAACGCCCATCAGCGGCGGAGCTTGCGATCAGGACTTCCAGAATCGCGGTGCGGAAGGTGGCGTCGAACGCCGCGTCGTGCAGGACGTGCTCTTCGGCTCCTGAGCGGAAGCGGCCGAGCACCGCGTGCGGCGATTCGGCCAGAAGGCGCGTGGCAGTTTCGCCGGTCGAAAGCTGCACGGGGACGATGTAGGTTTCCGGCATTCCCTCGGTGAAGGCGACGTGATCCGAAACTCGCGCGCCTGGCGACTGCGGGCGGGAAACCAGCGGGCGTTCTGGAAATATGCGGGCAGGAGTTCGCGCTCGATCGTTTCGCGCATGCTGGCCGGCAGCGGGCTGTGCCATTCGATCGACTGCTCCAGGATTGGCACCGAGATGCTGTCGGCCGAAGCGCCCGAGCCTTTGCGCCGCAGGGCGAGCCAGTAGAAATCGTGCGGCCCGAGCGTAATCAACGTGTCGCCCTGGCGCAGCTCGGGGAACTTGGAACGCGAGAAGATCTCCATCGGCACAACACCCGCATATGCCGAGAGATCCAGCTCCGCGGCTTGGGTGAAGCGCGAAAGGTTGGCGACCACGAGCACCGTCTCATCCTCGTGCTCGCGGACGAAGGCGAGGACCTTCGCGTTGCGCGGATGGAGGAATTGGATGGTGCCATGACCAAACGCATGCCAGCGCTTCCGCTCCGCGATGAGGCGGCGCGTCCACCAGAAAAGCGACGACTGGTTGCGCCGCTGATTCTCCACGTTGATCGCCTCGAAGTGATACTCGGGATCGAGGATCGTCGGCAGGAAAAGCTGCTGCGGGTTCGCTTTGGAAAAGCCGCCATTGCGGTCCGGCGCCCATTGCATCGGGGTGCGGACGCCGTTGCGGTCACCGAGGTAAAAGTTGTCGCCCATGCCGATCTCGTCGCCGTAATAAACGATCGGCGTGCCGGGTAGCGAAAAGAGGAGCGCGTTGATGAGCTCGATGCGGCGGCGGTTGTTGTTCA
>CAXSDZ010000050.1:5192-15555 GCA_964235505.1 uncultured Chthoniobacteraceae bacterium
GCCGCTCCACGCGCTCCACATGTAGTCACGCTCCTCGTCGGTCACCATTTCCAGCGTCAGCTCGTCGTGGTTGCGCAGGAAGGTCGCCCACTGGCAGCTCGCAGGGATCGCGGGCGTCTGCTCCAGGATGTCGATGATCGGATGCCGGTCCTCCATTTGCAGCGACATGTAGAGCCGCGGCATGATGGGGAAGTGGAAGTTCATGTGGCACTCGTCGCCGTCGCCAAAGTATTCCGCGGCGTCCTCCGGCCACTGATTTGCCTCCGCGAGGAGCATCACATGCGGGAACTTTTCCTGCACTTGCGCGCGCAGTTTTTTGAGAAAGGCGTGCGTCTCCGGGAGGTTTTCGCAGTTCGTTCCTTCGCGTTCGTAGAGGTAGGGAATGGCGTCCAGCCGCAGCCCATCGACGCCCATCTTCAGCCAGAAATCGAACACGTCGAAGACGGCCTGATGCACCGCGGGATTGTCGAAGTTCAGATCAGGCTGGTGGTGGTAAAAGCGATGCCAGAAGTAGGCTTTCGCCACGGGATCCCACGTCCAATTGGATGGCTCGAAATCTTTGAAGATGATGCGCGCTTCCTCGTATTTCTTCGGCGTGTCGCTCCAGACATACATCTCGCGCTCGGGCGATCCGGCCGGCGCGCGGCGGGCAGCCTGGAACCACGGGTTCTGGTCGGAGGTGTGGTTGATCACTAGCTCGGTGATGACCTTGATGCCGCGCTGGTGCGCCTGGTGGAGGAACTCCTGAAACTCCTCCAGTGTGCCGTAGCTGGGGTTGATGGAGTAGTAGTCCGCGATGTCGTAGCCATCATCCCGCAGCGGCGACGGATAGAAGGGCATCACCCAAATCGCGGTCACGCCGAGCTCGCCGAAGTAGTCGATCTTTTCGATGAGCCCGCGGAAATCGCCGATGCCGTCGCCGTTCGAGTCGAAGAAGGATTTGACGTGGACCTGATAGATGACGGCGTCCTTGAACCAAAGGGGATCGTGCATTGCTTTGGGAACTACGCTTTGCGCCGGAAGCGCGCGTGTGTGGGAGCGCGAAGCGGGTCGCCTACTTGCCTCGCTGCGCCAGAAACCACTCCACAAAGCGCGGAATGCCTTCCGCGATTTTCGTGTGCGGATCGTAGCCGAGCTGCGCCCGAGCTTTGGAGATGTCCGCGTAGGTCAGCGGCACGTCGCCGGGCTGTTCGGGCATCTGGTTGATGATGGCCTTCTTCCCCACCGCCGCCTCGATCGTGCGGATGAGTTCGCTCAATGTCGTGGTCTGGCTTTCGCCGAGATTGAAGACATCGCAGAGCTGCCCCTCGTAGCTGAAACACGCCTCCATCCCTTGCACGATATCGTCGATGTAAGTGTAATCGCGCCGCGTGGAGCCATCGCCGAACTGGTTGATGGACCGGCCTTCGAGGATCGCTTTTGTAAAAGAATGAATCGCGAGATCGGGGCGCTGGCGCGGCCCATAGACGGTGAAAAAGCGGAGATTGATCGTCTGCATTCCATAGAGGTGCGAGTAGTTCGAGCAAAGCTGCTCGGCGGCCAGCTTGGTGGCGGCGTAAGGCGAGATCGTCTGATTTAGACACATGTCTTCGCGAAATGGCGCGGTCTTCAGAACCCCATAAACAGATGAGCTGGACGCGCAGATGAAGCGCGCGATGCCTGCCTCGCGCGCGGCTTCCAGCAGGTGAAAAGTGCCGCCGATATTGGTGTCGAGGTAGAGCTTCGGATCCTGGATGGAAGGGCGAACGCCGGCGCGCGCGGCGAGATGAACGATCGTGTCGAAGCGCCCTCCACGCACGACCCGGCGGACGGCATCCACGTCGCGGAGATCGACTTCATGCACCGGCACGGCAGAGGCGAAACCGGCGACGTTGGCGCGCTTGATCGCGGGCGCGTAGAAGTCGTTGAACTCGTCCAGCACGGCCACTTCATGCCCGAGCGCGAGGCAGCGCTCGACAAAGTGGGAGCCGATAAAGCCGGCTCCGCCGGTGACAAGGACGTTCATCGGCGCAGCGTAGCGGCTGCGGAAAAATGGCGGCAAGTGGAAGTTTCCCGCACCCCGGATTCAGCTTTCCCGCGCGGTGTGTGGCGGAGGCGAAAGCGCAGATCAACTCGTCAAACCAAAACCGCCGCTATCAGAACTGCCGTTTCGGCAGTGTCCTCCTTTGAATTTACAAACCAGAAAACCAGGATGCGGCTCCCTGCGCGACCGCTCTTTCCTAGCTTCCTGGTTTCCAGATGAGGACACCACCGCCGTTTCTCACCGCTCGTCTTCCGACGGTGGCGGAACAACTCGCAGCACGCGCCCGCGCGTCACATTTCCCGCCGCGTCGCGGGTCACCGGCTCCGCGCGCAGCACGCGCACGGGTTGCTGCTGCGGTGGCGGCTCCGCTGCCGAACGGCGGAGTTGCGGATCGACGGGAATCGCGCGCATCACACGCGGATTGGGTGTCGGCTGAGCGGGGGCCGCGGGCTGTTCTGTCGCATCCGGGGCGCGCCGGTAGATGCGCAATCCTTCTGCAGTTCGCTCCACCCGCACCTGCTCGGCACCTGCTCGCGGGGCGCTGCCGGCTGGGCCGTAGAAATCTACCGCTAGCGGGCGCTGGGTGGGCGCTGGCATGGGCACGGGCATATCCGATCGCGTCGAGGAATAGGATGGCGGAGTGGTGAACGGAGCGCCAGGAGCTGCCGATTGCCCATCCATGGCCAGCGTGGACGGGGTTGTCGGCATCGTCCCGGCCGACGGGTAAAACGGCTGCTGCGCATAGATCGGTGCGGGTGGCAGCGGTGCCGGGTGGAGCAGGCACGGCCCGCCCGGCAGGCGTGTCGCCGGAAGCTGCGTGTCGTAGCCGAAGTTCATCGCATCGCAGCCAGCAGTGGCCAGTGCGCCCGACACTGAGCACAGGCGAGTTTTCATAAGTTCGATCGGCGACTCGAAGTTTTTTGCCGGATAAGTGTGCTCGGGCACGCTCTGCATGAAATCGACCCAGATCGGCAGCGCCAGCGCGCTGCCGTAGCCTTTCTCCATGATGGTTTCCGGCTTGTCCATGCCGACCCAGACGCCGCAGGTGAGCGACGACGTGTAGCCCAAAAACCACGCATCGAGAAAGTCGTTCGTCGTGCCCGTCTTTCCCGCTCCCGGCTTCTTCCAGCCGAGCTGCGCAGCCTTCGAGGCGGTGCCGCTCTTCAAGACCTGCTGGAGGATGGAGGAAGTCATCCACGCCGTATCCTCGCGCAGCACCCGCTTTTCCTGCACGTCCGCCCGGTAGAGGACGTTGCCCGCGGTGTCTTCGACCCGGGCGACGAGATGGGGCGCGCGGAAGAGTCCGTTGTTTGGGAAGACGGTGTAGGCGCCGGTGAGATCCTTCAAAGTCGTTTCAAATGCGCCAAGGTAGGAGACGGCGAAAGGCGGCATTTTTTCGCCGATCCGCACGGCATCCGCCATGGCCCGCACGGCTGGCAAGCCCACCCCTTCCCCGATACGCACCGTCATCGTGTTGCGCGATTTAATCAGCCCGAAATCCGCGCGTTGCAGGCCGAGATAATCGCCGTCGGAATTCGCCGGCGACCATTTGCCAGAGATGGTGCGGAACTCGCCCGGAGCGATTTTCGAGTCATCGACCAGCGTGCCTGGCAGCAGTCCGCGGGTAAATGCCGCGGCATACACGAACGGCTTGAAAGTAGAGCCGATCTGCCGCTGGGAAAGCAGCGCGCGATGGTATTTCGACTGGGCGTAATCGCGGCCGCCCACGATCGCGCGGATCGCACCGGTGCGGTTATCGACCGCCACGACGGCCGCCTGGAGATAATCCGTCGGCTTCTCCTCGCCGCCACCCGTTGCGAGTTGAAAGTCCGCCTTCCGCGGATGCGGGTAGCCTTTCCCTTCTTCAATCTTGGTGAGCTGCCGGTCCGCGGCGGTCTGCGCGAGCCGCTGGAGCTGCGGATCGACGGTCATGTAAATCCGCAGCCCGCCCTGCTCCACGAGATCGGCGTCGAGCACCTCCTGCACCTGCCGATGCACCGCATCCATCACGTAGTCTTCTTGAAAGCGGAGCGCCGGCTCGCGATTCACGGAGATCAGTTGCGCCTTTCCCGCGCCCGCCTGCTCGGCGGTCACCATCCACTCTTCCACCATCCGGTCGAGCACCGCATCGCGCTCGCCCAGCGCGGCTTCCAGATTTCGTGCGGGCGAGAACTTGTTCGGGCTGCGGATGAGCCCCGCGAGCAGCGCGCTTTCGCCGAGCGTCAGGTCCGAAGCAGGCTTGCCAAAGTAACCCCGCGAGGCTGTCTCGATGCCGTAGTATCCGCCGCCGAAATAGATCCGGTTGATGTAAAACTCGATGATCTGCTTTTTGGAAAAGGTGCGCTCGATGCGCTGCGCGATGAGCGCTTCCACGGCCTTGCGATCGTAGCTCCGCCCGGTCATCTCGAAGGTGTTCTTTGCGAGTTGCTGCGTGAGCGTGCTCGCGCCCTGCTTCACGCCGCCGCCGCGATAGTTCGTCCACGCCGCGCGCGCGATGCCGCGGTAGTCCAGGCCGTCGTGTTCCCAAAAGCGCGTGTCCTCCCGGGCGAGCAGCGCTTGCACGAACCAGCCGGAGATTTTGTCCAGCGGGACAATCAAGCGGTTCTCGCCTTGATAGTAGGAATAGAGCTCGCCATTGGCGTCATAAACCGCCGAGCGCTGCGGCACTTCCTGAATCCTGGTGAGGTCGAACTGCGCCGCGCGCGCCTGATAGCCGGAGTAGAGCTGAAATGCTTTCCACCCCGCCACTGCGCCGGCTGCGAGCAGCAGCAGAAACATCCACATCATCACCTTCAGCAGGACTCTGAGTTTTCTCGTTTTCGGCACAAGTTTAGAAACGTTGGGAGCGGAAAGGGTGGCTGTGAGGGCGGAAGCGCGTCGCGTGCCCGACGGTCGAAAGTCTACATTGGGCGCTTCGCTGCTCTACGTCTGCACCACCTTCAGCGCCACTGCGCCGCCGACTGCCAGCAGGCCGCCGGCGACCACGCGCGGCGAGGGGCGCACGCCGTCGATGAGCCAGGTCAGCAGCATCGTCACCAGTGGTGAAATCGCCACGATCGGCAGCACGATGCCGCTGAGCGTCGTCTTCAGCGCCCACTGGAAACAGGCCACTCCGACCGCCGGTCCCGCGAGCGCATTCCCCAGCACCAGCGGCCACCCTTTGCGCCAGCGCACGATCGCTTCCCCCGGGGCGAGCACCGGCTGCATCCGCCGCAGCAGCACGAAGCCGAGCGCAGTCATCAGCACGCCGCCGATGACGCGCTGATACGCGGCCGTCCCCCCATCGATCTCGAAGTGCGCGAGGGCCGCGACAGCATACGCCTTGCGGCTCACGACTGCGCCGAGCGCCTGCCCGCAAGCGGAGCCGACGCCGAAGATTACCCCGATCCAGAACACCCGCCGCTCGCCTTCCCAGCCGTGATCCGGCGCCAGCGCCAGCGCCACACCCGCGAGGATCACCGCCGCGCACTCCCACTCCGCGGCCCGCAGCGCGCTTCCCATCCAGAGCCATTCCGCCACCGCAGCGATCGGCGCCGCGAGGCATTGCGTGAGCAGGATGGAAAGCCGCGGCCCGATCCGCGGCAGCGCGCCAAAAAGCGCCATGTCCCCCAGCCCGAAGCCGATCACGCCGCTCCAGAAAAACCACCGGAATGCCGGCCCGCCCAACCCTGCGCCCCATCCATGCGCCCACACCGCGAGCAGTGCCGTGGCCAGCGTGATCCGGCCGAGATTTGCCATAGGCCCGCCGAGCACCTTTGCCGACCGCGCGGCAAAGATGATCGAAACTGAAAACAGCAGCGTAGTGAGAACAGACGGCAGCATGCGGCAGGCGGAGAGCGGAGCGGGCAGGGAGGGAAGCCCGCGGGGCTGGGTGGGGCAAGACGCAATCGCACACCCCCAGACGCGCCAGGCAGGAAGGCGGGGGTGGCGGGAGACCCGCGATGTTCTTGCGCATGAAATGCGCCAAACATCCCGAGCCAGCGTCGCACCGGGAACAGCGCACGAGGGGCGGTGCTGCTTCCGCCGGTGTTGGATTGCGGAAAGCACCCCGCGCTTGCCCTGATCGGAAAGGCGTGAGATACCGGGCGGCCATGATGCGCGCAGGATTTTTCTTTGTCGCTGGGGCTCTGGCTTTCACCCTCCTCCCGGGCGCGGCGCGCGGCTCCACGATCGTCACGGATGGGTTCGACTATCCCGCGGGACCGATCGCCGGGCGGGCGGGCGGGACGGGCTGGGCGTCGCCCTTTTCCGGCAATGGGGCGGTGAATGCGGCCAGCCTCGCCTACACGGACGGCGCGGGGCTGATGCTGGGGACCAGCGGTGGGCGCGTGGCCACGAACACCAGCGGCGGGGGGATGCTGCGCACGATCAGCAACGCCAACCAGCCGCCGGGTCTGCTGGATGCGCGGGGTTACTTCGGCGCAAATGGGTCCACCATTTATCTCGGATTTCTGGTGCGGCTGGATTCGGGGGTGGTGACAGCGTTTGGCGATTACGGCGGGGTGTCGCTTTTCGACGGGGGCAACGAGCAGCTCTTCATCGGCGATCCGGGCTTTGAAGGGACGCATCGCTCGTGGAGCGTGGATGCGCAGGAGGGAGTGGCGGCGCTGCACGAAAGCACCGTGCCGGTGAATGGGACGGTGCGGCTGCTGCTGGCGCGGATTGATTTCGCGCCGGGCGCGGAAACGATGCGCTTCTACGTGGACCCGCCGCTGGCCGAGGAGCCGGCAGTCCCGACGGTGGGACCGTTTCTGATCCACGATCTGCGCTTCAATCGCATCCGGCTCCAGGCGGGGGGAGCGGGGCGCTACAGCTTCGACGAGGTGGTGATGGCGACGACCTACGGCGAGGTGGTGCCGGAGCCCGTGGCGCTGGGGCTGCTGACGGCCGGAGCCGCGGCGCTGGGATGCCGCCGCCGGACGCGGGGCTGAGGCACGGTCCACAGCGATGCGCCGCCGGTGCGGTCAGTTCGCCGGGAGAGCTCG
This sequence comes from uncultured Chthoniobacteraceae bacterium, assembly GCA_964235505.1. GTDB lineage: Bacteria > Verrucomicrobiota > Verrucomicrobiia > Chthoniobacterales > Chthoniobacteraceae > CAXSDZ01. The sequence continues at coordinate 12,201 of CAXSDZ010000050.1, forward strand.
CGCCAGCAGTGGCTGGCTCAGTTCCGCCCTCGCCTGCTGCCGGCGCGACGCTGGCATCAGCCAGTCACGCAAAAGGAGGAACGGCTTCTCGAACAGCACCGTGAGGAGAGCTCCCGCGCAGAGAGTCGCGAGGTAGTAGCACGGCGTGAAAGTGAACCAGTTCCACTTGAAGCCGCACAGGGCCGCCAGATCGACCAACCCGTGCCGCCCCACCCAGAAGTGCCACAGGTAGGTCGCATACGACGCGCGCCCGATCGCCGCAAAGCCGCGCGCGATTCTCCCCGGCACCGAGGTCTGCACGATCGCAAAGCAAATCAGAGCACCCGACGCCAGCCACTGCACCGCGATCCCAAACGTCTGCATTTCCCAGCTCTTGTAGAGAGGAAGGAAGAACGCCGGCAGAAACCCCGTCACGCCGCCGGCCAGGAGCTGCCACCGGAAGCGGAGGCAGAACGCCTCGAAGCGGGCGTGCTCGTAGGCTCGGACCCAGGCGAGCAGCGTGCCGAAAAACAGCGCGTCGATCCGCAGGTGCGTCGGCGTCATGTGCGTGTAGTTCTCGAAAGGGGTCTGCGTATTCCAAGCACGGAAGGAAAAGCAGATCACCGCCACGGCAGCAAAAAGCCATGGCAGATGCCGAAACGGGCGCTGCGCGGGCCGGTTGAAGAATGCGAGCGCGAGCAGGCTGATCGAGAGCAGCAGATAGAAGTGCTCCTCCACGGCCAGCGTCCACGTGGTGCCCCAAACTCCGAACCGGTAGTTCTGGTAAAAAAGCAGTTCCGGCAGCAAATCATCCAGCCCCACCGAGAGCCCCCGCGAGTGCTCCCACACGACGATGAAGCCGAGAAAGATCCAGAATGGCGGATAGATTTTGAAGCCGCGCCGGAGCAGAAAACGCCCGAGCTGAATCCTGCCGGTCTCCTTTTGTTCCTTGAAAAGAAGACCGCCGATCAGAAACCCGCTGAGCACGAAAAACAGGTCCACTCCGGTCAAGCCGCCTTGGTTGATGCGCAAACTGAGCGCATGGCCCCACGCACTGACGCCCGGAGGACACGGCACGCTGTGACACACGAGGACCATCAGCACGGCGACCGCGCGGATGACATCCAAGCCGATGGAGCGGTGGGAGGGTTTCACCGACTGCGCGATAGCAGCGAATGTGCCATTGGCAGCTTCTGCGACGGGTGAACGGTTCCTCGGAGTCGCATCCCACAGGCGCAAACCAATCGCCCATGAGTCTCGGTTTCCGTTTGGGAAGAACGTGCCTCGCGCAGTCGCGATTGGATCGCGCGGCTTTCCGCACCAGCAGGGATGCGAGAGCACTCCATTTTCCACCCGGGAACCACACCCGACGCGAGTCTGCCCTACGATGGGAGGCAAAGCATCTCCCACATGAGAACTCTCGCCCTTTTACTCTGCCTCGCCGCTCCTGTGTGCTCGCTGGCCGGTTTGCCGGGAGGCTTTGTGGACATCCCCTGGGGGGCGACGGTGAAGCAAGCGGAGGTGGTGATGGCGGACCGGCCTGGGGTGAAAGGGACCGGGGCCGGCGAAAGTTGGCTGACCTACCGCGGCGGCGGCTTTTCCGGTCTGCCTGCGACACGCTGGACGCTGGGTTTTGCCGATGGCCGTTTCACGGTGGGCAGCGTGCTCCTGGAAGGCGTGAAGAAGCCTATGTTCGACTGGTTGCAGGCGCAGCTCAGCGCGAAATATGGCGAGCCGACGCTGGAAAAGCGCGGTGACGGTCGGGAATGCCGCTGGGATTTCCGTGGCGGCGGGCGATCCGCCGTGCGGCTGGAGTATGAGCGGCCAGGTAAGATGACGGTGACTTATTCCCACGACGGCACAGCGCCCGTGCCGCGCCAAAGCGAGCGGTCGGATTTGTAACGAAGCGGGCCGCAGAGGCAGCGGATAGAGGAAAGCTTTGGCCTCGCCCGCTGCGGCGTGTAAGGAAAGCGCGATGCAGAAGAAACCATTTACCGAGCTCGGCCTTTCGCCGGAGCTCCTCAAGGCCGTGGCGAAGATGGGGTTTGAAGAAGCCTCGCCCATCCAGTCCGCCACCATCCCGGTGCTCATGGAGGGAAAGGATGTCGTCGGGCAGTCGCAAACGGGGTCGGGCAAGACCGCGGCCTTCGCCATTCCGGCGCTGGAGAAAGTCGATCCGCTGCTGCGCGCGCCGCAGGTGCTCATCCTTTGCCCGACACGCGAGCTCGCGGTGCAGGTAGCGGAGGAGGTGGCCAAGCTCGCCTTTTTCAAGCCGCGTGTGCGCGAGCTGCCGATCTATGGCGGGGCGAGTTACGAGCGGCAATTTCGCGGCTTGCAAGCAGGTGCGCAGGTCATCATCGGCACCCCGGGGCGCGTGATCGATCACATGGAGCGTGGGTCGCTGAAGCTCGACCAGATCAAGATGATCATCCTCGATGAGTGCGACCGGATGCTCGACATGGGCTTTGCGGAAGACATCGAGAAGATCCTGGAAAAGACGCCGCCCGAGCGGCAGAGCGTGTTCTTTTCCGCCACACTGCCGGCGGGCATCCGGCGTCTTATTCAGCGTTTTTCCCGCGACCCGCAGCACATTCAGATCGCGGGCGAGACAGCCACGGTGCCGACGGTCGATCAGTCTTATTACGAGGTCGGGCGCTCTTCCAAAGGCGAGGTGCTCTGCCGGATCATCGACATCCAGGGTTTCAACTTCGGCATCATCTTTTGCGCCACGAAGATGATGGTCGATGAGCTGACCGAGCAGATGAATGCCCGCGGCTACGTGGCGGACAAGCTGCACGGCGACATGTCGCAGATGATGCGCGAACGGGTGATGCGGCGCTTTCGCGACCGGCGGATCGAGTTTCTCGTGGCCACCGATGTAGCGGCGCGCGGGCTGGACGTGGACGACATCGAGGTGATCTTCAACTACGACCTGCCGAACGACCCGGAGGACTACGTCCACCGCATCGGGCGCACCGGCCGGGCCGGCCGGGCCGGCCGGGCGATCACCTTCGTCGCCGGGCGCGACGTGTATAAAGTGCAGGCAATCCAGCGCTTCACCAAAAGCCGCATCCGGCGCGAAAACGTGCCGACCATGGGCGAGGTGGAGGAGAAGCGCACGACCGCGCTGCTCGACACCCTGCGCGAGACGCTGGAAAAGGCGGAATACAAGCGGCAGGACGAAGTGGTGGACCGCTTGCTGGACCAAAACTATACGCCGGGCGATGTCGTTTCCGCGCTGCTCCACCTGCTCGCCGGCGACAAGGCGCGGCCCGCCGAGCCGATCCCGGAAGACCGCCCGCGCCGCGCGCCGGGCGAGTATCCGCAATACGAACAACCCAAGACGCCGAAGCGCTCCCCCTCTTACGGCGCTCCG
>CAXSDZ010000050.1:15565-18372 GCA_964235505.1 uncultured Chthoniobacteraceae bacterium
TGGACCGGCTGCCCCGGACCAGCCGGGCGGGCCGCACAAAGAGCACGTGCGGACGCTGCCACCGCGCCGACCGGAAGGGATGGAGCAGGAAGGTCGCGAACGCCGAGCACCCCGCGACGCGCGCCCGGAGCGAGCCGGATATGCCGCGCCGGAGGAAGGGATGGCCCGCCTGCGCTTCAATGCGGGCGAAGAGCATGGCATCGGGCCGGGAGACGTTTTCGGAGTGATCATGGGCGCAGCCGACCTCCCGCGCGATGCGGTGGGCGCGATCCGCATCCAGCCCCGGCACTCATTTGTGGAAGTGGCCACCGAGCACGCCGAGCAGGCGCTGCAAAAGCTCAACGGCATCCGCTTCAAAGGGCGCAAGCTGATCGTGGTGCCAGCATCATCTGCCGCAGCGGGCGACGAGGACGACGGCACCCCCGCGCGTCCGCGGTCACGGCCGCCGCAGTATTGAAGGAGCAGACTCCTCCGGCAGGGTATTTCGCCACAAAAAGCGCGCTCGCGCCACCCTTGGTCTCCGTCTTCATCTTCATCTTTCTCTGACCGGGAGTGAGAAAGTGATGAAGATGAAGAAAGAGCCGACGAGTGGAACGGCCACACAACGGCCACACACCTTTGCCGAACCCGCGCTACCCCCTCAGAAACGTCTCCAGTGCGCCGCCGAGGAGGGTGTGGGCGTCGCGCTCGATCTCGGTGCGCGTCGGCTCCCAGCCCGTGGCGGCGAGGTCGGCGTATTTGTCGCCGAGCACTTTCGCGAGGATCGGGCGCGAGTGGCCCCACTTGTAGATGAGCTGGTCAAGCACACGGCAATCGGAGTGCTGCGGCGTGCAGCTCAGGCCGATCAGCTCCAGCCTCATCCGCGTGATTTCCTCGATCAGCGAAGGGTTATTTAGAAACCACCAGCAACCGAAGACGTGCAGGTTGCGGAACTTGCGCGCGGCGACGCAAAGCCCGTGCTGGTCTTCGCGCGCGAGCGTGGTGCAAAGAAACTTGTTCTCGGGAAAGGCCGCGCACATGCGCTCGACCGCGCTCACATCGCATCGGCCCACCGAATCGCCGGCCAGCCGCAGACGCGGGTTCGCGGCGCGGCGCACGCCGATCATCATCGCGAAGGCCTGACCGTGCTCGCGCCCGTGAGGGAGGATCGCGTGCTCGATCAAGGCGCTGCACGCCGCGCGCCGATAGGAAAAGCCCACCTCGGATTCCTCCAGATCGATCGTTTCCACTGAGCCAATCGCGATATCCGGCAGCGAGATGAAGTCGAAATCCGGCGGCAGCGATACCATGCAATACTGCGCGCCGATGCGGCGGGTCCAATCCGCTAGGAAGCGCTGCACTTCCCCGAAGGTCTCGCCGGAGAAATCCTCGCGCACGTCGTAGCCCCACGCGTGCAGTTTCGGCGCGGTGTTTTCCCAATCGAGCAGCAGCGGATCGATGCGCAGCGCGGCGGAAAAGCGCTCATCGCGCGGGAAACCGCGCTCCCACACGGGCCGTTCGAGATCGTCGAAAGGCGAGTTGGTCATGCAGATTTTGCGCACGTTTGCGATCTCCATCGCGCGGGTGAGGAAGTCCCCTACGTTCCACTGCGAGTAGTGCTGGCGCAGGGCGGCGAGGTCGCGCTGCTTCACATCGAGGCCGAGCGCGTGGAGGGTGGTGAGCACGCCGCGGCAGGCTTCGGAAAGGGGCGAATGCTTGATGAAAAGCTCGTCCCAGATGCGCTCCGCCTGCCGCGCTTTCGGCAGTGCCCAGAACTGCTCCTCGCTCCCATCGCTCCAGCGAAAGTGCTCCGCGACGAGGTAGTGATAGGTCAGCAAATCATCGATCCCCCACAGCAGCAGCCCGCCAAACGCTGGATCGTAAAGGTGCGTGTGGACGTCGAAGACCGGCGTGGCGTGGACCACGTCGGCGACGAGCTGGCGGAGGGAGCAGGAACGATCGGAGGTCATCACAAAGGCGAAGGTTCCCGTGCTCCTACCGAGAGGCTCAAGCTAAATGCGGCGCTGGCAACTGCCACTGATCAGCCGCAGCGGCAGCTTCCGCGAACTTCAGGGAGCGAGCAGTCATCGAACGCGCAGCTCTACCCACCCGCTCCCCTGCTCATTTCGGAAAAACCCGGCGCCGCTCCCGGCTTTTTGCAGCAGGACGCCGGAAAAGCGTGACGCGCGTTTCGCCGTGGTGGGACGGAAGGAGCCATCGAAGAAGCCGCTGGACCGGAGCGCGAGGCGCCACTCGGAAAGGTTCGGGACGGCGACAGTCGCGATGCGACCGGGGTTAAGCAGGCAGTCCTGAGCACCAAATTGCTCAGCGCCCACCCCAAACGCGAGCTGCGCATGCACCGTCTCCTCTGCGCCCGTCAAAAGCTCCAGCGACCGGCTGCGCAAATCGAAAGCTGAGCCGGTGACGCGCAGCTCGACGGGCGCAACGCTTTCCTCACCTGCGGCAGGTGGAGTCCAAAGCGCGGTGCCAGTAAAGTCTGTCGCTGCCGCATCGGCAAACTGCAGCGTGCCGCTCAGCATCGCGCGACCGCGCAGCAAACTCTTGAAGAACTTCACCTCTCCATCCGGCGTCACCGTGCCGGCAAGGCTGAAGGCAGTGCCATCCGGCAGCTTCCCAGTCGCGAGCACCTGGCCGTAGGAAAACGTCCGCAGCATGCCGAAGCCATGCCCCCAAGTGGCACGGGCCGGCAAACCCTCGGGCGTGAGCAGAAAGGTGTATCTTTTTCCGAGAATGCTGGCCGCGCTGCCGGTCGGCAGCCCCGTCCGCTCTGCGGCGACGGCATAAGACCGCCCTGCCCGGTCGATCGA
>CAXSDZ010000050.1:18382-22624 GCA_964235505.1 uncultured Chthoniobacteraceae bacterium
ACGCACCGAGGTCAGCCAGTTGCCAGCCGGGTCGAATGCGCCATACGGCAGGAGCAGCCGCGGACCGAGCCGCAACTGCGCGGAAAAGGAGCCGTAAGCCGCCAGCGCCACTTGGAGAAGCCCCGCGGGAGCACCTTCTGCAGTCGAGACATGGCCAACGTAGGTGCCCGGCCCGGGCAGCACCGTCACCGCGATCTCGTCGCGTGCAGTGAGCTCGCCATCGGACGCTTCCAAAGCGAGCACGTAAAATCCCGGCGCATAGAAAATGACGCGCGTGGAGGAATTTGCCGGCTGCGTAAACTGCGGCTCACTCGGGCCGCTCAGAACGCTCCAGCGGCTCGTCCACGCGCTGCCGGCCACTGGCGTCGCATCGGTGATGCTGGCGTGAAAGGCGTTGCTTTCGCCAGCCACGACCACGCGATCCTCGCCAAGACTCACGACTGGCGCAGCATTCGCGGGCAGCACCCGGACCGTGACATCGTCGCTTGTCCTGAGCGCCCCGTCGTCTGCCGTGAGTCGCAAGACATAGGTGCCGGGCGCAGCGAACCGGACATCGGTTGCCGCTTGCTCAGCCCCGCTGAATTGCACAGCTTCCGGGCCGCTTAACAGCGACCACGCCAAGCGCAACGTGCCACCGGCGGGTAGTCCATCGTCGCCCTCCGAACCCCTCAGCCAGGCCGTGGCATCATTCAGCGGCGGAGGCAAGTCATTCTGGATGACGACAAGCTTATCGAGCGAGTAGATTTGCGTGTTCACCGCAAGCAGCACGATGCCGGAAAACTCGCGGCTGAAATCAAACGTCTGAAAATCGGTCCCGGGCCCGTTGCCATCGATCAAACCATCGGTCGTAAAGGTTTGTGAGACAGTGCGGCCATCGGGTTTCGTGCCCGTAAAAGTGAGTGTCTTCGCGACGGAGAAGACGGTGCTATATTCCGCCAGGTCCACCGACAGCGGCGAAAAAATACCACCGTTGATCGCCGTGATTTTCAGCAAGCCGTCGCCATATGGAAACTGAAGATAACTGCCGCCATTGTGCGGCACGCGATCGACGCCGGCTTCAAGCGCGAGCGAAGTGTGCGTCAGCGCGCTTCCCGCCACAAATCGCAGCCCTGCCTCCTCCCATTTGGCGATGGCTGCCGAGCCGCCGGGCAAAGTCGGCGGCTCAAACTCTACGACCACCGCGCCGGGAACCGCCGGCCGCACCACCACCCGCATTTCATCGATCCCCGTCGAGGCTCCGTCGGTCGCAGCCAGCCGCAAAACGTAACTGCCGCTCTCGCTAAAAACTGCGGCTGTCGCACGACTCGTCGCCGCGCTGAAAGTCACCGTGCCCAGCCCGCTTACCTTCGACCACGCCAGCGTCACTTGGCTGCCCACCGGCAGGGAATCGTCCGTAACGATGCCCACCAGTCCAGCCGTCCCCGGCAGGGTGATCACCTGGTCTGGTCCGGCGTTCACCAGCGGGGCGCGGTTAGCAACTACATCCGGCAGGACTTCCAGGCGGAGCTGGTCGATCGCATACGCGGCCTGCTCGACTTCCAGTTGGACCAGATCGGTGAACTGCGCGGTGAAGGTGAAGGTTTCAAAGTCTTTGCCAGGGCCATTCCCATCGATCAAGCCGTCGGTGACAAAGGATTGCCGCACGGTCGATCCGTCCCTCTTTGTGCCGCGGATGGTGATCGTCTGCGGACTTTGGAAGCTGGTGCTGTATTCCGCCAGATCGACGGTGCGAATCGCAAACGAATGCCCGTCGGTGTTGCGCACCCGCAGCGGCCCATCGTAGCTCGGCACGACCACGTGGGTCGTCCCATTGTTCGGGAAGAAAAACAGGCCCTCGCGCGGCGTGGACCAGAACTCATTCGGCGAAGAAATAACGAATCCTCCCTCCCGCCAGTCCATGATCACAGATTCACCGAGAGCGTCGAACGTCACAGTGACAAGGCTTGTTGGGGCGATGCTGCCAAACTCCAAGGGGCTGCCGAGGGAGTCTCCAGCCTCTGAACGCACGACCGCGTGGCCAGCGCCTGCGCCACCCAATCCAAGGCAAACCACGACAATAAAACGGAACAGTCTCGACCGCATAGGCCGCAAGTAGTTCGTCAGGTTGCGGTCAGCGTCAAGTGGATCGCGAGCCAGCGCTCTCCCGCTGCAACGGCGCGGCGGCTGGGCTTCGGCCCATCCGGGTCTGGCGCCAGATCCGGGTTGAAGGTTTTGCTTTTTAGCGCAGTGAAAGCTGATTTTTAGCACACGTGCGTCATTGATTCTCCGCCTGCGTTTTCAGCGCATACAGGTGCGTCATTGTCGCGATGTAGAGCGTGCCATTCGCCGCGGTGGCGGTGGCGCTGATTGGCTTGCCCAGCTCAATGGTGCTGAGCACCCGCTTTTCCTTGCTCGCGGCGAGGATCCAGAAATCGCCGCGGCGCGTGCCAAGATAGACTTTGCCATCGGCCACCAGCGGTGCCGCCCAGACCTCGCCGCGCAGCTCTTGCGTCCAGTGCGGCTGGCCCGTGGACGCGTCGAGGCAGTGCAGCGTGCGCGCGGCGTCGGCGACGAAGACGAGGCCGTCGTGGACGGCGGGTGTGGACATGACGTGGCGGCCGAGCGGCGCGGACCAGCGCTCGTTCTTCTCCGTCACGTCGCCGCTTCCCGTGGCGTCGATGCACTTCAGCCAGGCCTCGTTTTTGCCCCACCACCAGTCGCCGCCGCCCGCGACGAAGAGGCGGTCGCCGAGCACCACCGGCAGGCCGAAGATGTTGCTCGGGCCTTCACGTTTGTTGCTCGTGAAGCGATGCACGTCCGTCTTCGGCGCGGCCGGATCGGGATCGAACTGCCACACCTTTTGCAGCGGGCGCACTTCGCCCGGCGGCGGCATCTCCGTGAGCGGTGTAAAGGCGCGCACGATCCCGTCGCCCGCGGCAAAAAAGACGAGCTTGCGCCCGCCGACTTCGGCCATGGAGGGCGACGACCACGTGTTGTGGAAAATGCGCGGGGCGATCTTTTCGTCGTCGCGCGCGACGAGCTGGCCCGTCGCTTTTTCCAGCACGATGAGGCTCGGCGCGTCGGGCGTGCGGATGCGGCGGTGCGTGCTGTCCACGCCGGTGCCGGTGTTCAGATAAAGGAACGGTCCATCGATCAGGATGGAGGAATGCGCGCCGTCGTGCGGCCAGATGCCCGCGCCGGTGCGCAGGTCGAAAGCCCAGATGATGTCGGCATCGAGCGGCCCGGGCGTGAGCGGCGCGTCGCTTTTTGGAATCTCGCGCAGAGGCTCGATTTCGGCGCCGGGCTGCGGCACGGGCGGCGCGGCGAGTGGCGGCGCAGTCATGTGCGCGCGTTCGTCCTGGAAAGGGCCGTCGTTGCCATTCGCCATTCCCTGCGCGTCGAGGCAGAGCACTTCGCCCCGGTTGCTGACGATGTAGATGCGCTCGCCTTCCACGGTGGCAGGCGAGGCGATGCCGCTTTTCGGCCAGTCGAAGAATGGATCTTCGTCGCGCTTCGGCACCACGAGCTGCCACAGCAGATGGCCGTCGGTTTCGGCAAAGCACATCAGCACGCCGCGGTCGCCCTGGTGCTTCGGATCGCGCGGCTCGTCGTTGTTTGTGCCGATGAAGACGCGGCCTCCGGCGACGATCGGCGTGGAGTGGGTCTCGTTGCCGAGCTTCGCCGTCCACTTCACGTTGCGCCCACTCGACAGGTCAAAGGAGTCGGGCAACCCGCGCTCGGCGGAGACCATGTTGCGCGACCACTCCTGACCCCACTGCGGCTGGTCCGCGGCAGGCGCGGAGGAAAAGGAAAATGCGGCGAGCGCGAGGGAAAGCGGGACGAGGCGGGCGCGTGAAATCATGGCGGCACGCAACCACTATCCGGGAATCCGCGGCGCGTCAGCCCCGGCGTCCCGCAGAGTTTTCACGCGTTCACGCCGCGATGCCGTGGCGCTGGCGGACAGTGCGCTGGCGGCGGACTGGGCGGGAGCCGGAGGGGAGGAAACTCCGCGGCTGGAAAGGCAAGCGCCCGCGCCGCAGCTCCATCGATCTTCACTCGCAAAGGCATCCGGCAAACGATTGTATCCCTGCCATGATCCCTCGTTTCCTCCTCCTGCCTGTGCTCGGTGCTGCATCGCTGCTCGCCGCGTTTCCGCCCTTCACCCTCGCCTCCGACTGGCCGCAATGGCGCGGACCGCAGCGCGACGACCTCTCGCGTGAGACCGGCCTGCTGAAGGAGTGGCCGGCGGAAGGCCCAAAGCGC
>CAXSDZ010000051.1:0-2198 GCA_964235505.1 uncultured Chthoniobacteraceae bacterium
AAAGTCGCCAAAGCGCCGCGCGCCCGGCACCGCATCGCCTTCGTCCTCCGTTAGGAGCGACCCGAAAAGGCAAGCCGGGCAGAGCCCTTCCGCCGCGCGCTCGGACAGCGTCGCGTGGCAGCGAGGGCAGGACAGGAGCGTGGAGGTCACACCGCTTCCATAAAGCGCCGCCGGCGGATTGTGGCGCACGAACTCTGCGCAATCCCACTCACCCCGCCAGCGCATGAAAAAGCGCGCGGATTTCCTCCTCCACATCCGCCGGGCCGCTCACCGTCTCGGCGATCTCCGCCTGCATCAGTTCCCGAAAGCGCAGCCGCAGCCGATGCACCATCGTCCGCACGCCCGTCTCCGCCATGCCGAGACGCGCCGCCGCTTCCTCATACGAGCCTTCGCCATCGCCCAGCAGCCACGGCTTGCAGTGCTGGAAGCGCTCGCCATTTCCCGCCGTCTCGTGCTCCTGCCGCAGCCGCGCGAGCACGCGCTCCAGCACCGTCTCCGCCCAGCGCCGGTCGAAGAGCTTTTCCGGCGTGAGATCGTCGATCGGCTCGTGCAGGTAACGGTCTTCCGCATCGCGCTCTTCCAGCGAAAAGATCAGCATGCCACCGCCGCGCTTCAGGGCGCGCGCCTTGTCCCATTCATTCAGCAAAAAATTGCTCAGCGACCCGAGCAGAAACGCCCGGAATCGGCCCCGCTCCCTGTCCGCATGGCTGACCAGATTCTTCGCCAGCAGCGCCGCGAAAAAGCTCTGCGTGAGATCCCGCGCCTCCTCCGCTCCGTAGCCGCGCCGCCGCACATAGGCGTGCAGCGGACCCCAATACGCGCGGCAGAGCGTCTCCAGCGCCGCCGCGCTCGCGGCCGGTCCGGCATCGCTGCTGCCACCGGCCCGCTGCACTACGCTCCAGTGCGTGGTGTGGAAGTCATTTGGAAATGCAGCGTCGGAAGCAGCGCGGGCGTCGGGCATTGGCGAGCGGCACTTTATCGCAGGGTGGCAGCCTGCCAAGTGGCGGGCTGCTTCCCCGCTGTGCGGAGGCGTCTTGCACCGAACCATTTCTGAACCCGCAAGCAGCCGCACCTCGCCATTTCTGAACAGTCCTAACGGCGCGCCGCAGCACGGGTTAGCTCATCGCTCTTCCCTTGATTCCATGCGCCTCCCACCGCTCTTCCTACTCCTCACCGTCACTTCCGCACTCGCCGCTCCCGATGCTGCGCCGCCGGACTACCGCTTCAAAGTGGAGACGCTCGCGGCGGGGATGCCGCAGCCGATGGAGCTGGAGATCGCGCCGGACGGGCGCATTTTCTGGAACGAATACGGCGGGAAGCTGAAGGTGCTCCACCCCGAGACGCAGCAGGTCGCGGAGGCCGGGCAGCTCCCGGTTTTCACGGGCCAGGAGAATGGGTTCCTCGGCTTCGCGCTCGATCCGAAGTTTGCGGAGAACGGCTGGATCTACTGCCTCTGGTCGCCAAAGGATTTCGAGGGCCAAATCCTGAGCCGCTTCACGATTCATGGCGATGCGCTGGAGCTCGCGAGTGAAAAGCGGCTGCTCCAGTTCCCCGAGCAGCGCAAGGAATGCTGCCATCATGCGGGTCCCGTGGAGTTTGCCCCGGATGGCTGCCTGCTTTTCTCCACCGGCGACAACACGCATCCGCACGGCGATTCGCAGGGCTACGCGCCGATCGATGGGCGCCCAGGAATGTCGCCTTGGGACGCTCAGAAATCGGCGGCGAACACGAACTCGTGGAACGGAAAGATCATCCGCATCCGCCCGAAACCGGACGGCACTTACGAGATTCCCGCGGGCAATCTCTTCCCGCCCGGAACGCCGGATGCTCGGCCGGAAATCTACGCGATGGGTTGCCGCAATCCGTGGCGCATGAGCGTGAACAGCAAGACTGGCACGGTCTATTGGGGCGAGGTCGGGCCGGACGCGAACACCGATGGACCGCGCGGGCCGCGCGGTTACGACGAGATCAATCAAGCGCGAAAGGCGGGCAATTTCGGCTGGCCCTATTTCGTCGGGAACAACTTCGCGTATGCGGACTTCAACTACGCGGCGCAGAAGGTTGGCGAGCGCTTTGACCCGCAGCACCCGATCAACGAAAGGCCGAACAACACCGGCCTGCGCGAGCTGCCGCCGGCGCTGGGCCGCGGCCGGCCGCAGCTCTACACCGTCCTCCCGCTGGGCCTGCTCGTGCAGCCG
>CAXSDZ010000051.1:2208-21963 GCA_964235505.1 uncultured Chthoniobacteraceae bacterium
TTGCTGTCCGCACAGCCCGCGATGATTTACTGGCCATATCGCGAGCCGCGCGAGTTTGCGGAGATGGGTGAAGGCGGGCGCACCGCGTGCGCCGGGCCGGTCTTTCATTGGCGGCCGGAGTTCGAGCAAACGGGCGGCTTTCCCAAGGACTTCGATGGCTGGCTGCTGTTCTGGGATTGGGAGCGGCCGACGAGCCGCTGGGCGGGGCTGGATGCGGATGAAAGCTTCGGCGGCATCGCGCCAGTCACCGGCGCGGTGGTGACGGCAAACAAGCCGGAGCAGATCGAAAAGCTGAAGCCGGCGGTGGCCGCGGGCGCGGCGCTGCTGAAGCGTCCCGTCGATGCGACGTTCGGCGCGGACGGCGCGCTTTACCTGCTCGATTACGGCGAGACGTGGGGTGCGAACGCGGACGCGAAGCTGGTGAAGATCTCCTACCAGCGCGGCAATCTCGCGCCGATCGCAGTGGCCGCGGCGCAGCCTGCCGCCGGGCGCGAGCCGCTCACGGTGAGCTTTGCCAGCGCGGGCTCGAAGGACCACGAAGGCGACGCGCTGCGCTACGAGTGGCGCTTGCAGCCGGGCGACCGCGTTTTCTCCACCGAAGCCTCGCCGCAGCTCACGATCCGCGAGCCGGGCAACTACCGCGCCGAGCTGCGCGTCCGCGATGCGCAAAGCGCGACCGGCACGACGAGCGTCGCGTTTCTCGTCGGCAACTCCGCGCCGCAAGTGCGCTTCGAGTCGCCGGTGGACGGCGACTTCTTCACTCCTGGAAAACCGGTCGCGTATCGCGTCGCGGTCGCCGATGCGGAAGACGGCGCATCGTCCGGAAAGCCTGATGAATTCAGCCTCCGCACGCTGGTCAGCAGCGCCTTCCAGCGCGCCGATGGCAAGAACGAAGTGGGCGATCCCGGCTTCGCGCTGATGAAATCGAGCGACTGTTTCAACTGCCACGCGCCTGAGCAGCCGGTCGTCGGTCCGCCGCTCGTCGCCATCGCGGAAAGGTATCGTGGGCAGCCCGGCGCGCTCGACGCCAGCGTGCAGCGCGTGCTGGCGGGGAGCACCGGCGTCTGGAGCCCCGTGCCGATGCTTCCGCACCCGCAGCACACGACCGACGAGGTGACGATCATGCTCCGCTGGGTCTTCGGCTTGGAGAAGGGCAAAGGCGGTCCCGCGCTCACCCGCGGACTTGTCGGCGAGATCGTCGCACCGAAGGCGGAGAAGCCCGGCGCGTTTGTGCTGGAAGCGACCTACACCGACGCTGGCCGCGCGCCCGCCGGCACGCTCAGCGGCACCGCGCGCGTCGCCCTCCGCTCTCGCCGGTTGGAAGCCGAGCACGCGCAGGTGCAAGGCGCGAGAATCCTCGGCAACTCGGTCGGTGCGATCGATCACGGCCACTTCGTCCGCTTCCAAAATGTGAACCTCGCGGATGTCGGAGCGATCACGGCGCATGCCTCTTCCGGCAATGTCGGCGGCCGCATCGAGTTCCGCGCCGGCTCGCCGACCGGTGCATTGCTCGGCTCCGTCGAAGTGCCGAATACCGGCGGCTGGGACAAATGGATCGACCCGCGAACCGCTCTCGCTGCCGACGCGCCGCATGACCGCGCCGATGTCTGCGCCGTCTTCGTCAATCCCGGCAAAGGCGGGTTGATGAATCTCGACTGGGTCCAGTTCGAGCCGCGTTGAAGTGACGCACCAGCACTGCCGCCTTCTCCCCGATCCCTCCCCTGCGCTCCGGCTCGCGCTCCTCAACGACGTGACATCACTCCGCCGGAGCTCCGGTCGGGATGACAGCGCGGGAGGAAAGGGCTGATCCAACAGAAACCCGCTCTAAGCCGCCAGCAGCCGCTCCGCCGCGATGCCGTGCAGCTCGAAAAGGCGGACGATCGTTTCCTCGATCAAGTTGTTTGGGCAGCTCGCGCCGGCGGTGATGCCGATGGTGAGCGGGCGAGTGGGGAGCCATCCGTCCGTCGCGATCTCCTGCTTTTGGTCCCTGTCGTAATGCACGATGCGCTCGCGTGATTCGAGCCGGCTCGCGTTGCGGACGAAGTAGGTCGGCAGCTTCGCCTCGCCCATCTCCGCGAGGTGCGCCGTGTTCGAGGAATTGTAACCGCCGATGACCAGCAGGAGGTCCATCGGCGCGGCGAGCATCTCTTTGAGCGCATCCTGCCGCTCTTGCGTGGCGCCGCAGATCGTGTCGAAAAAGCGGAAGCTCTGCGCGCTTTTCACCTCGCCATCGCGGTCGCGAATCGCGGCCATGATGCGGCGCTGCACTTCCTCCGTCTCTCCGCGCATCATCGTGGTTTGGTTCGCCACGCCGACGCGGCGGAGGTTCAAATCCGGGTCGAAGCCGGGCGAATAGCAGCCCTCGAAGTATTGCAGAAAGGCTGCCTTGTCGCCGCCGCGGCGGATGTATTCGCAGACGTAATCCGTGTCCTCGAGCGTGAGCACCACGAGGTAGTGGCCTTTGCCATCCTTCAGCGCGCGGGAAGCCGTGGCTTTGGTTTCTTCGTGCGAGGCTTTGCCGTGGATGATCGAGGTCATGTCGTCCGCCGCATTTTGCCGCACGCGCTTCCAGACGCTCATCACGTCGCCGCAAGTCGTGTCCACGATCTGGGTTCCTTTTTCTTTGATGCGCGCAAGCGTCGTCACATCGGTGCCAAAGGCGGGGACGATCACGACGTCATCCGGCGAGAGCCCATCCACGTCGGCTTCCTTGTCTTTGCCGACGATGTTTTCGATGCCCATCGCGCGGATCTGCTCATTCACCTCCGGGTTGTGAATGATCTCGCCGAGGATGAAGACGCGCCGGTCCTGGAAGACCTTGCGCGCGGCATACGCGAGGTCGATCGCGCGCTCGACGCCGTAGCAAAAGCCGAACTGTTTCGCGAGCCGGATGGTGAGTCCTTCCATCGAGAGAAATCCACCGGAGGCGCGCAGCTTTTCCACAATCTCCGACCGGTAGTGCCCCTCGACTTGGGCCTGCACGGCGGTCATCACGTCGGGTGTGCGGAGGTTCACGCGCGGGGCGGGTTTGGCGGCAGGGGCGATCGGTGATGCTGGCAGGCTCATGGCGAAAAGGGAAGTGCTCAGTCGGCAGTGCTCAGTGCTCAGTTTCAAGCAGCAGCGCATTCACCTTGTCTGAGCACCGAGCACTTCGGAAAAACAAAGCGGTCGCCGAATACTCACTGCG
The DNA here is from genome assembly GCA_964235505.1 of uncultured Chthoniobacteraceae bacterium. Classification (GTDB taxonomy): domain Bacteria; phylum Verrucomicrobiota; class Verrucomicrobiia; order Chthoniobacterales; family Chthoniobacteraceae; genus CAXSDZ01. Next base: position 5,396 of record CAXSDZ010000051.1, read on the forward strand.
AGCATCCGGCGACCGCGGAAGATACGAGCTTTTCAGCGATGTGCTAGCCTCCAACGAGCAGCGGGCCGGCGGGATCACGGAACCAGTTCGGCGACAGCATCTCCGAACGCGGCGGATCGGGATCGCGGCTCTGGTCGAGCTTGCGGACCTGGCTGCCAAACTTCGCGTCCTCCGGCTGCGAACGCGCGATGTCCACCGGCGTGCCGACATGGACCAGCGCAAAGAGGCGCGCCGCCGCTTCGCGATGCAGGCGGATGCAGCCGTGCGTGCGGGGGTAGGGATGCACGAAGCCTTCGTGGAAGCCATACGCCGGCAGGAACTCGCACCAGTAGGCCATCGGATAGCCGGAATCTGGCTCGCTCACGCGGCGCTTGTTTTTGATTTTGCTGTTGATCGTGAAGTGGCCCGACGGCGTCTCGGAGCCGGGCTTGCCGACGCAGCCCTGCACGCCCATGAGGAGTCGGTCGCCTTCCACGACGTAGATGTGCTGCGTGGAGGTAGAGACTTTGACGCGGACCGCCGCGGGATTGTGCGGCTTGTAGGCGGTGACTTTGTAGGCGCCGATGCCGCTGGAGCGCGAAGTCGCGCAACCAGTCATCAGCGCTACGCCGGCGACGGCGCAGAGGGCGGAAAGAAGAAGACGTTTCATTGGATGGAAGCGCGGAATGGAAGCGGAGGGCGGCGGAAGTGCAAGGGGCAAAAGCGGAATGCGAGGGAATGGCAGACGCTGGAGGCGGAGGACGCGGATCGCTGCGGCGCCACGCGCCATTCAGGATTTTCCTCCGATCTCCCTCCGCAGCTTTTCGAACTTTCCCGATTCATTCGCGTAAAAGGGATATGGCCGCGCGGCGTCGCGCGGCTTGTAGCGGAAGTGCTTATAAGCCGAGAGCCACGCCGCAGGTCGCGCGCGCACGAGCGGCTCGATCGTGTCCCAGCAGCATTGCGCGATCTCCGCCAGCGTCGCCCCGGCGGGAAACTCCACGGCGGGATGCGCGATGACGCGGCAGGTGCCATCTGCTGCCGGCAGCGTCTCCAGCGGCACCAGCAGCGCTGCCACCCGCTGCGCCAGCACGGCGTGGAGCAGCGGGACGCACATGAGAAGAGAGTCGAGGGCCGAGGGCCGAGAGTCGAGGGCATGCGGAGCACCTGCAACTCCCGCTTCAGATCTCGACCCTCGACCTTCGACTCTCGACTCCCCAAAGGCTCCGATCACCGTCGCTGCCTGGCTGGGCCGCAGATTCAGGTCGATGAGCATGCCCGTCGTGCCACCGCGCTTCACCACTTTCAGCATGCGCAGCAGCGAGTTTTCCTGCGCGATGATCTTCTGTCCGGAGCGCTCCCGCGCGGCGGTGAAGACCTCGGTGAGTCGCGGGTTTTTGAAGTTCTCCGCCACCACCGTGTGGGCGAAACCGAGAAAGCCGCAGCACAGGCCAGCCCATTCCCAGCTCCCCTGATGCACGCCGATGAAGACGACGCCGCGGCGTTCGCGCTCCATCCGCTCGCGGAGCTCCACGAATCCCTCCGGCTGCATCCAGCGCGCATAGTTCTCCGCCGTGAGCCGCTGCGCCCAAAAGAGGTCGAACATCGTCCGCGCAAAATTCCGGTAGCCGCCGCGCGCGATCTCGCGCTGCTCCGCCGGGGAAAAGCGGTCGCCGAAAACGCACGCGACATTCGCCAGCGCCACCGCCCGCCCGCGCCGATCCAGCCGGAATGCCAGCGCGCCGAGTATCTCACCGAGCCGGACGCATGTCCGGCGCGGCAGCCGCGGGATCGCACGCGCGAGCAGGCGGCAGCCGAGCGCTTCGAGGTGGTAGCGGAATGATTTCCAGCGGGACACGAAATGGAGATAACGAAGCACAAATGACGGTTGAGTGACCAATGAGGAGGCACCGCTGACCAATGTCGCCGGCCGCAATCTGCCTTCGCCACTCGTCATGAGGATTTCGTTTCCTCTTCATCCTCGTTTCCTCTCCGGCTGACAAACATCTTCCCGCATGGACTCCGCTCATTTCCTCGAAGTCGCCCGAGCCCTGCTCGCGCAGCCGACCGCGCCATTCTTTGAAGACCTCGTCCGGGCAGAGATCCATCTCCAGCTCGCGCAATGTCCGCACGTCGCGCAGGAGCAGGATGCGTTTGGCAATGTGATCGCTCGCTATCAGCGCGGAAATGCCGAGCCGCGCTTTGCCTTTGCCGCGCATATGGATCACCCCGCGTATGTCGGCGAGGAGTTCCTCGGCGGCGTGCCCGATGCATATCGGGCGAAGCGGTCGCCGACGCGCGACTTCGGCGCATTCGCGATGTGGGATTTGCCAGCGTTCGAGCTGCGCGAAGGCCGCATCCATTCCCGCGCCTGCGACGATCTCATCGGCTGCGCCGCCGTCGTGGCGATGTTTCAGGAGCTGGAGCGGACGGGCGCGGAGGCAGCGTGCTACGGGCTCTTCACCCGCGCGGAGGAAGTTGGCTTTGTCGGCGCGATTCAGCTCGCGAAGGGGCATCGAGTGCCCGAGCAGATCACCGTTGTTTCGCTGGAGACCAGCTCCGAGCGCGGCGGGCCCGTGCGGATGGGCGATGGTGTGATCGTCCGCGTCGGCGACCGCACTTCTATCTTCGACTCGCGCGCCACTGCGGCCCTCCTCAGCCTTTCCAAGGCAGCCGGCATCCCAAGTCAACGCGCGCTCATGCAAGGCGGCACCTGTGAAGCGACAGCTTATCAACTCTACGGCTACCGCACCGCGGGTCTGTGTGTCGCGCTCGGCAACTACCACAACTGCGGCCCCGACGAGCAGATCGCCCCCGAGTATGTCTCCGTGGAAGACGCGCTCGGCATGGCGCGGCTTTGCGTCACCGCCGCACGGAGCGGTAAGCTCATCGATCCGCATGCCGAGCTCCGCCAGCGGTTGGAAGCGGAGATGGAAGAGTATCGGCACTTCTTTTAGCCCTTCCCGCTGATCAGACGCGTGTAGTTATCGTGCGAAGTATCAATGGAAAACCACACGATGGTATCGCCTTCAATACATCCCGATCGCACGGTTACCCCGACCGATGCGGACGGACCAATAGCGCCCGATAGGTTTGAATCGGAGCGATGGATGGCGAGGATTTTCTCGCCAAAGCTGGTATGCCTTCCGCACCGCCTGCTGAGCATGCAACGGGCAGCGATGGTAATCGTCCCAGAACTCCCGGGTAGTCCGCGACTTGATCAACGACCCGCAACCCTTTTCACCCGTGGACTAGCGACGCAGATGGCTCCGACTCTTCCTTAAGGAAGACCTCCAGCAGGATGGAACGTCGAGCCCTGTGATCTTCGATCGCATGGTCTGCCACCGCCTCGAGCTCCCAAGCCAACACTCGATTTTCCAGACAAGCATCCACCCAGTCTTCCAACAGCTCCTCTTGCACTAAACGGAAATCCTCCGGCGGCAATTGACGAATCTGTTCCAAGCAATCAGACGCGCTCATGCGGGCAAGTTGGTGGGCTTACTTCGCTGCGTCAACGGCTTCGATACGCGGGAAGAGTGGCGTGGGCTTGCCTAACACGTGTCCATCCGGCAAGCCGCCCCACTGTGTATCGGCGAGGTGAAATCGGAAGTCATTGCCGCTCTGATCCATCTTCCAGTTGAGTTGATCAAAGATGCCGTGTGCGGCCTTTGGCAGGACTGGGGAAAGGAGGATGGCGATGATGCGAAGTGACTCGGCGAGGGTATAAAGCACAATGTCCAGCCCCGCGACATCTTCAGGCACGGACGACTTGGCGAGCTTCCACGGCGCATTATCTTCGATGAATTGGTTGCATGAACCTATCACCGAACTCATGTGCTTGATTGCCTCGGATGGCTCAAACACAGCGAGCATTGCAGCGGCCATTCCTGCACTTGTCTGCGACCTATTTTTCTGCTCCCAGCTCTTATAGGGGACGCGACCGGCAGGCTCGTCACTCTCCCATATCCTGATGACTCCATCCCGATACCGGTGCGCCATGCTTAGCGTGCGGTTGAGCAAGTTTCCCAGCGCATTGGCGAGGCTGTTATTGTAGCGGCCAACAAGCAACTCCTCGCTGAAATCCGCATCCTTCCCGGTTGTGATGTCGCTCATCAAATTATACCGCAAAGCTTCAGCTCCGTATTTGTCTGCAAGCGCATCGGGATCTACTACGTTGCCCAGGCTCTTGCTCATCTTGGCGCCGCTGACATTCCACCAGCCGTGGACGACCAGCCGCGGGATTTCGTTATCGGCGAAGCCTAGGGCGTGGAGCATGATCGGCCAATAGACACCGTGCGCCGGGATGAGAATGTCTTTGCCGATGATGTGGATGGCGGACTTCCACCAGCGCCTGAACTCAGTGAGGTCGGCGCCGGGCGCGGGATCGTAGCCGGGGGCAAAGGAGATGTAATTCACCAGCGCGTCAAACCAGACAAAGGTCACGAAACTCTCGTCGAAGGGAAAAGGGATGCCCCACGCGAGGCGGGACTTTGGGCGCGAAATGCAAAGGTCGCCTTCGAGCTTTTCGACCGCGTTTCGCAGCTCGCCGAGACGGAAGCTGGGCAGGACCAAGTCAGTGCGGTGCGCGAGAAGGTCGAGCAGCCACTGTTTGTGCCTCAAAAGTCGGAAGTAATAGTTTTCCTCTTCGCGGAACTCTACTTCGCCCCACTCCGGACCGAACTCGCCATCAACCCCGCGCTCTTTATCGGTAAGGAACTGCTCCTGCCGCACGCTGTAGTAGCCAGCTCGTTTGTCTTTATAAATCCAGCGGCTCTCGCCGGTGGCAGGATCGTGCTCGCTCCAAAGGCGCTGCAGAATAGCCTGCACACAGCGCTTGTGTCGATCGTCCGAAGTGGCTGCCCATTGGTCGTAGCGGACATCGAGCTTCTCCCAAAGGGCGCGGAATTTCGCGGTGAGTCCGTCCACGAACTCCTGCGGCGCGATGCCCTGCTTGTCCGCAGATTGCTGCACCTTTTGCCCGTGCTGATCGACGCCGGTGAGGAAGAAGACCTTCTCGCCCCTGAGCCGCCGGTAGCGCGCGATGACGTCGGCGAGCACTTTTTCATACGCGTGGCCGATGTGCGGCGCGCCATTGGTGTAGTCGATGGCGGTGGTGAGGAAGAAGGTGTCGGCCATGTGAATGTGCAGTGATGCTGCGGAAATGCCGAATGGGTAGCAATCAAAGGAACACCGAGCAAACCGGCGCACGCGAATGCTACTTCTTCCGCGGCGTAAAACGTTCTGCTCCTGCGGAAGTGATGGACCACAAAAACAAATCAGCCAACCTCCGAATGATTCGGAGGTTGGCTGAGGAAATTGAGCGGAAAAGAGTCTTCCGCAGAGGCAGCTCAGAGCAGGTCTTCCATGCCTTGCAGGGCAACGGAAATCTTCTTCAACGCGAGTTCGAGGCGGGTCTTAATGGTGCCGAGCGGAATACCGGTGGCGGCGGCAATCTCGCGCTGGCTCATGCCTTTATAGTAGGCCAGTTCTACAACTTGCTGCTGCGCCGGAGGCAAGTTGACGAGCGCTTTATTGAGGTGCTCGCGCATTTCCGCATGAGCGATGTCTTCCTCGATCTGGCCGCAGATTTCCTGCGGATCGTGTTTGGTCTCTTCAAGCAGACGCTCTTCCATCCGGCCGTAGGCTTCGCGCTTGCGGAGACGATCGATGGCGCGGCGGCGGCTCAGCGTCACACACCAGCCGAGCGGCTTGCCTTTCGCCGGATCGTAGCCTTCCGCCCGGTTCCAGATCTCCATAAAGATTTCCTGCAGCATGTCCTCGCTTTCGGCTTCGTTGTGAAGCACGCGCATGATGAGCGCCTTCAGTGTGGAGGAATAACGATCGTGCAAATAGGCGAGCGCTTCGGGCTGGCGGAGCTGAATCATCCGCATGAGCTGCTCGTCGGTCAGATCAAGCGGCGAGACTTCAGGGGTCCGCGTCGTGCGAACGGCGTTGGCAGGAGCGGGAGCGGGGAGCAGAGTGGTCATCGGTTTCGGAGTGTGGAGTGTTTCTTCGGTTGGGATTCAGCAGTCTCTTCAGCGATGCCTCAGCGCCCTGTGCTCACGAGCCGGGTCGGAGCGGGAAGGGCGGTGGTTGGACATGCAAGCATTGCGCAGCCGACCTTTAGCAATGGCGGTGCCACTTGGGTTTCACAGAGAGGAAGCCCATTTCTCTCCACGGATTGTGTCCGTATGGCCGACAGTTTGTGTCGGATTCTGTCATCTAGACGAACACAAGACACATCCGCCTCTTCCCGCTCCTCCGAACGGACGTTCCGCTCGCTTCCTGAAGGCCGAAAACACAAAAAGCCAGCGACCGAAATCGGCCGCTGGCTTTGAAAATGACGTGGGAGTCCGCTCCCCAAGCCCGCTTACTTCTGAGCAGAAATGTTGATGACCGACGTGGCGAGCTCAGTGAGCTTTTTGTCCGTCGCACCTTCTTCGTCGAGAGTGGTTTGCAAAAGCTTCACGCCTTGTTTGTCGCCCAGCATCTGCGCGTAGGTGCGTGCGCAGCCGTAGCCAGCGATCTCGTAATGCTCCACGCGCTGCGCCGCAGCGATGAGCCCCGCGTCCCGCACTTCCTCATCCGCTTCCTCCTCGATCATCTCCTGCCCCTCGGCCAGCACGCCTTCCATGCCTTTGCACTTCGGTCCGCGCGTGGTCTGGCCGTGGCTTTCGAGCAGTTGCTCCAGCCGGGTGGCCTGCACTTTGGTTTCTTCGAGGTGCTGCTTGAAGCCAGCAGAGAGTTGCTCGTTGGAAGCGGCCTTCGCCATCTTCGGCAGCGCTTTGATGATCTGCTTCTCGGCGCTGTAAAGGTCTTTGAGCTCGTGAATGTAGAGGTCTTTCAGTGTGTTGAGTTCCATAGGTATGATCTCTTCGGTCGGCGCACAGTGTGCGGTTCTCCATGGCGGCAAATCCGGGTGCGACCTGCGCGGGGATGTGCCGCACGGAACACGGCAGCGGGTCACAGTTCGCTCCGCCTTCCTGCGTTTCCTTGGTCGCGGCGATCGAGCATTGCAGAACGAACGGCACCGCTGCGCATGCCGTCACGCGGTTGGCGGATCCACTTTCTGCGCGCGCTGCAACCCGCGGGCGACCACTGCGCAGAGCAACGCCCATGCGATTCCGGCGCACCAGCCTGCGAGCACATCGGTCGGATAATGCACGCCGAGATACACCCGGCTTAAACCGATGAGCAGCGTGAGCGTGGCGGCGACGACGAGGAAATAAAGCTTCAGCGGGCGGTGCGTCGTGGTCCGCGCCAGCAACGCGCCGAGCGTGAGATAAGTCACGGCCGAGAGCATCGAATGCCCGCTGGGAAAAGAGGACGTATAGACCTGATCAAGATGCGCCACGAGACTTGGGCGTTCCCGCGCAAAGAAGTGCTTCAACACGAGGCTCGCCAGCAGCCCGCCCGCCACGGAGGCAAGCACCAGCGCGGCGGCGCGGCCCTTCCGAGCAAACGCGAGATAGCCGAGCACCGCAAAGGTGATCAGGGGGATCACCGCCATGCCGCCGAGCGCCGTCACGTCGCGCGCGACCTCGTGCAGCCACACCGGACCGATCGGCATCGCGGGATCATCCGCCCGGCGCAGGGCGCGGAGGATGTGCTCGTCAAAGTGCTGGCTGCCGCCTTCGAGCACTTCGTCGGCGATTGCCACAAACCCCCACAACATGCCCGCCAGCAGCCCGAGAGAGAGGAGAATCGCGCGCTCGGGAAAGCGAATGTGGCGAAGAAACTGAAGGAGGCGTGGCATGTGGGACGGGAGAAGCGCAGCACCGCTGCCATCGGCGCTGCGGTGAATAGAAAACGGGCGGTGGCGCGGAAACGAGCGCGAGGCGCGGAGGAAAAAACTGCTCCCTCGCCACGGCTCAGATTTTCTAAGGCAGCGCACCACTCGGCACCACGCAATGCGGACGGCTCCACGCCTTCTTTCCCCTTCCCATGCCGCGCGCGTTTCGTATTCACTCCCGGCGCGATGTCCCCAGCCGAACCGACGACACCTGCCCCTTCCCCCGCTGCCTCGTCGCCGCGGTATCGGCGCATCGTTTTGAAGGTCAGCGGCGAGGCGCTGAGGGAGGTCGGCAGCAAGGAAACCCTCTCCCCGCAGATCGTCGGGCGCATCGCCGCGCAGATCGCCGAGGTGCATGGAATGGGCGTGGAAGTGGCCGTCGTCGTCGGCGGCGGGAACATCTGGCGCGGGCTTTCCGCCAGCCATCGCGGCATGGAGCGGACCACTGCCGACTACATGGGAATGCTGGCCACGGTCATCAATGGCCTCGCGCTCCAGAGCGCGCTGGAAGGGCTCGGCGTGCCCACGCGGGTGCAGACCGCCATCCCCATCCAGAGCGTCGCGGAGCCATTCATCCGCCGCCGCGCGATGCGCCATCTGGAGCTGCGGCGCGTCGTCATTTTCGTCGCCGGCACGGGCAATCCCTTTTTCTCCACCGACACCACCGCCGCCCTGCGCGCCAGCGAGATCGGCGCGGAGGTGATCTTGAAAGCGACAAAGGTGGACGGCATCTACACGGCCGACCCTTTCAAAGATCCGACGGCTACGAAATACGACCGCATCACCTACTCCGAGGCGCTCACGCAGCGGCTCGCAGTGATGGATTCCACAGCCTTCACCCTTTGCATGGAAAACAAAGTCCCCATCATCGTCTTCGACATGATGCCGCCGCAGAATATTCGCGATGCGGTATTAGGCATGCCGGTCGGGACGCTGGTAAGCGGCGAGGTGGAAAGTGCTCGGTAGGCAATGCTCCGTCCAGAAGCCGCGGATGCGGCGACCTGACCCGATTTCCTTCCTACCAACGTGCTCTGCTGACTGAATTTGGACGACCGAGCACTGACTTCTTCTTACTTTTCACGCACATGGACCCTGACGAAATCCTTCTAGACACCGAGGCAGCGATGGAAAAAGCCGTCGATTACATGACCCACGAGTTCTCCTCCGTGCGCACGGGCAAGGCCTCGCCTGCATTAGTCGAGAACCTCGACGTGGAAGCCTACGACACCGTCATGAAGCTCAAGCAGCTCGCGTTGATTACGACGCCGGAGCCGCGGCTGCTAGTTATTCAGCCCTTCGACGTCAGCACCACAAAAGCCATCGAGAAGGCGATCAAGGAATCTAAGCTAGGCATCAATCCGGCGACCGATGGAAAAATCATCCGGCTGCCGATCCCGCCGCTGACCGAAGAGCGCCGGCGCGATCTCGTTAAAGCCATCAAGGGAATGGCGGAGGAAGCCCGGGTGCGCATTCGCTCCGTGCGCCGCGACGGGATGGAAGGGATGAAAAAAGGGCAGAAGGAAAACGCGATTTCCGAGGACGAGCTGGGAACCTACGAAAAGGGAATCCAGAAGCTGACGGACCATTCCGTGAAGCAGATCGACTCTGCGACGGACCTGAAGGAAGCGGACATCATGAAGGTGTGAGGGAGGCGCGGGCAAACGACGGCCGCGACCGGCGGGAAACGCGGCCGCGAGATCACAGGGGGGCGCGGGGCGTTATCACGTGGGAAGCTTTCCTCGCCCTCACGTTGCTGCTGGTTTTTCCGGGCTGCGCGCTTTGGGAGCTTTCGCACACGGTTGAAGTGCGTTGGGTGCTCGGTTTTTGGGTCGCCGTCTGCGTCGCGACCTGGGTGCTTTACTCGCGCGACAAGCGCAAAGCCGTGGCGGGTGAATGGCGCATCCCGGAATCGACGCTTCACCTTGCGGAGCTGGCGGGCGGCTGGCCAGCGGCCTTTCTGGCTCAGCGCAAGCTCCGGCACAAAATCGCCAAGACGCGCTATCAGGTAGCTTTCTGGTTAATCGTGTTCCTGCACCAGGCGCTCGCGTTCAACTATCTCGACAACTGGAAATCGGCGCACCTGGCATTCGCCTTCCTGCAACGTGCGTCAGCTTCGGACCGCTAGAGCAGTTTCCGCTTGCGTGAAGCCCTCGCCGCCTTCGCCCCGATCCCTCCACCCCGTTGCTGCGAGCTTGCCGCTCCCGCTCGATCCGTGTTCGCTGCCGTTTCCGCTGCTTCTTTCTCTGCTGTGAAACGCCTCCTTCTTCCGCTGCTGCTCGCCACCTCGCTTTCCCTCACGCAGGCCGCCGCGCTGCGTCCCGCGCCGAACTTCTCCTTTCTCGGGCCGGGGAATAAGATCCAATCGCTGCGCAGCCTCCGCGGGCAACCCGTGGTGCTCGTGATCGCCGACTCTCCGCGTGAGGGTGCTTTCAAGAAGCAGCTCCGCTATCTGGGCGAGATCTACCAGCAGTTCGCCAGCCGCAAGGTCGTCTTCGCCGTGGCGTTCCGAAATCCCGGCGACGGGCCGGTAAAGTCCGACATCCCTTTCGCTGTCCTCAACAACGGGGCCGCGGTCGCGGGCGCGTATGGCGTGCAGCAGGATGATTTCAATCTCGTGATCATCGGCAAAGACGGGAACGTCGATTACCAAACCTTCAAAGTGGCCACCGGCGAGCGGGTTCGCGACGTGATCCAGAACTCCTTTGAAGTGCAATCTGCTGCGCGCAAGGCAGCCGTCACACCGTGATGCTGAGGGCGGGCCTGCCACGCGGGTCGCAGCCGTGCTGTTGGCATCCGCCTTCCTTACTGGTTCGGTGAAAGCCCGCGCTGCTCCGCTCCGCCATGCGCATCGCCGTCCTCGCCGACACTCACAACCGCCTTCCGCCCCATGTTCGTGAGGCAGTTCGTGGGGCGGATGAAATCTGGCATCTCGGCGACGTCACCACCGAGCCGATCCTCGTTTCCTTGCGCGAACTCAGCGCGCCGCTGCGAGTTGTGCGGGGCAATTGCGACGATTGCCCGGATTGGCCGTGGCAGTTGGAGCTGGAGATCGAGGGCTTCCGCATCCTCCTCATCCACGTCCCGCCGCGTCAGGTGCCGCCCGGCTTCGATCTCCTGCTCCACGGCCACACGCACGTGCCGCGCGATGAGATGATCGCCGGCACGCGCTTCCTCAATCCCGGCTGCATCACCCGCCCAAACCGCGGCGCGCCCGCGAGCCACGCCTGGCTGGAGCTCCGGCGCGGGGAGCCGGCTGCGTGGAGTGTGGTGCTGATCTGAACGTGGTCAGTCATCCGTGCTCGGCACTGCAGCGACCGCTCACATTGAGCACTGAGCACTTCCTACTGCTCTCTACCCCTGAGCACGGCGCGTGCTTTCTCACCACGCGCCTTCTCACCCATGGATCAATCCCTCGCCCACCCGGACCAGCTCGTGCGCGGCCTCACGCACCGGATGAACAACATCCTCACGCTGTTCCACGGCTACGTCGGCCTGATGCTCGAAAACGACGGCCTCGACAAGGACACGCGCGAGGGCTTGGTGAAGATCAAGGAAGGCGCTCGCGCCGCCTCCGATTTGATGGACCGCACCCACACGCTCGTGCGCCCGTCCGCGGTTGTCTGGCGCGAGATCGACCTCGCGACTTTCGTGCCGATGCTGCGGCCGTGCTTCGAGGCGATGCACGGCAAGCGCACCCGGCTGGAGTTCGATTGCCCGCCCGAAGTCCCGCCGGTCTGGGCCGACACGAGCCGGCTGAAAACCGTCCTTTTCGAGCTCGTGCGCAACGCCTGCGAAGCGACGCTCGCCACCGGCGGCACCGTCCGCATCGAGATCGCGCCCGAGCCGCCTACCGCGAACCATGCGGCGGCGAGCGGCACAAGCTGCGCCGCCCAGCCAATCCAATGGGTGGCAGTAAAGATCACCGACAACGGCCCCGGCATCCCGCCGGGGATGGAGGAGAAAGTCTTCCAACCGTTCTTCTCGACGAAGCGTAAGCAAAACGCCGCCGGCCTCGGCCTGAATGTCGCCACCGGCTGCGTGCAGCAGCTCGGCGGAGTCCTGCGCCACCAGAGCGAGCCGGGCCGGACGTGCTTTCAAGTGCTGCTGCCGTCGCGGGTGGGAATGAGTTGAGCTGGGCGTGGCTCAAGCTTGCGATAGAGCAAGACTAAGACCGCAACTTCGAGCACACCCAAGACGAGGTGCGCGTAGGAATGCCAATGCAGGTCGGCGTAACCGCGTTGATGGGTAGCCAGGAACTGGATGGTCCGAAAAACCTCACCAGTAGTCATGGAGCCAAGATAGATAATGAGCAAGAGCAACGGGATTTGCAGGATCGTCTTGAGCGTTTTCATTGGGGAGCTTGAGTGTTGTCAGCGCTTTCTGCGGAAAGCTCAAGGCACCGGATTCTCCTGGATGTCATCGCAAGCGCGACAAGCGCCGCAGGCGCGGTGCGCCGATGACTTGAGTAGCCGTTGGTTGAGCGAAGCGAGGCTACGGTTTGGATAAGAAAGCCCTAGCCGCTTAGCGGTGCAACGCGAGCAATGCTCGTTTTCGAAAGGCGGTGAGCCCTCACGCCCAGCCATCCCGACCGAAACTCCGTCCGAGCGGTGTCGCTTTGTGAAAACGCGTGAGCCGGAGCGCAGTGGAGGGATCAGGGCGAAGGCGGCGCGGCTCTCAACAACTGTTTGGTGAAAACCCTCCGCTTCCTGCCCCGCGCCAGAGCGGGGCGCGCAAGTTTTAGCCAGACAGCTTCTCAGGTCTGCACGCCACATGAATGTCAGCGACCTGACCGGCCGTCATCACGGTTTCGCCTGCCGTTGCATGCAGTCTGAGAGCGCTCGCTTGAAGTTCGGCAACGCATGTGGCTGAAGGCGTGCATTCCATCGCAGCAGGAGCACGACTATCTCGTCGTCCTGCCAATACAAAGCATACTCAAGCGCTCCTTGTCCTCGCTCATTCACCGTCTGCAAATCCGCTCCTTGCAAGAGAAGATAGTCCACGACTGGCGCATGGTGACCTTGGATGGCAGCGAGCAACGCTGAGCCATATCTAGTATCGAAGTAACGAGGATTTCCACCAGCAGCTATCCGTGCTTGCACCAGCGACACATTGCCAGCACGCGCCGCGAAGATGAGCAACTGGTGGATGTTAAACATGCGCTCTTCGCACTTGCCTTGAAAGTTCCTGCCGAAGCTTGGTCAATCACAGCAACTGGTAAGCATCCACATCCACCGTCACCGTGACATCCTCGGGAAAGGTCAGCTTTTCCAACACCGCGCGGATGTAGCGGGAGAGCTTCACGATGCCTCGCGTGCGCAGCATGAGGTGAAAGCGATACTGGCAGTGTGACTTCTCTAAAGACGCGGGCGTGGGGACGCTGATGATTGTTCCTTTTGGCGGCTCTTCGCGCAGTCGGCGGGCGAGGGTATCGATCGAAAACTGCGCGCGGGTCTGGTGCTCGGAGCGCACGGAGATCAGCACCATGTGGTTGAAAGGCGGGTAGGTCCACCCCTTGCGAAACTCGATCTCCTGCTCCCAAAACCCCTCGAAATCGTGGTGCCGCGCAAACTGGATCGCAGGCGAGAACGGCGTGAAGCTTTGCACGAAGACCTCGCCCTCCACGTCGCCGCGTCCGGCGCGACCGGCGACTTGCGTGAGGAGCTGAAAGGTCCGCTCGCCGGCGCGGAAGTCGGGCAGGTGCAGGCCGAGGTCGGCGTTGACGATTCCGACCAGCGTGACGTTTGGAAAGTGCAGCCCTTTCGCGATCATCTGCGTGCCGACGAGGATGTCGATCTTGCCCACGCGGAAGGCGCCGAGCGTCTCGCGGAAGGCGTCGCGCTTCTGCATCACGTCAGCATCTAGGCGGCACACGATCGCTTTTGGAAAGATGCGTGAGACGACGTCCTCCACCTTTTCCGTGCCGGTGCCGTCGTAGCGCACGCTCGGGTCGTCGCACTTCGGGCACTTGTGCGGCGCCACGGTTTGGTAGCCGCAGATGTGGCAGACGATCCGGTTCGCGGCGCGGTGAAAGGTGAGCGACACCGAGCAGTGCTCGCACTCGCACACATATCCGCAGCGCTGGCAAATGCAGGAAGTCGAGAAGCCGCGGCGATTGAGAAACAGGATCGATTGCTCGCGCTTTTTCAGCCGATCCTCGAGCGCGGTGATGAGCCGCTCGCTGAGCACGCTCCCCTTCTTCCGCGCGTCCATGCGCATGTCGATGATGCGGATGAAGGGCATCTTCTTGTCGTCCACGCGCATGGTGAGCCGCAGCAGCTCATACTTGCCGAGCACCGCGTTCGAGTAGCTTTCCAGCGAAGGCGTGGCGCTGCCCAGCAGGATCGCACAGCGCTCCATGTGCGCGCGGACCACCGCCACGTCGCGCCCGTGGTAGCGCGGCGTTTCCTCCTGTTTGTAAGAGTTCTCGTGCTCTTCATCGACGACGATAAGCCCGAGGTTTTGCACCGGCGCAAAGATCGCCGAGCGCGCGCCGATGACGATTCGCGCGCGCCCGCTCCGGATCTTATGCCAAGCGTCGTGCCGCTCGCCTTCGTTCAAATGCGAGTGGAGCACAGCGACTTCGTGCTGCATCGCGGCGAAGCGCGACTTGAAGCGCTCGACGGTCTGCGGCGTGAGCGAAATCTCCGGCACGAGCATGATCGCCGTCTGCCCGCGCTCGAGGACGAGATCGATGGCCTGGAGATAGATTTCCGTCTTGCCCGAGCCGGTGACGCCATGGAGCAGGAGCGGCTTGGGAGGGGGAATTGGGGGAGCGTGGAGCGTGGAGCGTGAAGCGTCGGTCGAGTCCGCGTCCGCCGGACGCTCGACGCTCGACGCTCCACGCTCCACAGCCGCCTCCAGCGCAGCCTTTACGCGCCCAAACGCCACCATCTGCTCGGGATTCATCTCCAGCTTCCCGCCCGGCACGAAGATCTCCTTTTCAAACGGATCGCGCTCCACCTTTGCCGCCTCCGTGATGACGAATCCTTTTTTCACCAGCGCCTGCACCACGGGATACCCGGCGTCGCACGCCACGGCGAGCTCCGCCACGGCCACCGGCTTGCCCGCCTGCGCGATGAGATGCTCGAGGACTCCGCCCTGGATCGGCGCCTTCTTCTTCACGGTCGCCAGCTCCTCCTCCGTCACCGCCCGCGCGAGCCGCGCGAAGAGCTGCGTCTTGTGGCCGACCTCGGCCTTGCGGATCACCTGCGGCAGCACGCTGCGCAGCGCGGCTTCCAGCGAGCAGCAGTAGTAATCCGTCATCCACTCCGCGAGCCGGATAAGCACCGGATTCAGGATCGGCTCGGCGCTGATCACGCTGTGGATCAGCTTCACGCCCTGCACTTCCGTGGTATCGCTGAGACCGACGATCGTCCCCAGCGCCGTCCGCGTCCGCACCGGCACGCGCACGCGCGAGCCGACCTGCAGCGTCGCCGCCGCTCCGGCGGGAAGCTCGTAGTCGAAAGCATTCCCGCCCGAATCATCGACCATGATGCGTGCGTAAAAGGGCATGGCGGAAAGATGGCGCGTGGCCCCGTTTCTTGTCGAATTTTTCCCCGGCAACCGTTTGATTGCCGCGCCCATGTTTCGATTCGTCGCGAAGCTTCTCCTCGTGCTCGCCGTCGCCGCGCTCGCCGCCGCCGGGGCGCGCGTATGGCTGTCGCCGGACCCCACTTACACTCTGGAGTCCTCACTCCACGGCTCACGCTATTGGGATTACGATGAGCTCATCCGCGATGCCGGGAGTAAATATGGCGTCGATCCGATGCTCATCAAATCCGTGGTCTGGCGGGAGAGCAAATTCCAGCCGGACAAGGTCGGCACCAGCGGCGAGCGCGGCCTCATGCAAGTAGGCGAAGCAGCGGCGGCCGATTGGGCGAAAGCGGAAAAGGTGGAGACTTTCATGCCGACCGATCTTTTCGATCCGAAGACGAACCTCGACGCCGGCGTGTGGTATCTCTCACGCGCGGTGGAGCGGTGGAAAGCGAAGGCTGATCCGGTCCCCTTCGCGCTCGCGGAATACAATGCCGGCCGCTCCCGCGTGGACCGCTGGATCGCGCAAACGGCGCGGGCGGAAGACGCTAATGCTGCGGACCTGCTGGCGGTGATCGACTTCCCGATCACGCGGAAATACGTCGAGACGATCACGGCGCGGCACCGCTTCTATCGCGCGCGCGGGCGGATGTAGGCCGGCGGAGGAGTAGTTAGTGGTCAATAGTCAGTGCTCAGAGTCTTCAACAACGCGCTACTGGCTACTGAGCACTAACTACTGTCCCCTCCCCAGCCATTCCACGACCTGCCGCGCCCAGTAAGTGATGATCAAATCCGCGCCGGCGCGCTTGAAGGCAACCATTTGCTCCAGCACCGTCGCGCGCTCATCCAGCCAGCCGCGCTCGGCGGCGGCTTTGATCATCGCGTATTCGCCGGAGACGTTATAGACCGCCGTCGGCAGGCCAAAGCGGTCCTTCACGCGGCGCACAATATCGAGATACGGGAGCCCCGGTTTCACCATCACGATGTCGGCGCCTTCCGCCACATCGAGCGCGACTTCACGCAGCGCTTCGAGCGCATTCGCGGCGTCCATCTGGTAAGTGCGGCGGTCGCCGGCTAGCGGAGCGCTTTCCGCCGCATCGCGAAATGGGCCGTAGAACGCGGAGGCAAACTTCGCGGCGTAGCTCATGATCACTGTTTCGGTGAAGCCTGCGGCGTCCAGACCTGCACGGATCGCGCCGATCCGCCCATCCATCCTATCGCTCGGTGCGACGATGTCCGCACCTGCCCTCGCATGGGACACTGC
>CAXSDZ010000051.1:21973-22202 GCA_964235505.1 uncultured Chthoniobacteraceae bacterium
CACCAGCAGCTCGACCGACGCGTCGTTATCGACGTGCGCGTGTGTGCCGTGGAACTCCGTGATGCCGCAATGCCCGTGGCTCATGAATTCGCACAGGCAGACATCGGTGATCACGAGCAGTCCCGGCACTTCGCGCTTCAGCGCCCGCACCGCGCGCTGCACGATGCCATCTTCCGCGTAGGCCTGCGACGCGCGCTCATCCTTTTCCGCCGGGATGCCGAAAAGCAGC
>CAXSDZ010000052.1:0-6257 GCA_964235505.1 uncultured Chthoniobacteraceae bacterium
CTTGTCGAGGCCGTAGGCGAGCGCCGCCGCGGTGGGTTCATTTACGATGCGCTCCACGGAGAGGCCGGCGAGCTCCCCGGCAGCCTTGGTGGCGCTGCGCTGCGCGTCGTTGAAGTAGGCGGGCACGGTGATCACCGCGCGTGTCACCGGCTGCTCCAGCGCGCGCTCGGCATCGCGTTTCAGCTTCGCCAGCACAAAGGCGGAGATCTCCTCCGGCGCATATTCCTTTCCCCGGGCTGCGATACGCACCGGCGTGCCAGGCTTGCCCGCGAGACTGTAGCCGACGGCCTCCGCCTCCTCGCCCACGCGCCGCCCGATGAAGCGCTTCGCGGAATAGATCGCCGAATCCGGTTCGACCGCGCGCATGCGCGCCGCGGACTGGCCGACCAGCGGTTCACCTTCCGGCGGGAAATAAACAACGGACGGCGTGAGCCGGTTTCCTTCCGCATCCGCCAGCAGCAGCGGAAAGCCTGCGTCCATCGCGCCGATGAGAGAGTTGGTGGTGCCGAGATCGATGCCGACGATGAGACTCATGGTCGCCCATTCTTTACAGGCGCGATTCGCTCCTGCAAATGCGTGCTTTTCCTTCGCGCCACGCTGTTCACGCGTCCCCGGGCGGCGCGGAACGGGAGGCGCTGCGGATGCCGGTCCGCTGGCGCCTCCACGCGCGCGGGGTTTGACACCGCGCCTGCTCCGCGCTCCTGAATGGCAGCGATGAATCTCTCCACCGCTCTCCTCTTTGCCGCGTGCGCGGCGCTTTCTCCCGCTCTGTCGCACGCGGCGGAACCGAAGCTCTACGCGATCCCACTGCGCGACATCGACGGCGCGGAGACGTCTCTCAAACCGTATGCCGGCAAGGCATTGCTGGTCGTGAACGTGGCGTCGCAATGCGGCTTCACGCCGCAATACGAGGGGCTCGAAGCGCTGTGGCGCAAATACAAAGACGCGGGGCTCGTGGTGCTCGGGTTTCCGGCAAATGACTTCGGCTCGCAAGAGCCCGGCACCGAGGCGGAGATCAAAAAGTTCTGCTCTTCGCGCTTCGACGTGAGCTTCCCGATGTTCTCCAAACTTCACGTGAAAGGACCGGAACAGCATCCCCTTTACGCGGAGCTGACTGGACCGGCCTCGCCCGCGCCGGGTCCGGTGAAGTGGAACTTCGGGAAGTTTCTCATCGGTCGCGATGGCAAGGTCATCGCGCGGTTCGATTCCGACGTGGCGCCGGATTCGGCGAAGCTGACCGGCGCGATCGAAAAGGTGCTGGCGGCGAAGTAGCACCACAACCCAGCGGCGCGCGCCCCTCCGCAGCGCGGCGCGTGTGAGTTCGACATTGAGAGCGGCGCGGCGATGCAGCATGCAAGGGCGAGCCGCATGGAAAAGATGAGCGCCACAGCCCTGCACGATCGCCCCGCCGCGAGCGCCACTGCGCAGCGGCTGGCCATCGGTGCGCAGCTCGCGCTGCTAGGCGTGGCGGTGAACAGCGTCCTCGCGACGGTGAAAATCGCCGCCGGCATTTTCGGCAACTCGTATGCGCTGATCGCTGATGGGATCGAGTCCTCGCTCGATATCTTCGGATCGCTGGTGGTCTGGGGCGCGCTGAAACTGGCGGCGCGCCCGCCGGACGTGACGCATCCTTACGGCCACGGAAAAGCCGAGTCGGTCGCGGCGATTGTCGTCGCCTTCACAGTCATCGCCGCCGCGATCGGGATCGCACTGGAAAGCGTGCGCGAGATTCTCACCCCGCACCACGCGCCGGCCGCATTTACACTGCTCGTGCTGGTCGCGGTGGTGATTTGCAAGGAGCTGCTTTTTCGCCGCGTGCTCTACGCCAGCGAAGCGATCGGCAGCGTGGCGGTGCGCACCGACGCGTGGCATCACCGCTCGGATGCGATCACCTCGGGCGCGGCTTTCATCGGCATCTCCGTCGCGCTGCTCGGCGGCGCGGGATACGAGGCGGCGGACGACTGGGCGGCGCTGCTCGCGTGTGGGCTCATCGGCTGGAATGGCTGGCGGCTGCTGCTCCCCGCGCTGGATGAGCTGATGGACAGCGCTCCGCCCGCGGCGGTGGAGGAAGCCGTGCGCGCGGCGGCGGCATCGGCGCCCGGCGTGGTGGCGATCGACCAGTGCCGCGTGCGGAAGATGGGGCTCGACCTCTTTGTGGACCTGCACGCGGAGGTCGATGGCGATCTCTCCGTGCGCGAAGGCCACCGCATCGCGCACGCAGTGAAGGACGCCGTGCGCGCATCGAACTCCGCCATCGTGGATGTGCTGGTGCACGTGGAGCCGGCGGGCGGGAGCGCAGAGTAATCCGCGGCGCGCGTGGAGCCGTGCTACCGGCGCTTCGGCAGGTATTTTTCCGGGTGCTTCACGAAGGCGTCACGGCAGTCTGTGCCGCAGAAGAGATAGGTCTGGCCTTCATACACTGCTTTCGGTGTTTCCGGCTTCAGGCGGAATTGCACGCACGCGAGATCGTTGTTGTATTTGCAAACGTAGCAAGTGCCGCGCGGCGTCTTGTCAGCGGTCGGCGCGGCGGCAAGCGGGCTGCTGATCGCGGCGAGCAGAAGGGCGGAATGGAGGAGCAATTTCATGAGCGGAGATGCAGGCTGGCGCGGCTCGCGGGAGAGGCGCCAGCCGTGCGGAATCAAAAGGTGAGATTGAAGGATGTGATGATGCGGAACTCGGTTTCGAGCTGTTCGCCGTTCAATGCCTGCACGATCGGAATCTGCGGCGCGACGGTGAAGCTCGCGCTTTTGCTGAAGCCCACGCGCACCCCGGGGCTGACGAAAAGCGCGGTGCCGCCGGTGTTCCGATCGGACTCGCCCATGTCCTTGCTTTTCGCAAGATGGCGCACGTTTGCCTCCACAAAAGCGGCGACCTGCGGGTAGTGCTCAATGTCCTCGGTGAAGCGGTAGGCAAGCGCCACGCCTGCGTCGAAGCGGTTGCCCAGGCGGAAGTCGTGCGCCTCCGTGCGCAGGGCGTAAAGCGCACTGGCATCCAGCGTGAGCCGAGGCGTGAGGAAGCGCGAATACGCGGCCCCGAAAGCAAAGTCCCACGAGCCAGTGCCCGCCGCCGCGGATGGCTCCAGCGGTTCGCCCACGTTGTTGCGCACTTCGTCGCGCCCGGTCGGAATCTTTACTCCGCCGATCAGCGCAAGCTGGCCGAGCGGACCGCGATACACGCGAAACTTGCCGGTGAGCAGCAGGTCGGTGAGGCCGTCTGGATTCGAGCGAGTGTATTCGGGGCCATGATGTTTTTCACCGGCTTCGTCTTCGCCTCCAGCCGCGTCATCCGCAGCGGGCTCTTCTTCGTCCCCTGCCCCTTCGGCTTCGCGGGAACGCACCGCGTTGTAGTAGCCGATGCTGAGGCTGAGCTGGAAGTTCTCGACGACTCCGTAAGCGAGGCTGAGGCCATAGACGGAGCTGCGGTCGAGCAGATCGATGCTGCCCGCGCGCTCCGCTTTGCGGGCGACCTCATCGGCGGAGAGATCTTTGAATTCCGTGAAATCCCAGCGGACATCGGCGGAAAATTTGCCCGGCTTGAGGGTCTCGCCGGACAGGGTGGAAGCGCCGCCGCCGGAAGTGCCGGGGCCGTGGTCGGCGCGGGCGGTCTGGAGGGCGAGCGTGGAAACGAGTGCGATGATGAAGAAACGAGTGAAGTGCATTTGAAAGGTGAAGCGATCGGCGCGGCAGGTGGCCGCAAAGTGGTGTGCGTGAGTGAAAGAGGGATCCAGCGAGGGGCCGGAGCCGTGGAGGTGTATGAACATCGCCGGCAAAACCTTCGTTTGCGGCGGGCGCTTCCCAGGCGCGCTCCAAGGACTCCGCGCCCCTCGTGGAAAATCCCGCCCGTCGCGCGCGGCGACGGGCGTTTGTGGAATTATCGAGGGGCGAAGCGAGCTGATGGCGGAAGCCGGAAAGGCGTGCGTTCTTCTCCCGCGAGGGAGCACAGCGCGCAGTGGTGGCCGCGAAATGCGGCGACCTCCCGGCGGTCAGGACACGGTCCCGCCGTCAGCCTCGGAAGCTACGCTCGGGGAGGCGGCGTCCGTGGGACATCTGTCCCGGTGGCACCGCTGAAAATCCCGGCGGGATACTGCCACGACCGGAGAGCAAGAAACGGCACCGTGATGCCCGCACCGAGCACTGCCTCCCACTTCAAGACGGTCTGGACGCCATCATCCTTTTTGCCCTCACTCTGCCCCTTCTTCACGAGCTGGCAGAGCTCGCATGGATGATCGCCGTCGAAGGTCATTTTCACCGCCGCGGTGAGCGACGTGCGCTGCGAGTAACTCACCAGCATATGCGTCCATGCGACGGTCTGCAGCGCCGCCCAATGCAGGCCGATGCTCGCACACAGCGCCATGACCAGGAGCACTCGTCCGATGCGGACGAAGCAGGGTTGGCATAGCGCGGACATCGGCGGGAGAGAACCGGGCGACCGCGGTGAGGTCAAGGCCGAAGGCACGCTGGGCAAGGCGCAGCCTGCCCGCACCATCGCTTTGCGGGTCGCGTAAATGAGGAGCGGTGCTAGGTGCCGCGCAGCGCCGCCAGATAGGAGCGCCAGCCGCCCAGGGCGGTGATCTCCTCGCTCCCCTCGATCGCGCACGGCTCGCACAGAAAGCCTTTGCACGCGGTGTGGTCTTCCAGTCGCACGGTGCCGATCACCATCGGCGGTGGCACTTGCGCCACGAAGTCGCCGAACGCGGAAGTGGAAAGTGACCACACTTCCACCTCGATTCCCCCGCCCGCCAGGCCTGGCGCGCGGACGAGCCCAGGCTTCGGCGGCGTGGTGTTTGCCAACGCAAAAAGCCGGTAGTCCGGTGCGGTGCGGCAGGTGCGGATCAAGCGCGCGCCGCGGTCGGAGAGTTGATGATGCAGCGGCTGACCAGAGAGGTGCGCGCCGACGACTGCGAGGGACACCCGATCATCGGCGACAAGCGGGCCAGGCGCCTCATGGAGGAACTCCCGCGCCAGCGCGCAAAGGCTCGCTTCGTTCCATGCCGACGCCATCAGTGTGACGCCAAATGGCAGACCGGAAGCAGGGCGAATTCTCGCCGGGATCGCGATACCGCAGAGGTCCAGCAGGTTGGTAAAATTCGTGTAAGTGCCGAGGTTTGAGTTCAGCCGCACGGGGTCGGCGAGCACAGCCTCAACCGTGTATGTCGTTCCGGTGGTCGGCAGCAAAAGCACGTCCATGTCCGCCCATTCTCGCGCTGCGAGCCGCCGCAGACGCTCCAGCTCATATCCGCCTCGAAAGGCATCGACCGCGCGGTAGCTGGCCGCGCCACCGATGATCTGCCGCACCACGGGATGCAGCGCTTCCGGGCTGCGCGCAAAGAAGTCCTCGATCGCGGCCAGCCGCTCGACGACCCACGGGCCGGCATAGAGCAGACTCGCCGCTTCGCGGAACGGCGCGAAGTCGATCTCGACGCGCTCATGGCCGAGTTGCTCGACGCGCTTCACCGCCTCCGCGAAAAGCTCGCGCGCTTCCGCATCGCCGAAGAATGGAAGCTGATCCCCCCGCGGCACACCGATGCGCATTGCCTTTCCCCAGCCTGCGCCTGCGGTTGGCCGGGCCCGCGAAAACGCGTCGTCCGCGTCTTCGCCCTCCGCCACCGCGAGCACCGCCTGCGCATCCGCCGCGGTCCCGGCGAAGATGGAGACACAGTCGAGCGAGCGGCAGGCCGGCACCACGCCGCGCATGCTCACGAGTCCGCGCGTCGGCTTGAGCCCGACGATGCCGTTGAATACCGCCGGCACGCGCCCGGACCCAGCCGTGTCCGTGCCGAGCGAAAACGCGACGAGCCCGGCCGCCACCGCGACCGCCGACCCGGACGACGAACCACCAGAGATATACCGCTCGTCGAACACCGACCGTGGAATGCCGAAGGGCGAACGCGTGCCGACCAGACCAGTCGCAAACTGGTCCATGTTTGTCTTCCCGATCGGGATCGCCCCGGCCGCGCGCAGCCGCGCGATGACAGCCGCGTCGCGCTCCGCGGTGTAGGCAAACTCCGGGCACGCGGCGGTCGTCGGCCAGCCTGCGACATCGATGTTGTCCTTCACCGCGAAGGGCACGCCAAAGAGCGGGAGGCTGCGGTCCGTCGGAAGCTGCGCGAGGACTTCGTCCAAAGGCGGAAGGTAGATCCAGACAGCATCATCGCCGCGCTCCGCGATGCGGCGATAAACCTCGCGAACTGTCTCGGCAGGCTCCGCCCCGGCAGCGACGCCGCCCTTCAGCGCGTCCAGCGTGAAGGCGGGAAAGCG
>CAXSDZ010000052.1:6267-6666 GCA_964235505.1 uncultured Chthoniobacteraceae bacterium
ACACTTCATGACAGCGTTTCGATGAGGCAGAGCGCCTGGCCGGGCGTCACGAGTTTGCCCGGCGCGCAAAGCAGCTCGCCGACGCGGCCGTTGGCGGGCGCGGTGATCGGAATCTCCATTTTCATCGCTTCAAGAATCACCAGCTTGTCGCCCACGCGGACCTGGTCGCCCGGCTTCACCAGCACCTGCCAGACGTTTGCCGGCAGCGGCGCGCGCGCGGCCACGGTTCCCTCGAGCAAATGCAGCGTCTCAGGCTGGCTCTGCGCCTCGCTTTCCTCGGACGAGACAACGTCCAGACCCGCCGCGATCCAACGCTCACGCTCGGCCTCGAAAGCCGCTTGCTGCCTCGCTTTGAAGGCCGCAGCCTCCGGCGCGATCGAGCGGAGAAAGGCGTGGTAG
>CAXSDZ010000052.1:6676-8884 GCA_964235505.1 uncultured Chthoniobacteraceae bacterium
AGTCGCGCAGGCGGAACGTGGTTTCCTCCACGCGTAACTTGAAGCGGCCTTGCGTAAAATCGTCGCGCAATTTCATCAGCTCCGACTCGCTCACGGGATAAAACCGGATCTGGTCGAAGAAGCGCAGCAGCCACGGTTTGCCCGGGGCGAAATCGGCGGAGGTTTTGAAGCGATTCCACATCTGCACCGTGCGCCCGACAAACTGGTAACCGCCCGGCCCTTCCATCCCATAAACGCAGAGATACGCGCCGCCGATGCCGACCGCGTTTTCCGGCGTCCACGTGCGCGCGGGATTGTATTTTGTCGTCACCAGCCGATGCCGCGGATCGAGCGGAGTGGCGACCGGCGCGCCGAGATAAACGTCGCCAAGCCCGAGCACAAGATAGCTCGCCGCGAAGACGATCTCCTTCACCCGCTCGATGGAATCCAGCCCATTGATGCGGCGGATGAACTCGATGTTGCTCGGGCACCACGGAGCGTCAGGGCGCACGCCGGTCGTGTATTTTTCAATCGCGAGCCGCGTTGCGGGATCATCCCACGAGAGCGGCAGATGCACGATGCGCGCCGGAATCTCGAAGGCGTCGCCGATCGCGAGTTCCGCGTCCGCCTGCCGGACGAGCGCGAGCAGTTCGGCCCGCGGGAGGAGGCGCGATTCGTAGTGGATTTGCAGGGAGCGAATGCCGGGCGTCCGATCGAGGATGCCGGGCACTTCGCGCTGTTCAAACCACGTCATCAGCGCGTGGATGCGGAAGCGCAGATCGAGGTCGAGCGCGAGCGGGCCGTATTCCACGAGCAGATACTTGTCGCCCGCCGCGCGGCAAATCACCTCCGGCAAACCCTCGCGCGCAGCGATGCGCAGCACGATCGGCTCCTGCTCTTTCCAGGATGCCGCGCTGCTGGGGACGCTCCCATCTGCCGGTGCTGTCTCCGCCCCGGCGAGCGTCGCATCCTGCGCTTCCTCCAGCGCGGCAGCCTGCTCCGCAGTGAGGCAGCGGAAGCACACCCGGTCGCCCGGCCGCAGTTGTCCCACCTTCCAAAGCTCCGCCTGCACTACAACCGCCGGGCAGACGAAACCGCCGAGACTGGGGCCATCGGGACCGAGGATGATCGGCATGTCTCCCGTGAAATCGATCGCGCCGATCGCGTAGGCGTTGTCGTGAATATTCGAGGGATGCAGCCCTGCCTCGCCACCGTCATCCCGCGCCCACTGCGGCCGCGGGCCGATGAGGCGGACGCCTGTGCGGGCGGAGTTGTAATGCACTTTCCACTCCCCTCCGAAGAACATCTCGATATCGGCGGGCGTGAAAAAATCCGGCGCTCCGTGCGGCCCGTAGAGCACGCCGATTTCCCAGTCGCTCGTGTATCGCGGACGCGCCTCAGGTTTCAAAACGAATGGGCTTTTCGCCTCGCGGTCACGTCCATGCATGGACTGCTCCACATGGGCTGCGCTGAGCTTCAGCACGTCGCCAATCCGCAGCGCGCGCCCCGCGTGGCCTCCGAATTTTCCGAGCGTGAAGGTCGCCCGGCTGCCGAGATATTCCGGCACATCCCAGCCGCCGCGCACCGCCAGATACGCGCGGCAACCTGCGCCCTCCAGCGCGCCCAGCACGAGCGTCTGGCCGGCGGGCACCGGCACCGCTTGCCAGAAGGGGACGGGCTCACCCGCGAGCGTCGCACGCATCGGCGCGCCGGTGAGGCAGATCGTCGCCGCGGTGTGGAAGTGCAGCGTCGGTCCGGTGAGCGTGATCTCCAGCCCGGCGGCGGTGGCATCGTTGCCGAGCACCTGGTTGCCGAGACGGAAAGCGAGCGCATCCATTGGGCCGGAGGGCGGCACGCCGACGGCCCAATAGCCGACGCGTCCGGGGGAATCCTGCACGGTTGTCTGCGTGCCACCATCGAGCACTGCCACCGTGCGCGGGCGATAGGCGAAGGAGCGCAGGAAGCCGGTGGAGACTTCGCCAGCGCGGAATTCCCGGCTGGCGATGACCTGCGCGAGATAGTCGCAGTTCGTCTCGAAGCCATCGATCCGCGTCGCGGCCAGCGCCTCGCCCAGCTTCGCGATTGCCGTGTCGCGTGACTCCGCGCAGACGAGCAGCTTCGCGAGCAGCGGATCGTAAAAAGGCGAGACTTCCGTCCCCGCCGCGATCCAGTGATCGCACCGCACATCGCTGGGAAACGTCACCGCGGTGAGCAGACCGGAACTCGGCT
>CAXSDZ010000052.1:8894-22194 GCA_964235505.1 uncultured Chthoniobacteraceae bacterium
AGTGCTTCTGAGGATCCTCCGCGTAGATGCGCACCTGGATCGCGTGGCCGCGCGGCACGTGCTGATAGGCGGCCAAATCCGGCGGTTCTCCCGCCGCCGTGCGGATCATCCACTCGACCAGATCGACGCCGGTCACCAGCTCCGTGACACCATGCTCGACCTGCAAACGGGTGTTCACTTCCAGGAAGGAAAACGTCTCCGTCGCCGCTTCATAGACGAACTCCACCGTCCCTGCGGACCTGTATCCCACAGCCTTCCCGAGCCGCACCGCCGCTGCGCAGAGTTCGCGCCGCTGGTCGTCGCGCAGGTTCGGCGCGGGGGTCTCCTCAATCACTTTTTGATTTCGCCGCTGCGTCGAGCAATCGCGCTCGCCGAGCGCGATGACCCCGCCGCGGCCATCGCCGAAGATCTGAACTTCGATGTGCCGCGCGGCGGCGACAAACTTTTCCAGATACAGCCCGTCATCCTTGAAGTTGTTGCGCCCGAGACTGCGCACTGTCTCGAACTTCGCCGCCAGCTCTTCCGGCGAGGAGCAAAGCTGCATGCCGATGCCGCCGCCGCCCGCCGTGCTTTTCAGCATCACCGGAAAGCCGATGCGCGCAGCCGAGCTCCGTGCCTCTTCCGCGCTCGCGAGCAGCCCGCTGCCCGGCAGCAGCGGCACGCCATGCACCTCCGCGATTTCGCGCGACGTGTGCTTCAAACCGAACGAGCGAATCTGCTCCGGCGTCGGCCCGATGAACGCCACACCGGCGCGTTCGCACGCTTCCGCAAACTCCGCATTTTCAGAAAGGAAACCGTAGCCGGGATGCACGGCCTGCGCGCCAGTCTCGCGGATCGCCGCAAGGATGCGTTCGACATTCAGATAGCTCTCCCGCGCCGGCGCCTGGCCGACGCAGATGCTTTCATCCGCATCGAAAACATGCGCGGCATGGCGATCCGCTTCGGAGTAGATCGCCACTGACCGAATGCTCATCGCGCGCAGGGTGCGGATGACACGGCAGGCAATCTCGCCGCGGTTGGCGACGAGGACTTTCGAGAAGAGCGGCATCACGTGGCGGTCGTCCATTTCAAGCCGAAGATGCCGATGGCGATCAGTGCGATGGAAGCGAGGCGCAGCGGATTCATCGGCTCGCCCATCGCCACGATGCCGTAAAGCGCGGTCGCCAGCGTGGCTGCGCCGCCCCAGATGCCGACCGCGAGGCCGATGGGCAGATGCTTCATCGCCACGCCGAGAAAGATCGCGGTGGCGGTGCCGCACACGACCGAAAACAGCGCGGGCCAGAAGACCGTGAACCCGCGCGAATGAAACAGCGCGATGCCGAACAGCGTCTCGGAAACGGTCGCGAGGGTGAGGTAAATCCAGGGAAGCATGGTGTCGGTTTTCAATCCCAAATGAGCAGCCGCACCGGCGTCGGATGGTAGGCGTTGCACGGGTTGTTGAGTTGCGGGCAATTCGAGATCAGACACACGACATCCATCTCCGCGTGCATCTCCACGTAGCGCCCGCCCGCGCTCACGCCATCCGCGAAATGGAGGCCGCCATCCGGTGCGACGGGCACGTTCATGAAGAAGTTTATATTGTGCGTGAGGTCGCACTTTCCCCATCTGCCGCCCCAGTGCGCGAGCGTGCGCAGAAAGGTGTCGCGGCAGGAGTGCATCGCGCGCTTCTCTAGGGCGTAGCGGACCTGATTGCTTTCCGCCGAGCACGCTCCGCCGAGCGTGTCGTGGCGGCCGCAGGTGTCGGCGGTGATCGTGAGAAGGGTGCGCGCTTCGCTGGAAATGAGCCGGGTGCCGGTCGTGAGATAAATGCCGCGCTGCTCCCGGATCGTGTCCTGCGCGGAGTAGCGGTCCGACGGGTCGTGCGCGTTGTAGAAGAGCGTATCGACAGCCTGGTTGCCTTCCAGATCGACGATGCGAAAGGTCTGCCCCTGCTGGATCGCGTGCATCCATCCATCGCCCGCCGGGAGTGTAAAATCGTATGCGGCGTGTGTGGGATCGAGCGGACTTTCGATGAAGGTGAGCGTGCTCATGAGCAGGGGAAATCAGACGCCGAAAAGCCGTTCGGTGAGGGTGAACGCGCGGCCGTTTTCCGCACGGAAACTGCGGCATTCATCGTCCGCGGCGGGCGGTGGTGTCGCTAGGAGGGCAAGCCGCACCGGCCGCGGGGCGTAGGTTTCATGCGGGTCGAGCGGGTGCTGGCAGGTATCGAGCACCACCAGCACATCCATCTCCGCGCGTAGATCGACGTGCGTGCCCGGCGCGGAGTTTCCAGTGTGAAATTGCATCCCGCCATCGGTGTCCACATCCACCCGGGAGAAGAAGTTCACGTTCGCGACGAGGTCGCGTTTGCCGAGCCCGTGCTTGCCGAGCTCCACGAGGAAGTTGTCATGCGCGTTGCGGTGCCGATCGTTGCGGGCTTCCTGATATGTCCTCTCGCCATAGCGCTGCCGCACGAGCGCGGCGCTGCCGTGGCCGCCGAGCGGATCGTGCCAGCCGCAGGTATCGGCGGTGATCGAAAGCAGCACGCGACCCATGTCGCTCATCAGCACGTGGCCGCGCGTGAGCTTCGCCGTACCTTGGGCCTTGAGTGTGTCGGGCAGGTTGAGCCGTTCCAGCGGCTGGCTCGCGCGGTAGGCCATGAGCCCAACGTTCGCGCCGCCAGCCACATCGGTGATGCGCAAGGTTGTGTGGCGCCGCACGACGGACGACCACGCGCTGCCGCCGGGCAGGTCTTCTTCAAACAAAGGTTCTGAGTTCATCGCAAAGTTTCAGGAGCTTTGAAGTGTCACGCGGCGAGCGGGGAATGGCGCGCGGCAAACTGCTCGCGCTCACGCCGGAGCATCCAGCGATTCACCTCCGCGAGATCGGCCACGGGCTCGCCCGTGAAGGGCAGCGTGTGCAGGTATCCGTCCGGTCCGAACTCCGGCGTCAGCGTGGAAACCGCGAGCCCGCCGCGCTCCTGCGCACGCCAGATCGCGCCCCACCAGCGCTCGTGTGCCTCCAGCGCGGCGCGGGATTCAGGCGCGCCGGGATGCGGCACCTGCGGACCCTGGTCGTAGCCGACGCGGGCGTGGATGTGGTGCGCCTGCGCGGCGAAAAGCGCGAGCAACTCCGGCTCCTCCTCCAGCACCAGCCGCTCGCACACGCAGCACCAGTGCGAGAAATCGCACGTGAGCCGGAGCGCGGGCAGTTGCCGCAAAACGTCGCGGGTGATCCACGGCTGAAAGAGCGATCGGCTGCGGTGCGTTTCAAAGCTCACCGCGACGCCGAGCCTTTTCACAAAAGCCATCGCCGCGCCGAAGAACTCGACGCTTTCCGCCAGGCTCCACGCGTCGCGCCCCGCGAGCACCGTGAGGAAAAGCGGCGCGCACTCCGCCGCGCTTTCCGCCTGCTTTTCAAACGAGGATAGATGATCGGCGACGGAGGTGTGCGGCTGCGGCACGTAGCTGCCCGCCGCGCAGATTTCCGCGATGTAGCTGAGCCCCTCATCCACCAGCCGCTGCCGGAACACGGCGCGGCCGCGCGGCGCGATCGGCTGCGGCCCTTCCAGCCCGTCGAAGCCGTGCGTGCGGCACTCCGCGAGCGCGGCATCCAGGCCGGCGGCGTGGCCCCAGAGCGTCTTGAAAATGCGCAGTTCCATCGGGGAGCGAATGCGGGAATGAACAGCGAGCGGGCTCACGCTTGATACGGGCAGAGAAAGAGCCGCGTGTGCCCCGCGCCAGCCTCCCTGCCGCGTGCTTCGGCGATGTTCTGCCCGGGCGCCGCGAAGCCGGGCGGCAGGATATCCATCGCGCGGTGGGGACAGACGCGCGACAGCGCGCGGACCACGCCATCCTTGCCATGCACCACGAGCAGCGGCTCGCCGAGGAGATCGAGCGTGACGAAATCGCCCGCACGCGGGAGCTGCGAAAGGTGCGCCAGGCAGAGCCAGTCCTTGCGCAGAATGTGCTCGCTCTCCCACGCAAAGAACGCGTCGCTGGTGTAAGTCTCCGGCGGCAGCGTGGTGCTCCGCCCAAGCGGGAGCGCCGCGGTGTCGCGGATGCCGCGGAGGATTTCCTCGACAGACAAACTCTGGCGGCGAGCACGGAAAAGCGGGATATCGCTGGAGGCGGTGGGTGCCCCGGGCAGAAGTGATTTCATGCAGAGGTTTTGTTCGGCGGGTCAGAAAAGCGTGCGGCAGCAGGAATGGCGCGCGTGCTTCAGGCTGCAGCGCGCATGGCGCAGGCGACGCGGAAGCCGACGTTGTCGCGGCGGGTTTGCGGGTGAAGGCAGTCGCGCCACGTGCTTCGCAGCAGGCGCGGAAGATAATCCCACGCGCCGCCGCGAAGGACGCGCAAGCCGATTTCCGCGCCGGAGTTCCAAGCTGAACCGTCCACCGGCGCAGCGAGGTAGCCCGGGTGCCAGGCCTCGGCAACCCACTCGCAGACGTTGCCGATCATGTCGTGCAGGCCGAACGCATTTGGCGGATACGCGCCGGCCGGAGTGCGGCGGCCGGGGCCGATCTTTTGGCCGTGCTCGTCGTAGCAGAAGTTCGCGTCGGCGATCGAAAGAGTGTCGCCGTTCGGAAAAGCGGTCGTCTGCCCGGCGCAGCACGCGTATTCCCACTCCGCCTCGCTCGGCAGGCGATAAGGATGGCCGGTGACATGCGAAAGCCACTGGCAATACGCGGCGGCGCCCTCCCAGCTCACGCTGGCGACGGGCAGACGCGCTGCGGCTTGCGCAACGCGCTCCCCGGAAAACTCCGCGAACTCCTCGACCGTGACCGGAAAGCAGGCAAGCGCCACGGCATGGGCGATCTCCACCCAATGCCGGGGGCGCTCGACAGCGGTGGCGAACTTGTCGTCCTGGCGCTCGCCCATCTCGAAAGACCCGAGTGGCAGATCGATCATCTCCGGGCAGCGGTCGCCATCGCGCCAGGCCCGTCCGCGAGGCGGAGGGCTGGGTGCGGCGATGACTTTAGCGGACATGCGAGGTGAAGCTTTCGTGATGCTGCGGTGGGCTGCAATAGGTCGCCCGGCCCATCCGGGGCGTGTGTTCATCGGCCTCTCGCCCAAAGTCCGGCACAGTCGCAACGTCATTCCACTTCATCCCCGACAGTGGTGAGCTTGACCATCGGCAGCCGCTCTTCCTCCACCTCGATCGGCGGATGGATCAGCTCCTCCAGACGCCGCTTCAACGCGAGATAGGGAGCGGAAAGAAACTGCGCCGCCGAGCGCGGACGCGGCACCGGATTCTCGATCACCTCGATCACGCGGCCCGGGTTTGCACCCATGACGACGATGCGATCGGCGAGATAAGACGCCTCGTCGAGGTCGTGGGTGATGAAGAGGATCGTGACATCCACCTTCTTCCAAATCTGCAGCAGGTAGCTCTGCATCTGGCAGCGCGTCTGGGCGTCGAGCGCGCCGAACGGTTCATCCATGATGAGGATGCGCGGCTCATTCGCGAGGGCGCGGGCGATGGCGACGCGCTGCTTCATGCCGCCGCTGAGTTCGTGCGGATAGGAATGCTCGAACTTCGAGAGCCCCACCATCTCCAGCCACTGCCGCGCCTCCGCCTCCGCAGTCCCGCGATCTTTGCCGCTCATTTCCAGGCCAAACATCACGTTTTGCCGCACCGTGCGCCACGGGAAGAGCGTGTAGCCTTGGAAAACCATGCCGCGGTCCGGACCGGGGCCAGCGACGGCATTTCCATCGAGCAAGACCTCGCCGGCAGTCGCCTCATCGAGTCCTGCGATGATGCGGATGAGCGTCGATTTTCCACACCCCGACGGCCCGATGACGGTGATGAATTCACGGCGATGGATGTCCAGCGAGACGCGGTCGAAGACAGTCTGCGCGGCCCCATTGCTGCCGAACTGCTTTTGCAGGTCGCGCACGCTCAGAATCACCAGGCGCTGCCGGATGCGCTCGAAACGCGCGGCGACTTCCGGCGCAAGCTCGCGGTAATCCTGAAGCTCAAGCGTGTGCGCGCTCATGCGGCGAGGGGCGCGGACGGAGCGCGCGGCGGCAGCGGGCGCGGCCACCAGCGCCGCTGGTGGGTGGAGCCGGCCTGGGTGCGGCGCTTCCAAGGGAAGAGGACGCGGCCGAGCAGCGCCAGAAGCATGTCGGAGGTGAAACCGATGACCCCGATGATGATGATGGCGGCATAGACGTTCTCGAAGTTCCGGTAACGCGCCTGTTGGTTGATGAAGAACGTGATGCCCGACATCGTGCCGACGACCTCCGCGACGATGAGATAAGTCCACGCCCAGCCGAGCAGGATGCGCATGTCGGTGTAGAGATCGGCGATCGAAGCGGGGACGATCACTTTGCGGACGAGATTCCAACCGCGCGCGCCTAAAGTCTGCGCAGCTTCGATCAAGGCGGGATCGACCTTGCGCACGGAGTTCGCGATCACGAGCACCTGCTGGAAGAAGGTGCCGATCACGATGATCGCGATCTTCGGGCCGTCATCGATGCCGAGGATCGCCACGGAAAGCGCGCCAAAGGCCGGCGCCGGCAGATAGCGAAAGAACTCCACGAACGGCTCCTGCAGCCGCGAGAAGAAGCGGTAAGTGCCGCAAAGAATCCCGAGTGGAACCCCAACGACCGATGAAAGGAGAAAGGCCGCGAGGATGGTGCGGATGCTGTGTCCGAGGCTTTCGTGAAGCCAAGGTTCGTTAGGCAGCCGCGGCTCGGTAGTAAAAGCGGTGTAAAGCGCGCGGGCAACCTGGTGCGGTGCCGGAAGGTAAGGCGGATTGACGGCGTAACCTTCGGGCAGCGCGAGCCCATCTGCCTTCATCTTGGCAAGCTCGCGCAGGTAGTCCGCGTGAGGCACGTCCATCTCTTCCACGAAGTAATCCACCTCGCCCGGCGCAGTGACGCGAATGTAAGGATGCCAAAGGAACGGAACATAGCTGACGGCGGACCAGACCAGCAGCGGCGCTAGGAAAGAAAGAAGCGTGAGGGACAAGCGCCGGCGCTGCGGCAGCTCTTGTTTCAGACCTAACCAATCGCGGTTGGAGTTTGGAGGGACGCGGAGCGGCGATGCAGTTTCCGGCACCGGCGGAGGAAGGTCGAACGCGCGCTCGTTCCCCGCCCGCCGTTCAGCCGAGGCGTGCGGCGCGGAGACGCGTTCGGCGAGAGCGCCGGACGCGGCATGCGACGCGGCAGGAGCGTCCTGCCTGGAACCCGGTGCGCGCATGGCGGATACGAAACTACTTCAACCCTGCCACGACCGCCGGCACGAGATAGCTCTCCGGCTTCTGCGAGACCTTATAGACCTTGCTATCCATGTTGAACTTGTTGCCGACCGTCAGCGAACCGTAGATGGAATCCAGCCCCTCGCCTTTTTTGAAGGCCATCTTCGCTTCGGCAAGCGTCAGATAATGGCAGCCCGGAAGTGCCTTCATATAGTCGCCCGCGTCCGCGCCTACCTTCGCGGACATGATCTTCACGCCGTCTTCCTTGGTCGCGGGATCCATCAAGTAATCGACAGCCTTGTAATAGACCTGCACCACCTTCTCCCAATCGGATTTGCGCTTGGCGTAGCTGGTTGGGCTCACCGCGAGCACGTCATAGATCAGCCCTTTGGCTTCCGCGCTGGTGAAGAGTGCCTTCGATCCAGCGCTGGCTTTCAGCGCCTGTCCGGAAACGGGATACCAGGCGCCCACAGCCGCGACTTTCCCGGAGGTAAGCGTCTGCGGCGTTTCATTGGTCGGCGTATTTACCAGTTCGATGTCGCTCTGCTTCATGCCATTCGCCTCCAGCGCTTTCAGCAGCAGCAGATGCTCCACGAGCGTAACCTCCAAACCTACCTTCTGGCCTTTAAGGTCCTTGATGGAAGCGACTCCAGGCTTGCCGATGATCATATCCGCGCCGTCCGAGTAGTCCAGCAGCGCAATGATCTTGCTCTTCGCGCCGTTGCCGCCATTCACCAGCGCATCCGTGCCGACCACTGTGACCCCGTCTATCTTGCCGGCGCTGAATGCATCCAGCGAAGGAAGGTAATCAAACCAGACCATCTCCACCTCTACTCCCGCTTCCTTGAACCAATCCTTCTGCTTCGCGATCTCGAAGGCGGTGTAGCCCAACCAATCAGAGTAGCCGATCTTCAAAGGGGCGGCGTGGAGCGTCGCGGTGAAGGTGACTAAAGTGGTGAGTAGCAGTGTCGTTAGTTTCATGGCGATGTTGGATTTGGTGCGTGGTGGTAAGTTGAAGTTCATGTGGCGAACGTGCGGGTGGTCCGCGTCCAGGGAAGCGGCGGCTGCTCGATTCGCGCGCGTTCGATCAGCGCGCCGAGTGCGCCGCCCATCTCCACGAGAAGCTCCGCGCCGCGGTTCGCAGATGCACGGGACGGCATGCCAGTCCCTCCATTCGCACTGGTGTGAGCGACCATGTGAGGAAAGACGCAGCCGCCAGTGCGATCGGGATCGTCGGCGGAAAGGAGGCGGTCGGCGCGGACGGTGTGCGGCGCGAGGAAAAGCAAGAGCGACGTTTCAGCCTCGTTCGCGTGCCAGTCGGCCGCATCGTTGCTGAACTGTGCGGCCACGCCGGGCGTGAGCTGCCAAGTATTCCGTGCAGCGACAAAAAGTTCTCCGGGAAAGTCGAACCGCAGACGATCCACAGCGCAGCGGAACGCGGCGTCATTGCCGCAGTGCGAGTTGACGAGCAGCAACCGCTTCCAGCCGCCCGCCAGCGCCCAGCGCGCAATTTCGCGCACTGTGCTCATCAGCGTTTCGTGGAAGATCGCGAAGGTGCCGGGCCACTTTTCCGTGTGCCCGATCGAGACCGTGTAGCCCAGTGCCGGAAGCACCGGCGCGCCCGTTTGCGCGGATGCATAGGCGCACACGGCGGTGGCAATGACGGTGTCAGTATTCAGCGGAAGATGCGGACCGTGCTGCTCTGTCGCGCCGACGGGAAGCAGCAGCACATCGCCGAGTGTTTGCTCCGCATCGGGCCACGCGAGTGCCTCCAGGAGCACCGGCGCGCGCGGGAGCGGCACCGCCAGCCGGGTGAACCAATCGGGCTTCATACGGAGGGCTTCAGCAGTGCGCGGCGAATGAGGCGTTCAATAGAGCCGCGCATATTTGTCGATCTCCCACTGACTGATGGTTTGATGATACTCCTCCCACTCCGCCCGCTTGCAGGCGATGAACTCGCGCTTCAACGCGGCGCCCAGCACGCGCTCGACAAAGGCGCTTTCCTCGAAGGCATCGACTGCTTCCGCGAGCGTCTTGGGCAGCGGTTGCACGCCGCGCTCCGCAAGCTGGGCGTCGGTGAACTCGTAAAGGTTCTCGGTTTGCGGCGCGCCGGGATCGAGCCCTTCGCGCACCCCTTCCAGACCGGCCGCAAGCACCAAGGCCCCTGCGAGATATGGATTGCACGCGGAGTCCGCGTTGCGCGACTCGCAGCGTCCGCCGCCCATCGGCACACGCACGGAGTTGGTGCGGTTGTTCGTTCCGAAGCTATTGAAGACGGGCGCCCAGGAGTAGTAACCCATCGCGCCGCGACGGATCAGCCGCTTGTAGCTATTCACGGTCGGTGCGAAGGCGGCGCACAACGCGCGGCCGTGCCGCAGGATTCCCGCGATGAAAGAGTAGCCAAGAGTGCTAATTCCGAGGGCATACTTGTCTTCCTCGCCGGGCTGCGTCTTGAATAGGTTAGTGCCAGTTCCTAGCTCACAGAGCGACATGTTGAAGTGCGCGCCATTGCCCGTCTTGTCCGCGAACGGCTTCGGCATGAAGGTGGCGAGCAGGCCTTCATCCGCGGCGAGCTTCTTCGCCAGCATGCGGAAGAAGATGTAGCGGTCGGCCATGGTAAGCCCGTCGGCATACTTGAAGTCGAACTCGAACTGCGAGTTCCCGTCCTCGTGATCGAGCGAGTAAAGATCCCAGCCAAGCCCATCGACCATCGTCGCGATTTTATCCACGAGTCCATAGACATCGAGGAAGCGCTTCACGTCGTAGCAGCTTTTCATCAGGTCGTCGTCCGCGTTTGGGACGATGAGCCTGCCACCTTCTAGCTTCAGAAAGTAGATCTCGCACTCGATGCCGAGGTTGAAGCCGTAGCCTAGCGCCCGCGCTTCTTCCAGCACCCGGCCAAAGACCACGCGCGTGCTCACGTCGTAGGGCTCGCCGTGGAAAGTAAGGTCGGCGGGATACCACATGACCTCCGGTTGCCACGGGAGTTGCACGCCGCGCGCAAGGTCCGGCACGCTCGCAAGTTCGTCGTCATTTGGCGACTGCCCCAGGCCATCCAGCGCATAGCCCGTGTAAAGCTCCGAGCCGCGCGCGAAGTCTTGAAAATGCCCTGCCGGCACCACCTTTCCTTTCGGCACGCCATGGATATCCACATACGCGCCGATGCAGTATTTGACGCCTTTGGCAACGAGGTCGCGCTGCATGGCGGCAAGCTCCGCAGCGGGCGGGAAGTGGATTTCCTTCGCGGCGCCAGCGGCAGGATCGAAAGGAGGTCGGGTGCTCATGCGTGCAGCCATAGCCTGCGGAGCGCGCGTGCGAAATAGGTCGCGGGACCTACTCCGCGCGTAGCCCCGGTAAGCGCCCGCTCCCGATGCAAGGCGCCATCGGTCATCGCTCTTGCAGGCCCACGAGTGCCGCGGCGTAGCGGTTCTCGGCACCCGTTTTGGTCAGCACTTTTTCCACGTGCCGCTTCACGGTGTGCGTGGAGATGCCGAGGACGATTCCGATCTCCGCGTTGCCTTTGCCTTGCCCGAGCCACTCCAGCACTTCGCGCTCGCGCGCGGTCAAGGCGCCGGCCAGCGAGGGCACCGTTCCTTCTTCCACGACGATGAGAAAACCGGCGTGTTGCAGATGCCGCGCGAACTTCAAACGGAGCACGGCATTGCCCCGCCGCAGAGGCGGCAACTCGGCTGCTTCACCTGCCCGGCGCAGCCGCGCGATGTGCCCGGCGATCGATGCAGGCAATCCTCCATCCAGCCGCGCACCGATGAAGCCGGCGAGCAGCTCGCGCGTGCGCGCGCTCCAGTATTCCAGCGCGCCCCGGCGATCCAGGAAGATGAATCCCCGTTGCAGCGTCTCCTCCAGGCCGGTGGCATCGGGCCGGGCGAGCGCATCGACGGAGATATCGACTCCAGTCACCCCGACGCATGCGCCGCGAAAGAAGATCGGGGCGACCTGGCTCGTGATGAACTCGCGCCGCCCGGCGAAGGAAAACTCGTAGGGCTCGATCACCGTTTCCACGCGGCGGCGCATCGGCAGGAGATACCAGTCGCCAAAGCCCGGCACGTCGTAGCCGAGGTTCGGCTCGACGTGCATCGTCCCGCCGCTGCGGTTCCAGACTGGGATGAAGCGGCCGGTGCCATCGTGGCCGGGCGCATTGGCATATTCGCGATCCTTGCCATCGAGCGCATTCGGCTCCCACACGCTCCAGACGCCGAGATATTGCGGATTTTGCGCCAGCGTTTCCCGCAGGATTTCATCGAAGAGCCCGCGATTCGAGATCCCGAGTGCGCGCATCGCGGCGAAGGTCTCGGAGAGCGTCCGCGCAGTGGAAATGACGGAGGTGGCGTTCATCGGCGGCGACTCGGGAAAGTGCCAGCCGCGCCATTAGCATGCGGGGTGCCAGTGCAGGGCGACAGAGGAGTGCGCGCATAGCTCCGTCCCAAGCACCCGGGCCAATTGCGAAGATATTGCCAGCGTGACGAAATATCCGCAGCGGCGCGAGTCTTCGGCCTTCGCCGCCGCTGCATGCGCACGACGCCGATGCGCTCGGTCCCTCTGAGACACTCACGAAGCAGACGCTGCTTCCGCCCGGGCACCTTCCCTGCTAATGCGGCGCGCGCCTTCCCAATCGCACGAATGACCTCCACGCCAATCCGCAGCGCCCCGGAGCCTAACCTCCCCATGCAAGAAGCCAAGCTCGTCCAGTTCATCAACTTGAAACTTGCGGGACTCGGCTGTCCCACGGTGCAGACCGGCAGCGACCCTGAGATGGAGGCGATGACGGCCGTGCTGCTCGCGCACCAGCGCGAAACGCGCCGGCTGCTCGCGAACCACCTCTGCCCAGCCGATCACCGCATCCAGACCTTCCTCCACGACTACCTGCAGGATGCGCCGGTGGCGAAGCTGCCCGCGCAAACCTTTGTGCTCGATCAGCCGGGCGTCGCGCGTGCGCTGTCGCTTTCACCAGCGCGCGACGAGTTTGTCTCGGATATCGTGACCTCCTACCGCGTGAAGCAAGGCGTGCTGCACAATCCAAAGGCCGACCGCCGCACGACCCAGGGTATCTTCCATGTCGCGGAAGGCGGGCTCCCGGTGCCGGCGGACAAGATCGCGGTGCCAAAGCGCGTCTTCGGCCGGATGCTCCAGCTCGCGCTTGATCCGCCGCGCGACCTGCTCGGCCTACCCTTCACCTCGGCGCAGGAAGCTGGGTGTCGCTGCTTCTGCGGCCGGTCGTCTGCCCGGAAGTGCCCGGATTCATCACCCAGAAGTCGATGGAGATCCGCTTCTTTGCGCCCGGGAGTCTGGTCAGCAATCTGGACTTTGTAGAAAGCATCTTCGGCTGCGCGGGCAATCCGTATCTGCCGGAGAATGACGCGGCTCTCGACCCGGAGCATTGGACCGGACACACGGGCTGCGTCATCCTCGCGCCGCACTTGACGAAGCTATCGAAGGTAGCGGCGGGCCTGCCGCACTGGGACGCCGCTTCCGAGCGCCAGCGCAGCGACGGCATGTGCTGGCGCGAGGAAGGAGAACTCTACAACGCCGGCGGCGCCTTCAAGCTAACTGCCCGCGATGAGACCGGCGTCATCGTCACGATCATTGCCGATAACTACTTTGGCTATTGCAAGAAAGAGGTGAAGACGCAGATCTCCTACTCCGCGAATCTCTTCGGCCTTTGCGAAGAAGAGCACGCCGGAGGTGCGCTTGTTTTCCCAAGCTACGACCTTGGCGAAGAGTTCAGCGGCGAGCTTCACGTGCGCCCGCTGGAGCATACCTTCGATGAAATGGTTCAGCTCTTCGGCGAGCGCATGGAAGTTCACCCGGATGGCTATGCGACGGACCGGCTCTTTCCCGACATCATCTTTGTGCCGGAGCACGTCAGCTTCGATCTCCACCAGCAAAGTGTGAGCTGGCAGGCGAATGGCGGTGAGCGGAAAATCAAGCTGCTGCCCGGGCGCACTTACGTGCGGCCCTCCGGCTACAAGGTGCAGATGGTGAAGCCCGGCGGCGGCCGCGCCTGGCGGCTGATCGGCACCGTAGCGGAAGGGCTGCTCTGCCACAAGCCGAGCACTGTATCCGGCGGCGGGAAGTCGGTGATAGCTAAGGCGATCACCG
>CAXSDZ010000053.1:0-244 GCA_964235505.1 uncultured Chthoniobacteraceae bacterium
CCATCTGCACCACGCGAGTCGTGGCCGGGGTCGGCATCCCGCAGCTCACCGCGCTGTATGTGGCGTCAAAAGCGGCGGCGAAATGCGGCGTCAGCATCATCGCGGATGGCGGTGTGGTGAAGAGCGGCGACATCGTAAAGGCGCTCACGCTCGCGCACGGCGTGATGTGCGGCGGCCTGCTCGCGGGTTGCCCGGAAGCGCCCGGCGAGATCCTGGAAATCGAGGGCAAGCTCTACAAACAATA
>CAXSDZ010000053.1:254-7511 GCA_964235505.1 uncultured Chthoniobacteraceae bacterium
AGCGCGGCGCGCTACGGCCACGCGGGCAAGGACGCGCAACGCAAGGTCGCCGCGGAAGGCGTGGAAGCACTGAAGGAAGTGAGTCCCGGGCTCGATGTGGTGCTGCTCCAGCTCGCGGGTGGAGTGCAGAGTGGCATGGGCTACCTCGGCGCGCGCACGCTCGCGGAGCTGAGGAAAAAAGCGCGCTACATCCGCGTGACGCCCGCCGGCCAGCGCGAAAGCGCCCCGCACGATGTGGTCGAACTGAAGGCGGGCGGGTAGCTCGTGGAGCGTTGAGCGTGTGGGTTGGAAGTTGAGCGTTGGACGTTAGACGTTGCTCAGCCGCGAAGCGGCGTCGTAGGGGAGCCCCGGGTTGCGCTCGCCTAAGGCTCGCTCCACCCGGTGCTCTATTCCGTCGCAGCTCCGCGGCTGAGCAACGCTCAACGCTCAACGTCCGCTGCCCTCTGCCCGCCGCCCGCCCCGCAAAATCCGTTGCCTTCCCCGCCCGCGCTCAACATCCTTCCGCGTTTCGCAAATTCATCGTGGCAATCACTTTTACCAACCTCACCCGCGCCACTGAAATCGGTGCGAACTGCTACTGCCTCGACGCCGCCGGCCACCGGATCGTGCTCGACAGCGGCATGCACCCGAAACACGACGGCGACGCGGCGCTCCCGCAGTTCGGGCGGATGGAGGATGGATCGGCCGACGCGATCGTGCTTTCCCACGCGCACCAGGATCACGTCGGCTCGCTGCCGGTGCTGATGCGCCGCCAGCCGCGGGCGCAGGTTTTCATGACGGAGGCGACCATGCATCTCGCCGATGTGATGCTGCACAATTCCGTGAACGTGATGAGCAAGCGGAGCGAGGAAGGCACCGGCGGAGTGGCGCCGCACTTCACGCACCGCGAAGTCGAGATGCAATCGCGGCGTTGGTTTCCGGTGCCGCTGCATTTGCGGTTCGACATCCACGGCGAGCGGGTGAGCCCGAAGGAAGAAGTGGATGTGAGCTTTGAGCTTTTCGATGCCGGCCACATCCTCGGCGCGGCCGGCACGCTGATCCGCGCGGAAGGGCGCACGATCTTCTACACGGGCGACGTGAACTTCGAGGACCAGACGCTGATGCGCGCCGCACGCTTCCCGGAGGAGCCGCTCGATGTGCTCATCATCGAGACCACGCGCGGCGATTACGAGACGCCCGCCGGCTTCACCCGCGCGGGCGAGGAGGCGCGCTTCGCGCAAAGCGTGGCCGCGGCGCTCGCGAGCGGCGGCAGCGTGCTGATCCCGCTTTTCGCGCTCGGCAAGACGCAGGAAGTGCTCGCGATGATCTACAATTTCCGCCGCAAAGGCGTGCTCGGCCAGATGCCGATCTACATCGGGGGACTGAGCACGAAGCTGACGGAACTCCACGATCGCCTTGCGAAAACGACGGTGCGCCAGCAGCCCGAGTTGCAGATTCTCGATGAAGTCTCGCCCTTCACCCTCGCTGGCCGGGAAGCCTCGGGCACGCCGCTGAAAGCAGGCCGCATCTACGCGCTTTCCAGCGGCATGATGACGGAAAACACGCTTTCTAATCGTTTTGCGCGGCAGGTGCTAAGCGATCCCGCGCAGTCGCTCTTCTTCGTCGGCTTCGCGGACCCGGAATCGCCTGCGGGGCGCATCCTGGCGACGCCGCCGGGCGGCGAGGCGATGCTGAATCCCGAGCATCCGCGCGTGCCGCTGCGGTGCGCGATGGATCGGTTCCACTTTTCCGGCCACTCCACCCGCGAAACCATCCGCGCGTATGTGAACCGGGTGCGGCCGAAGACGGTGGTGTTGGTGCATGGGGCGGTGTCGGCGACGGAGTGGTTCCGCCAGGCGCTCAGCGCGGATCTCCCCGGGAGCCGCATCCTCGTGCCGCCGCCGGGAGTCGCGGTGGAGCTGTAGCAGGAGGGCCGGGCGGAAACGTCGGGCTCACTGCGAGGCGATTTCTACCGCAGAGGGCGCGGAGAACGCAGAGGAGGGGAGCGGAGATGATGGGCGGAGTGGCGGCGTGAAGCTCTCGGAGCGCACGCTGCAAGCATGCTTGCGAGCC
Source organism: uncultured Chthoniobacteraceae bacterium (assembly GCA_964235505.1). Classification (GTDB taxonomy): domain Bacteria; phylum Verrucomicrobiota; class Verrucomicrobiia; order Chthoniobacterales; family Chthoniobacteraceae; genus CAXSDZ01. The sequence goes on from CAXSDZ010000053.1 coordinate 2,307, forward strand.
TCCGCGGGTTGAAATGCTCCTCTGCGCTTCTCTGCGTTCTCCGCGCCCTCTGCGGTAAAGAAGCCGCCGGATTTCCACCGCACCTGCAGCCCTTTTTGCGGCTGACCCCGCGGTGTCTCGCGCATGTCACTTTCCCGCGGACCGGGCTTGTGCGAAAGGTGGCGCGCTTTCTCCGAATCGATGATCGCTCTTCACTCCTCTCGCCCGCCGCTGCTGCGCATGGCTGCCGTGGCGGCAGCTCTGCTCCTCGCACCGCTCGCGCTGTGGGCGCAGACCAGCGTGCGAGTGCTGGATTACAACATCCACCGCGACATCGGCGCGAACAGCCCGGACACCGCCGCGCAGCCTTCGCTCGCGCGGATTCTCAACGCGCTGGATCCCGACATCTGGACGATCAACGAGCTGGGCGGAAGCAGCAGCGGCTTCACGCCGGGCACCGCGCACGCTGCGCTGGCGGACTTCATCACGAGCCGGCTCACGTTCTTCGGACCGAACCCGCAGGAAGGCACGGACTTTTTCATCTACGTCGGCACGCGCACCGACGGCTACATCGGCAACGCGATCGTGTCGCGCTATCCCTTCCTCGCGACGCAGACTTTTTCGGATGCGGGCGGCGGGTTCAATGCGCTGCGCGGGCTCGCCCTGGCGGTGGTCGATCTGCCGGGAGCGACAGACCTCGGAGTTTTCACGACGCACATGAAAGCGCTGGGCTCCACCGCGAATGCGCAGCAGCGCCAGGCGGAAGCCGACGCCGACCGCGCGAGCATCGCGGGCTGGATCGCGACACACGGCTCTTTCGGCGCGGTGCTCACGGGCGATTTCAATGAAAGCGAAGATGCCGATGACTCTGTGAACTGGAGCGGCGGGCATCGCATCGGCGACCCGCTGCCGACCAGCGGGGAAGCGTATCACCCGATCACGACGCTCCGCTCCGCCGGCTTCGCGGACCCGAAGCCTTTCAGCCTCGGAGGAAAAAAGGACACGATCGATTCTGGCAGCCCGGATACGCGGTTCGATTACACGCTCTACACGCCGGGCGCGTTGCAGTTCACGCGCGGCGAGGTGTTCGACACGAAGCAGTATTCCGCGACGCAGCTTGCGGCGTTGAATCAGGCGCAGGGCTTGAATCTCGTCGCTGGCGATTCGGCGCTGGCGAGCGATCACCTGCCGGTGCTGTCCGTGTTTTCTGTGGTGCCGGAACCGGGTGCCGCGGTGCGGCTGATCCTGGGCGCCGGCACGCTCGCGCTCCGCCGCCCGCGGGTGGGCTAGACGTCTTCGCCCGAGACGCGCGCCGTTGCCGCTGGGGCTTGCTTCGCGGCGGTGAGCTTTTTCGCCACGACGTAAAGCACGAGCACGAGCAGGATGACGGCCGTGATCGGCAGCGCCTCGGCTTTGGTGGCGTGGATGATCGCATCGGCGTCGCGCAGCTTTTCCGGCGTGAGCTTTGCGCCGACGCGCCCCCCCAGCCACGCCAGCACCGAGCACCACGCAGCCGCGCCAACGAGCGTGAGGAGGGAGAATTTCAAAAAGCCGACGCGGATGATCCCGGCCGGGATGGAGATGAGATGGCGGATGACGGGGAGCAGGCGCGCGAAGAAAATGCCCCCCGCCTCATAGCGCTGCATGAAGACTTCGGCGCGCGCGAATTTCTCCGGCGGCACGAGGAAAAAGCGGCCCCAGCGCAGCACCACCAGCCGCCCGACCGAGCGGGCGACCCAATAGGAAATGGACGATCCAAACCACGAGCCGAGCGTCCCCCAAAGCACCACGCCTCCGAGCGTCATGCCGCCGCCGATCTGCGACGCGGCGACGATCGCGGCAGGCGGGATGACGACTTCGCTGGGAATGGGAAACACGGTGCTTTCGAGCGCCATGAGCCAGAACACGGCGGGGTAGCCGCCGGTCTGCACCCAGTCGAAAAAGCGAACGATGAGGTCGTGAAACATGGGGCGGGAGTGCTAGCAGGGACGGGGAGCGAGGCAATGCCGATCTCGCATCGCGCGGGCGGCGGGCGGGCGGTTGTTTTTTAAGAACGCAGAGACGCGGAGAAGCAGGAGAGCGCTGAGATGGGAACTCGGGAGATGGCTCTGTGTTCAAAGCGGACGTGGTGCCTTGGACCTCAGATTGCACAGAGGATGGGAAACCACAGATTTCACGGATGACACGGATGGAAAGGGACCGGAGCCCATCTGTGAAATCCGTGTAATCTGTGGTCCTTCAGCTTCTGTGCGACCCGAGGTCAAAGGCGGCACGTCTGCTGAGAGAAGAGAGCCTCCTCTGCCTTCTCCGCATTACTGGAAAACTCCGTGATCTTTGCAGAGCCATGTGTCTCAACCAGAGAATCCCGCTCGCCGCGGAAAACTACGCATACGTATCATTTTCGCTTGCCCCGCTTTTGCTGCGGCAGTAATCCCAACCCATGTCCCTCCGCCGCGCTGTGCTCGGTTCCATGCTCCTTTGGATTGTGGCTATTTCCGCGCTCCACGCCTCGCTGAACCTCGGCTACCGCCCATGGGAGGTGAAAAAGGCAACAAGCCGCGAGAAGAAATTCCGGGTCGGCTTTCTCCCGGTCACCTGCCATCTCACCTGCCCCGTCACGGACTTCATCAACAAAGAGCTGGCGGGCGAAAGTTTCTTCGATCCGATCCGGTTTCAAGCGTGGCCGGAGCTGAAGGAGGCCTATCTCGCCGGCTACACGCCGGCGACTTTCATCCTCGCGCCGATGGCCATCGCGCTGCGCGAGCAAGGCGTGCCGATCAAGATCGTGTATCTCGGCCACCGCGAAGGCGGCGACGTGATGGTCCACAAAGACTCCACCATTTTCCGCACGGAGGATCTGAAAGGCAAAACCGTCGCGGTGCCCGGGCGTTACGCAAATCACCGGCTCATCCTTTACCGCGAGTTGAAGAAAGCAGGCATGCAGCTCAGCGATGTGAACATCGTGGAAATGCCGCCGCCGGACATGCCCGCAGCGCTTTACTCGCGGTCGGTGGACGCCGTCACCTCGGGCGAGCCATTCATGGGACAAACGGAGCTGGATGGCTACGGGCGCGCGCTTTACCACGTGAAGGACGTGTGGCCGGGCTTCATCTCGTGCGTGCTGGCGGTGAGCGAAGACGCGATCAAGAACCGCCGCCCGGAAGTGCAGCGGCTCGTGGATGGCATCGCCAAAAGCGGCAAGTGGCTCGACTCCAGCATGGACAACCGGATGGCCGCGGCGGAGTTCGTCTCGACGCTTTACTACAACCAGAACCCGCGCCTGCTGAGCTATGTGCTGAGCAAGCCGCCGGACCGGGTGAAATACTCCAAGCTGAAGCCGGTGCGGCCGAACTTCGAGGAAATCGAGATGCTCGCGAAGGAGGCGGGGATCCTCAAAGGCACGGCCCATTTCGACGACTACGTGGACGATTCCTTCGCACCCGAGGACGATGCCGTGCAGCCGCACGCCTACCAGCCAAAAGCGCCATGAACAGCGACGTTGCAACGCTTCCCCAGCCGCCGAAAGCTCCCGCGATGGCACCAGAAGAACATGCGCCGGAGATGGTGCAGCGGCACCCGCAGTTCGATGTGTGGAAGGTGATTTTGCCGCTCCTCGTGGCGGCGGTGTTTCTGCTCGTCTGGGATGCCGCGGTCCGGTTTTCCGGCAGCGATCTCTTTCCCAAGCCGCTCGAAGTCTTGCGCGGGCTTGTGGAACTGGCGACGAAGGACAGCAAAGGCCAACACATCGCGGATGGGAATCCACTGCGGTTTGCCTTCCGAGTTTTCAGCGAGGGCTTGCTCGTGAAATACGTGGTGGCGTCGCTGTTTCGCGTGACGTGGGGCTTCGTGCTCGCGGTCTTGGTGGGAGTGCCGTTTGGGCTGCTGCTCGGCTGGTATGCGCGCGCCTTCGATGCCTTCAATCCGATGCTCCAGGCCTTCCGCCCGATCTCGCCGATCGCGTGGATTCCGGTGGCGATCCTGTGGTTCGGAATCTCGGATGCCGCGCCGGTTTTCCTCATCTTTCTCGCGAGCGTTTTCCCGATCACCGTGTCCGCGATTGCCTCCATGCAAAACATGCAGCCGGTGTATCTCCGCGCGGCGCGGAACTTCGGCCTGTCGCGCGGCGCGCTCTTCCGGCGCGTGATTCTTCCCGCGAGCCTCCCGCAGATCATCACCGGCATCCGCATCGCGCTGGGCGTGGCGTGGCTGGTCGTGGTGGCGGCGGAAATGATCGCGGTGAACTCCGGGCTCGGCTACCTCATCATCGATGCGCGCAACGCCGGCAAACGCTACGACCTGGTCGTCGCCGGAATGGTCATGATCGGCGCGATCGGCCTGGTGCTCGACCTGCTGGTGCGGCAACTGGAGCGCTTCGACGAAGTGCGGTGGGGCTACGCAAACCGCTGAATCGGAGATGAACGCACAACGCACAATGCTCGACCCTCAATGCTCAACGGAGTCGGTCGTTTCGGTCCGCGATGTCTGGATGAGCTTCCCCGGCAAGCGCTCCGGCGAGCAAATCCACGTGCTCCAAAACGTCAGCTTGCAAGTGCGCGAGGGGGAGTTCGTCTGCATCGTCGGCCCGAGCGGCTGCGGGAAATCAACGCTGCTGAACATCATCGGCGGCTTCCTCGATGCGAGCCGCGGGCAGGTGCTCGTGGAAGGGCAACCGGTGGATGGCCCCGATCCGCGCCGCATCTTTGTCTTCCAGGAGAACGGTGTTTTTCCGTGGCTCACGGTGCGGGAAAACATCGGCTTCGGATTGCTCGCGAAGGGCGAGGCGGAGCGGGAAAAAGCTGTGGCGCATTACACGCAAATGGTCGGTCTCACCGGCTTTGAGAACGCCTATCCGCGTGAGCTTTCCGGCGGCATGCGGCAGCGGGTGGAGATCGCCCGCGCGCTCGCCGCCGACCCGGAGATCATCTACATGGATGAGCCGTTCGGCGCGCTGGACTTCATCACGCGACTGAAGATGCGCGCGGATCTCGTGCGCATCTGGCAGGCGGAAAAGAAGACGATTCTCTTTGTGACGCACGACATCGAGGAAGCCGTGCAGCTCGCCGATCGCGTGCTCGTGATGAGCCGCCGCCCGGCGACCGTGCAGGAGATCATCGAGGTGGATCTGCCGCGCCCCCGCGACCTCGATTCGCCTGGCTACCTCCACACCCGCGACGCCATCTTCCATGCGATGGGAATGAGCGTGCGGATCGGTGGCGAGGAGATCAC
>CAXSDZ010000053.1:7521-15753 GCA_964235505.1 uncultured Chthoniobacteraceae bacterium
AACATTCGAGCCGACGGAAGGGGACGCGGGCGAGGGAGCGCCCCTACGGTGCGTGCTTACGAGAGGATTCGAACCTCCACGGGTTGCCCCACACGGTTCTGAGCCGTGCGCGTCTGCCATTCCGCCACGTGAGCTTTTGCACACTCCACAAACTCCGCCGGCCGCTCCGGTGAAGAGGGCCTGACTTTAGGCGGCACCGCGCAAACGGCAATCGAAAACTCACGCGATGCCGGCGGACGGGGAGGCGTGAAATTTTTTAACTGCGGATGACGCGGATGGAACGGATGGGGGAAACGCGGAGACTGGCCTAACGGTAAAGCTGGGAACTTCGCGCCGCCGCACCGACGCAAGAAAATCGATCGGAAAAGCAAAGCAGCCTTTCCAAATCCCATCCGTTTCATCCGCGCCATCCGCGGTTGAAAATTTCCCACGCAATCTAGCTGATGCGCATCGGCATCAGGACATACAGAAACGGGTTTGCCGTTTTCACCACGCCGGGGCTCATCTCGTCGATCAGATCGAGGAAGACCTCGTCGTTCGGCAGGTTGCGCAGCGGGGCCATCAGGAACTCCGGGTTGAACGCGATCGACATGTCGCGCCCTTTGTAGCCGACCGGGATGGACTCGCGCGCTTCACCGATGTCCGGCGTATTGGCCACGATCTCGATGTTGTTCTTGGAAAAGACGAGCTTCACCGAGTTCGACTTTTCGCTGGAAAGCAGCGACACGCGATGCACGGCGCTCAGGAAAAGCTCGCGCTCCAGCGTCACGCGCTCCTTTGCCTCGCCGGGGATGACTTGGCGATAGTTCGGGTAGTTGCCTTCGATCAGTTTGGAAACGAGCAGCGTGTTCTCAGCTTCAAACGCGATCTGGTTTTCCGACACGCTCATCTTCACGTCGCCGTCGCCGCTGATGAGGCGCGCCAGCTCGGTCACGCATTTTGTCGGCACGATGATCTCGACTTCCTGGCTCTGCGGGAATTCCACCTCCAAATCGACCAGTGCGAGGCGTCGCCCATCGGTCGCGACCATCGTGAGTTTGCCGGCCTTGAAAGAGAACAAAATGCCATTCAGCACGTAGCGCGTCTCGTCTGTGGAGATCGCGTAGGAGGTCCGCTTCAGCGCGTCGCGCAGCTCTTTTTGTTTGATGGTGAAGACCTTCGCATCTTCAAACTTCGGCAGCGGCGGAAACTCTTCCTCCGGCAAACCGAGGATCTTGAAGAAGCTTTGACCGCAGCGGATCGCGGCGGTGTTTTTGCCATCGATATCAAAGAGAATATCGCTGGCCGGCAGCTCGCGCACGATGGTCGAGAGACGGCGCGCCGGAAGAGTGGTTGCGCCCTCATCTTCTACCTGCGCCTCGGCCGTGCAGGACATGCCGACATCGAGATCGGAAGTGGTCAGCCGCAGTTGACCGTCGCGCGCCTGGAGCAGGACATTGGACAGGATGGGAAGAGTCGTCCGGGTGCTCACGACGTTTTGCACGGTCTGCAATCCTTCGAGAAGCTTCTCCTTGCTGACGCTGAATTTCATACGGGGGATGTAGAGAGTGGAAAGTGAGAGTGAAAGTGGAAAGTGAGGTGGTGCCACGCTGCTGCGTGCGGGCTGGACGCAAAAGGAAAAAGGCGGTCGTGCGGAAGCGCTCCGCACGCGGATCGCTTTTCACTTTTCACTCTCACTTGCCACTCCTCACCGCTGCAACTGGCTGTCCAGATACGACACGGTCTGCCGCGTCTTTTCGTCGCTCACGATCTTCACTTTCACGAGCCGGTGCGCGTGCAGCACGGTGCCGTGATCGCGGCCGCCGAACTCATCGCCGGTCTCGCTCAGCGACGACTTCGTGAGCTCGCGGGCGAGATACATCGCGACCTGCCGCGGAAAGGCGATATTCGCCGGGCGGCGCTTGCTGGTCATGTCGGCGAGGCGCACGTCGAAGTGCTCGGCCACGCGCGTCTTGATCTGGTCGATCGTGATCGTGCGGCGCGCTTCCTCTTGCAGCAGATCCTTCAGCAAGTGCTCGAGCTTTTCGATGTTCGGGATGAGGCCTTCATTCAGCGAAGTGTAAGAAGCCACGCGCATCAGCGCGCCTTCCAGCCGGCGGACGTTCGTGCGGATGCGCTCGGCGAGGAATTGCAGGATTTCATCCGGCAGTCGCACCTGCATGAGTTGCGCCTTTTTGCGGAGGATGGCGACGCGAGTTTCGGCGTCCGGCGCAGACATCTCGGCGGTGAGGCCCCACTCGAAACGCGACACGAGCCGGGCTTCGAGATTGGAGATTTCAGAAGGCGGCCGATCGGAGGAAAGGACGATCTGCTTGTGCCCGTCGAAGAGCGTGTTGAAGGTGTGGAAGAACTCTTCCTGCGAGCGCTCCTTGCCGGCGAGAAACTGGATGTCGTCGATCAGCAGCACGTCGGCTTTCCGGTAGCGGTTGCGGAATTTGACCAAGGTGCCGGTCTGGATCGCGTCGATGAACTCATTCGTGAAGCGCTCGCTGGTGATGTAGAGCACGCGCCCCCCTTTTTTGCGGCCGAGGATCTGGTGGCCGACGCCGTGCATCAGGTGCGTTTTTCCAAGCCCGACTCCGCCGTAGATGAAGAGCGGATTGTAAGTCTTCGCGGGGTTTTCGCCGACCTGCTTGCACGCAGCGGCGGCGAACTGGTTGTTCGCGCCGACCACGAAGGACTCAAAGGTGTTGCGCGGGTTCATCCCTGTGTCGGGCGGCAGCGTCGCGGAGGCGGGCGGCTCTTCCTCGATGACTTCGACGACTGGCGCACTCGGCGCGGGGCTGGCTCCGTCCGCCTCACTCGCGTTGGCGGGTTCGGACTCCGCAAGCACGAAGCGCACAGTGCGCGGCGCGCCGAGTTTCAGCATCGCGGTCGTTTGCAGGAGCGGCAGGAAGTTATCCTGGATGTAATAGATGAAGATGTTGTTCGGCACGCGCAGCGTGAGCTGTTTCGCGTCTATCTCCACCAGCACGATATCCTTGAACCATCGGTTGAAGGTGTCGGCGGTCACTTCAGTCCGAATGGATTGCGCGATTTGGGACCAAATGGCGTCGAGATCTTGGGGGAAGAGAGTCTTATCCACAGCAATTCAGAGTTGAGGGTTGACAAAAAAAGCCGGCACGTGGTTGGCACATACGAACGGTCGCAAGGGGCGGAAACTGTGGAACGCGGGGCGCTCTGCCGCGCGCAGCGGACGAGGAAAGCCCATGGACACTGCTCGGAAAGGCGATCTCCCTGTGGAACGTGGACACGATCAACATGATCCGAGTCAGGGGACAACCTGTCTGCCGCGCGTGACGAATCGCGGACCTGCTCACCGGGTAATCCCCAGTTGCTGGCAAGTTATTCACAGCGCCAGCCACCTTCCCTCCCGCAATGCTCGAACTCCGAAATCGAGCGTGGGCGAAAGAAGAAATCTGCCTCACAGCGCTGCTCAGTTCTGGCAGGCGGGCGCGGTCCGGGTCGAGCCCTTTCTGGCAGATATGACTCGGGTGTGCCCCTTCCCGGGGCTGGATTTTGCGCGCTTCCATTGTCCTCACGCGGCTAGGTGCTGGCGGGTTTTTTCCAACTGCTCCTCGGGCGTGCGAAAGCAGAGCGCAATCGCCGTGGTCACGAGCGTGCCAAACATGATGCGCCACGGAAATTCGATCACGGGCAGCCACTGCGGATTCGGGTGCTCGCCGGGTGCGAGCGGCGCGCGCAGCCCGGTGAGAATCGCGAGATCGGTATGCAGGCCGCTGAGGATCGCCACGACGATGAAGCCGCACACCATCGCGAGAATGTTGCCGCGGTTGTTGCCGCGCGCGCGGGTGAGCATTCCCACCAAAAACACGCCGAGCAGGGAGCCGTAGGTGTAGCCGAAGATGCCGAGCACGATCGGGATCACGCGCGAGTGGAGCACGATGACCGCATACGCCGTGACCGACCCGATGATGATGAGCAGGACCGAGAAGACGCACGTGCTGATGCGCGCCGCGCGCACGACCTGCCGCTCGCTGGCGCCCGGCCGCACGTAGGGCCGATACCAGTCCTCCGTGAAGCTCGTGGCGAGCGCATTCAGCGCGGTGCTGAGCGAGCCCATGGCCGTGGCAAAGATGCCTGCGATGAGCAGGCCGCGGATGCCGACCGGCATGTGCTGGAGGATGTAGTGGGCGAAGACGTGCTGCTTGCCAGGCTCCTGGTAAAACGCCCAGAGCAGGATGCCGACGAGGAGAAAGCAAAGCACGATCGGCACATCGGCGAGGCCGGACAGGATCAGCGCCAGCCGCGAGCGGACGTGGTCTTTCGCGGTGAGCATCCGCTGCACCATGTCCTGGTCGGTGCCATGCGTGGCCATCGTGAGGAAGGTCGAGCCGAGCAGCGCCGCGAAGAGCGTGTATTCGCTTTCGAGGATGGCTTTGATGTTCCCCCAAAGTCCGGCGCCCGCCTGGATGCCGGAGTCCGCGAAGGCCAGCGCGTGCGCGGCGATTTGCTCCGCCTGCCCCTGCGCCACGGCCTGGCCCTTCGCCTCGACCACGGACGGATCGAGCGCGACGCCTTTTGCCGCCGCGACCGCGCCCTCCCAGCCGCCGGGGATGTGGTGCAACAGCGTGTAGATCGCGAAGCCCAGCGAGCCGAACATAACAGTCGCCTGGATCACATCCGTCCACACGACAGCCTTGATGCCGCCGAGCGCGGTATAGACGGCAGTGACGGCGGTGAGAAAGGTGAGCGCCGCCACGTAGATGCCGACCTCGTGCAGCGGGTCGAGTTTCACCCCGGTGGAAAGCTCGTAGGCCAGCACCAGCACGACCGCCGCCACGTAGAGCCGGGTGCCGCTCGCGAGCGCGCGCGTGACGAGAAACACCGCGGAGGCCGCGTTTTTGCTCGGAACCCCAAAGCGCACGAGCAGGAACTCGTAGATCGAGACGACGCGGTAATCGTAATACGGCTTGATGAAAACAAACGCGATGACGATGCGCGCGAGGATGGTGCCGATGGCGAGCTGCGCGTAGGTGAAATTTCGCAGCGCATAGCCTTCGCCGGGCGCGCCGAGGAAGGTCGCGGCGCTGATTTCCGCCGCGAGGATGGAGGCGAGCACGGCCCACCACGGGATGTTGCGATCACCGATCGCGAAGCCTTCCATCGAGCTGTCGCCGCGCCCCTTGTAGAGGCCAATCGAGATGACGGCCACGAAGTAGATGAGGATAACGAGGCTGTCGATGAGGACGGCGGACATGCGCGAGAGATGTCCGTTTTTCGCCGCCCGATTGGAAGCTCCAAAGCGCGGAGAACTGCCGAAGAAAGCAGCGGCGGTGTGGCCGCGAGAAAGACCTTCCGCCACCCCGCGGCGCGAGATCGCTTTGGGACTGCCGACACGCGGTCTCGCGCCTTAAGTTCGCGAAGGCTCCGCGGCTTCCACGGTCAGCAGTGACTTCTGCATCACCTTGGAATTTCGTCCGCTCACCTCCCAGCGTTTGCGCCGCTCGGGCGGGAGCTCGTCGGGCGGCACTTCGCTGTAGCCGCCCTTGGTCTGGAAGTAGTTGAAGGTCTGCGTCGAGAGCGCAAAAACGTGCTGGAAGCCTTTCTCAGCGGCCAGCCCTTCCACAAAGGTCATCAACTTCCGGCCATAGCCCTGGCCTTCGGCATTTTTTGCCACATACAGGCAGGCGAGCTCCGCTTTGCCGTGGTCGGCAAAGGGATGCAGCGCGATGCAGCCGGCCAGATTGCGGTCGATTTCCAGCACCCAGTAGTCCTCCAGGTGCGCGAGGATGTCGGCGCGCGTGCGCTTCACCAGCTCGTCGCTGCTCACCGACTGGCGGATCAGCGACAGCACGCCGCGGACATCCTTTTTCAAGACGCGCCGGATTTGCTGATACTCGTTGGAATAGACCATCGTGCCGATCCCTTCGTGCGAGAAGACCTCGGAAAGCAGCGCTTCATTCTGCGTCCCCTCCAGCAGATGCACCCGCGGAATGCCGGCCCGGCAGGCGCGCGCCGCGTGGTCGAGCTTGGAAAGCAGCGTCGGCTCCACGCCGCCCTTCTTCTTTTTCACGATCTCCTCCGCCTCCGCCACCGAGAGCTGCCGCACCATTTTCCCGCCGACCGTGAGCACTCCGGGCGAGGCAAGAAAGATGATCTTCATCGCGCGCAGCGCCTCCGCCACTTCCACGGCGATGCCGTCCGAGTTCACGCGATACGTGCGCCCTTCGCCATCGAAGCCGGTCGGCGGGATCACCGGGATGATCCCTTCATTTAGGAAAAGGTGCAGCGCCCGCGTATCCACTCGTTCAACTTTGCCGGTGTGCAGAAAATCGACGCCGCCGAGGATCCCCGCCGGATGCGCCACGATCGCATTTGCATACGCCGCCCGCAGATCGACCGCGGTGAGCCCCTGCATGATCTCGTGCGTCACGGTGGTGGCCGCTTCGATGCTGACTTTCAGCGTCGCCTCATCCGTGAGCCCGGTGCCGTCGGAGTTGGAAATGGCGACGCCGCGCTCGGCCGCGACCTGTGCGATCTGCGCCGCGGCGCCATGCACGAGCACCACCTTGATGCTGAGCGAGCGGAGCACGGCGAGATCGAGCAGGATATTGTGAAAGTTCGCCGACGCGATGACCTCGCCATCCAGCGCCACCACGAAGATGCGTTCCCGGAACCGGGGGACGTATTGGAGAATGCCGCGCAGATCGGAAACTTTCATCGCAGGTCGGAGAGCGCGCTTCTTGGAAAGGAAATCCGCCCGTGATGCAAAGCGCATTTCGCAGGAAAAGCGGACGGGCGGGAGCGGAGGAATGCGGAGGGAGGGCGGCGTGGCGGAATTCACGACGAAAATGCCGTGGCTTTCCCTCCTCGAAGCGTCGTGCTCCACGGGAATGCGCTCGACGGGCAAACGCTCCGCGATTAGAATTCGTGGCCGATTCCCTTCCGTTGCCAGTGCCAATGAGTTCCGATTCCAACCGCATTCTGATCGCTGAAGACCACTATGTGTCGCGGCACCTGCTGGAACGGAACCTGACCAACTGGGGCTTTCAAGTGGTGACGGCGGAGGACGGCGAGGCGGCGCTGCGGGTGCTGGAGTCGGAAGGCACTCCGCCGCTGGCGATTGTGGACTGGATGATGCCAAATCTCGATGGCTTGGAAGTCTGCCGCCGCGTGCGCGCACAGGTCGGGCGACCTTACATCTACCTCGTCCTGCTTACGGCAAAGGGACACAAGGAGGAGATCGCCGCGGGTTTGGAAGCCGGCGCGGACGACTACGTCATCAAGCCTTTCGATCCCGATGAGCTGCGGGCGCGGCTGAAGGTGGGACAACGCGTGGTGGAACTCGAGCGCCAGCTCGCGAGCCGCGTCAACGCCCTGGAAGAAGCGCTGCTGGATGTGAAGCGGCTGAAGCGCTTGCTGCCCATCTGCATGTATTGCAAAAGCGTGCGCGACGATCAGGACTACTGGCACCAGATCGAAGCCTATATCCATACCGAGACCGGCGCGGATTTCTCCCACGGCATCTGCCCGGCGTGTCTGGATCGGCTGAAGCAGAGCGGGGCGGTCTGAGTGGCAGGCTGTGGATGCGTCTCTGTGCGCCAGCACGCGCCGCCTTGCACTGGGATGGCGCAGAGAAGAGCGGCAGGACCACAGATCACACGGATTGCACAGATGGGGAAAAGGAATGAAGCAGAGCAATTCGTGTGTTCCGTGGTTCTGCTTGCGAGCTGTCTCATCCGTGGTTCCTCTCACCATCCGTGCCATCTGTGTGATCCGTGGTTTCTCCTCTGTGCCATCCCAGTGCAAGGCGGCGCGTGCTGGCGCACAGGATCGCCTCCCCAGCCGCCCATGCGCTGATATTCCTCCCCTCGCGCCCGCTGCTCGACTTCCCGGTGAAGCACGCTAACGTCCCCGCTCCGTAAAAAGCAGCCCGCCATGTTTTCACTCCTCGCCGACAAACTTCAGGACATCTTCAAGGACTTGCGCGGGCAGGGGAAGATCTCCGAAACGAACGTTTCCGACGCGATGCGCGCGGTGCGGATGGCGCTGCTGGAGGCGGACGTCGATTTCAACGTCGCCAAAGGCTTCATCAGCCGCGTCCGGGAAAAAGCGCTCGGCGAAGAAGTGCTCCGCTCGGTGACGCCTGGGCAGCAGATCGTCAAAATCTTCCACGACGAGCTGACAGGTCTGCTCGGTGGCGACGCCTCCGAGCTGAACCTCGAAAAGCCCGCGCGCATCCTCATGGTTGGCCTGAATGGCGCCGGC
>CAXSDZ010000053.1:15768-22192 GCA_964235505.1 uncultured Chthoniobacteraceae bacterium
ACTTGCACCGCCCGGCGGCGATCGAGCAGCTCGCCACCCTTGGCCGGCAGATCGGCGTCCCGGTTTATACTCCGCCCGGCGGCGAGACCGACGTGCTGCGCTCCACCAAAGCCGCGCTCGCGTGGTGCGCGGAGCAGAACGGCAACGTCCATATTTTCGACACCGCCGGCCGGCAGGAAATCGATGAGCCACTCGTGCAGGAGCTGAAAGCGCTGCGCGACTTTTTGCAGCCGCAGGAAGTGCTGCTCGTCGCCGATTCCGCCACCGGGCAGCAGGCCGTCTCGGTCGCCACGCACTTCCACCAAGCGCTCGATGTCACCGGCATCGTCCTTACGAAGCTCGATGGCGACGCGCGCGGCGGCGCGGCGCTTTCCATGCGGCAGGTCACGCAGCGGCCGATCAAATTCGCCGGCCTCGGCGAAAAGCTGGACCAGTTCGAGCCTTTCCACCCGGATCGCCTGGCGGGCCGCATCCTCGGCATGGGCGACATCGTCTCGCTGGTGGAAAAGGCCGCGGCGGCGATCGATGAGGACGATGCGCGCCGGATGGAAGAAAGGCTGCGCACCGCGACGTTCGACCTGAACGACTTCCTTCAGCAGTTCAAAATGATCCGCAAACTCGGGCCGCTGGAGAATATCCTTGCGATGCTCCCCGGGATGGGCAACCTGAAGGACTTTTCGGTTGACGAAAAGCAGCTAAAACGGACGGAAGCCATCGTGCTTTCGATGACGCCGAACGAGCGGACCAGGCCGGACATTCTCAATGCCCGGCGCCGCCAGCGGATCGCCCGGGGCAGCGGTGTTTCGGTGACCGAAGTGAACGACCTTCTCATGCGCTTTGGCCAGATGCGCAAGATGATGAAAAACATGGGCCAAATGACGAAGAAGATGGCGCGCGCTCAAAAGGGGCTCGCCGGACTCGGAACCCGCAAATCACCACTCGACAGTTCATTTTAAGCAGCCGCAGCCGCACTATTTCACTCCCACTCTTCACATGGTAAAAATCCGTCTCCGCCGCGAAGGCACCACCAAGCGTCCGTATTACAAAGTGATCGTCGCCGACCAGCGCTCCCCGCGCGACGGCAAGTTCATTGAGATCATCGGCAACTACGACCCGAAAAAGGAAGGCGCCAACGCCAACCTCGACCTCGGCCGCGCTGAATACTGGATCTCCAAAGGTGCGCAGCCCAGCGACACCGTGCGCAGCATCATCAAGAAAGTGCGCAAGGCGCAGCCGGCTGCGGTGGCCGCGTAGTTTCCTGCTCGGCGCTCCTGCGAGCGCAGCGCAGACATCTTTCCCGAAAGGGCGCTGACTCGGGTCAGCGCCCTTTCTGTGTTTTGTGTCACGTGTCTTCAGCCTTGCCGCTCTGCGGCTGAGTGCATGACGCGCTTGCACTCGAAAATCCCTCGCATGCGCAGCCAGGCGCGCGCGTCCATCCCTGCGCCGACCCACGCCGGACCAGCCCCGGCCATTGACGCCGCCCGTGCAACCTTTTACGACTGTCGCGCATGCAGGAGTTCCTCGATTTCGTGCTGCGCCAACTCATCGACTTCCCGGAAGAGATGACCCTCGTGAAGCTTGAGACGCCGAAGAAGACAGTCTTCCGGCTCCAGCTCCGCAAAAGCGACATCGGAAAAGTGATCGGCAAACATGGGCAGACGATCATCGCCATCCGCAATCTCCTCACCGCCGCCTCCTCCCGTCACGGCGAGCGCGCCGCACTGGAGATCGTGGAGGAGGAAGACGCAAGACGCTGAGCCGAGGCGTTGCTGAGAAGTCGGTTTGCAACCTCCCTTTGCGCTCTGAAAGAAGGGCTTGGCCGCCTGAATTTGCCCGTGAACCCTTACGAATCCGACCAGCTCCTTTCCGAATACCTGCTCTTTCACTACGGCGCGCCGGAGGAAGTGCTGCCGGGGGCGGGCGGACCGCGGGAGGCGCTGGAGTATCCGGCGCGGTGTGTGGGCGAGTGCCTCGATCTGGCACGGCTCCCACGGGAGGCGCGTGCGCTGGATCTCGGGTGCGCGGTCGGACGCTCGTCGTTTGAGCTGGCGCGGCATTGCGCGGAAGTGGTCGGGATCGATTTTTCGCAGCGCTTCATCGAAGCCGCGCAAAGGCTGCAGCAAGCGGGTGAAATGCCGTATCGGCGCACCGATGAAGGCGATCTCACCACCGCACTGATCGCGCGAGTCCCGCAGGAGATCGATCGGCAGCGGGTGCGGTTTGAGACCGGTGACGCGGCCGATTTGCGCGCGGACCTCGGCGCTTTCGACGTGGTGCTCCTGGCAAATCTCATTGATCGGCTTCCCGAGCCGCGGCGCTGCCTCGCGCGGTTGCCGGAGCTGGTTCACCCAGGTGGGCAGCTCATCATTACGTCTCCTTACACGTGGCTGGAAGAGTGGACCCCGCGCGCACATTGGCTCGGCGGTTTCGAGCGCGAAGGGCGACGCGTGGGGACGCTCGACGGACTTCATGCCGCGCTCGATCGTGCGTTTGAGCTGACTGCCACGCGCGATCTGCCGTTCCTTATCCGCGAGCACGCGCGGAAGTTTCAGTGGAGCGTCGCGCAGGCGAGTTGCTGGACGCGGCGCGGGTGAAGCGGCGGATGCGCAACGCCTCGACGGGACTGCGCCGGATGTGGTATCTGCCGCGCCCATGAATGTGCCGCGCCCATGAACGAATGGGAAAATCGCTACCAAACCCGCGACACGCCGTGGGACAAGAGCGGGCCACACCCGCTCCTCGCCGGCTGGCTCGCACAGGAGCCGGTGCGGGGACGCGTGCTGGTGCCGGGCTCCGGGTTCGGCTACGATGTGCGCGCGTTGGCAGCGACGGCGGCGGAAGTCGTGGGAATAGACATCGCGCCGTCGGCCATCGCTGCGGCACAGGCAGTGCCGGCGATTGGTGGGGAGCGCTACGAAGTGGCCGACCTTTTCGCGCTCGCGCCGGAGCTGCGCGGCAGCTTCGACTGGGTTTGGGAGCACACGTGCTTTTGCGCGATCGATCCCGCGCGGCGGGAAGATTACGTCGCCGCGGTCGCCGGCGCACTCCGGCCGGGCGGGCAGTTGCTGGCCGTGTTTTACCTCGATCCCGGCAATGCGCGGCCGGACGAAGGGCCGCCCTTTGAAACCTCGCTCGGCGAACTCGACCGCCTCTTTCTGCCGCGCTTCGAGCTCCTCCGCGAAGGCGCGCCCTCCCGCACCTATCCCGGGCGGGAAGGCCGCGAGTGGGTGCGGCTGCTGTGGCGTAGGATCTAAGCGCGGCGCCGCTCAGCCAAGCGTCGCGCGCTCCGCAGCCAGCGCTGCCAGCGCCAGCGCGGCGCAACCGACGATGCCGGCATCATTCCCCAGCGCGGCGGGGAGGACGCGCAGCTTTTCGTGGATGACCTCCTGCGTCCGCCCACGAATCGCGCGGCGGATGGGAGCGAGAAGCAGCTCGCCCGCTTTCGCCACGCCACCGCCGATGATGATCGTGTCGGGGTTCAGAATCCAGACGACGCTCGCGAGCGCCGCGCCGATCTCGGTGCCGAGATCTTCCCACAGCGCAAGTGCGATCGGATCGCCCGCGCGCGCAGCCTCATCGAGATGGATGGGGGTGCAGTCCGTGGCGGGACGCGGCTGGCCGGCGGCGGCGTAGCGCTCGGCCGCGCGCGCGGCGATCTGGCTGTTGCCCACGTATTCTTCCAGGCCGCCGTCGTTTCCGAAAGGTCCGGGCCGGCCGTGGAGGTCGATGCTCATGTGGCCGATCTCGCCTGCGCCGAGCTGCGCGCCGCGATACAGGCGGCCATCGAGGATCAGTGCGCCGCCGACACCAGTGCCAAGCGTGATGCAGACGACGTGCCGGCCGTCGCGCGCCGCCCCATATTTCCACTCACCGTAAGCCATCGCATTCGCGTCGTTTTCGATCGTGACCGGCAGGCCGGTGCGCCCCCGCAGCACGGCCCGCAAAGGCACATCGTTCCAACCTTCCACGTTCGTGAGCTCATGCACGATGCCGCCCACGCTATCGACCAGACCCGGCAGGCCGATGCCGATCGCGGCAGGTGCTTCCTCGCTCCGCCGAAGCTGTTCGATGACCTCCACGAGTGCATCGACGATCGCGTCCGGCCCGTGGCACTTTTGCGTGTCGATCGCTTCTCCCCGGCGCAGGATTTTGCCATCGCAGGCGAGCCCGGATTTGATGCTCGTGCCGCCGAAATCGATGCCGATGGCTGGGGTCATGGGGAGGGGAAAATGACGAATGACGAATGGGCGGCGGGGGCGGGAAGGTTTCGGCGTTTGGCGTCCGCCTTTCGACCTAAAAATTCAGACCGCCGATGATGCGCAGTCCTTCCAGCGTGAGGTTCGGCTGCACAGTCTGGATTTCGGGAAGCCCGGCGGCGATCAGCTCGGCATAGCCGCCCGTGGCGACCACGCGCAGGCGGCGCACGCCGAGCGCGCCGCGCAGCTCGGCGAGGATCTGGCGCACGAGGCCGCGGTAGCCATACACGGCGCCGGCGAGCATGGCGTGGCGGGTCGATTTGCCGATCGGCCCGGGCGGCTCGAGCAGGCTGATCTTTGGGAGCAGCGCGGTGCGCTGGTGGAGGTAGTCGGTCATCGCTTCCAAGCCCGGTGCGATGACGCCGCCGACGTAGTTCTTTTCCGCGGAAATGATGTCGAAGCTCACGGCCGTGCCGAAGTCCACGACCACGACCGGCGCGCCGAAAAAGGCGAGCGCGCTGGCGGCATTCGCCAGGCGATCGGCGCCGATGGTGCGCGGCTTCGGGTAGTCGATGCCGACGCCGAGCTTCACCCGCGCGCTGACTCGCACGAGCGGCGCGCCGCCGAGGGCGCGGGCGATCAGTTCGCCTTTTTCCGGCACCACGGAGGAAAGCACAGCCGCCTCCCACTTCCACCCGCGCAGCGCCTTTCCGAGCGAAGCCGGGGACACATCCCTCGTCGCGATGCGACGTGTGCGGAGCAGCGCGTCGCGGGTCGAAAGCGCGAGCTTGGTGAAGGAGTTGGAGTTGTCGATGAGGAGAAATTCACCGTGGGGCATGCGGCGGAGAGTAGGGTGTGGGCAGCGCTCCGTAATTAGTAATCAGCACGCTTCGCTCCGATCCTCCGCACTGCTGCCTTGGCACCCGGCAACCTCCACGCCACTCTCCCCGCCCGCCGCAATGCCCGCCGATTACAAAGTCAAACTCGAGGTCTTTGAAGGGCCGCTGGACCTGCTCCTTTACCTCATCAAGCGCGACGAGGTGGACATCTACGACATCTCCATCGAGCGGATCACGACGGGCTACCTCGAGTTCATGGATGCCTTCCACACGCTCGACCTCGATGTGGCGGGCGAGTTCGTGGTGATGGCGGCGAACTTGATTTATCTGAAAAGCCGCTCGCTGCTCCCGGTCTCCGTGCAGCCGCCAGAGGAGGAGGCGGAGGAGGAAGACCCACGCTGGGAGCTGGTGCGACAGCTCTTGGAATACAAGAAGTTCAAGGACGCCGCGGCGCATCTCCACGAGCGCGAGCTGGGTCGGGAAAAGCTCTTCTCGCGCACGCCGGAAAAGCCGGAACTCGCCGCCGAGCGTCCGCTGGGCGAGGTGAGCGTGTTCGACCTCATCGGGGCCTTCAACGGCATCCTCCGGCGGCTGAATCACAAGGAGGATTTGCGCGAGATTTTCGAGGAGCAATACACCGTCTCCGACAAGATCGAGTTGATCCTGAAGATCACGACTTCAAGCGTATCGATGCGCTTTTCCGAGCTCTTTTCCGGCGCGGCGTCGCGCACGGAAATCGTGGTCACTTTCCTCGCACTGCTGGAGCTGATCCGGCTAAAACAACTGCGCGCGGTGCAGCACGAGCCTTTTGGCGAAATCGAGCTGGAGCGGATGCCGTAGCTCCTGTTTTTCCCGCCTGATCCATGACGTTGCAACAAACCATCGAAGCGCTCGTCTTCGCCTCGCCCAAGCCGCTCCTGCCGAAGGAAATCGCGGCGGCTCTGCGGGCAGCCGGCGAAGGTGCGGAAGACGCGGAGGCGCTCGATTTCGCAGCGGTCGATGAGTTGGCGATCACCGCCGTTTTAGAAGAGCTAAAGAGCGATTTGCTCGCGCAAGGTCGCGCTTTTCAGCTCGTGGAGCAGGTGAACGGCTGGACGCTGGCGACCGATCCCGCCGCCGCGCGCTGGGTGCGCCAGCTCTACCCGGAAGCCAAGCCGACGCGCCTGAGCGGCCCGGCGCTCGAGACGCTCGCGATCATCGCCTACCGCCAGCCCGTGACGCGCGCCGATGTGGAAGCCGTGCGCGGCGTGGCGGTCGATGGCGTGATGCAAGTGCTCCTCGAGCGCGGGCTCGTGAAAATCGGGGGCCGCTCGGACATGCCCGGCCGACCGCTGCTTTACTCCACGACCGAGTATTTCCTCCAGCACTTCGGGTTGAAGACGGTGAATG
>CAXSDZ010000054.1:0-17378 GCA_964235505.1 uncultured Chthoniobacteraceae bacterium
CGAAATGATGGCCGCTGTCACAAGCACGGCTCCTATGCGGGTGTGAGTGAAGTTCATATCGACCCAAAAATTGCGGTCGGCGGGGAGAAAGCTGCCGTCCCGTGCGGCGGCCGGAAACGTCGGAATCGCGAGGCCCGCGCCTAGATGCCGCATCGTAGCCCCAAAGACCAGCTGGACGAGAATGGCACCTACGGTGCTCCAGCCACTACGCGAAAGTTTTTCGCTCAGTCGCGGCTGACTCGTTTCCGACTCACACCATGCCGTTGAAAGCAAGGCAGCAGTTGCCACAAGGGTGCAGAGGAACACTTGCGCAAAAAAGCCGTGGGTCACGCGGAGCACCAATGCTGCATCGATTGCGCCTGCTGTTGCTTGCGTGACACGGAGTCCGCCAAGTGTCGCCTGCACGCAAACACAAAAAAATGCCGCGAGAGCCCAAATCCGCGGCGCGAGCGAGCGTGTGGCCAAAGTGGAACGCCGCATCAGAACGAGAGTAGCTATGAACGCGAATGCAGCCGGCCAAATGCGCAGATGCGCCACGGCGACTGGGTCTATGCCAGAATGCTTTGCTATGCCGGGGACTATTCCGGCAACGAGCGCAGCAATTGCCAGTGCGCTCCAGTTTCCCCAAACCCATGCGCAAAGTATTCCCACCAGCACTCCGACAAATGCCGCGAACATGCGATGCCCGTGCTCAAGGCGAACTCCGTAATTCGCCCACCACCCATCAGGATTTAAAGACCCAAAGCTTAGGGGCCAGTCTGGCACCGCCATTCCCGCACCATAAGTCGTGACCAGGCTTCCGATCGTTAATAGAACGAAGGTCGCAAGGACCACAAATTTTGCGTAGCTTGACAGCAAGCTTTTCGCGAGGGCGGGAGAAGAGCGAATGAGATTCACTTCACTGGAAGCAGATGCGCAGGAACAAAATCGCGCAGCGTGCTTCTGAGGTCATCGAACAGGCGAGATGGCAGCAACCGGGACAGTCGCTCCCGGTGCAGAAGCAGGCAGTGGAGCAGTAAGATCCGGATGCTGAAGTGATAGGATCTCCTTCATCCATTGATCGAAAGTGGCACTCTCTTCGCTAACAAGTTTTGCTTTCATCGCATAATGGCCCGCACCGCAAAGCTGCGCACACACGATCTCAAATTCTCCGGTCCGGATGGGCCGGAACCACATCGGCACACGCAACCCGGGCACTGCATCTTGATCGACCCGCATGTGATGGATGGAGAGTGAGTGAATCACATCCTTCGAGCTAATCTCAATTACCACGGGGCGGTGGTTGATCACGTGCAGCTCGTTCTTGGAAATCAAATCATCCTTAGATGCAGGATCACGCGAGTCCAGACCAAGCGGATTGTTCGCATCGACCAGAACGGCCGATTGTTTGCCAAACTTTCCGTCTGGACCTGCGTAGTGAAAATTCCACGCAAACTGCTCACCGATCGCACGCACGCGCAACGCGTCCTGCTCATCCGGGAATTCGGTGACACGCCGGCCCCAAAGTGGCAATGCGAAGCCGAGCAAGAGCACCGCTTCAACGACGACGACCATAAACTCGAGGTGAGTAGAGGCTTTGCTTTTAACGCCGTGATAATTTGCCCGCGGGTTCCGCGTCCTATGGAACCGAAGCAATGTGTAGAGAAAGAACGCGGACCAGCCCACGAGCAGAACAACCATAAACCAATGGCAGAACTCAAGCATGTGATCCACCACTAAGCCGTGGTCGGAAGCATTGGGAACGATCCCCATCAGACGATTTATCATGGTCTTACTTTGCGGAGGCTGATGTTCCGAGAAATTCAGCGAGTTCGATGTGCGCAGGCACAGGATGTTGCGCCCGGCGCGCCAAAGATATGCAAACCGCTGCGATCAGACTCATCATTACACCAAGCACACCTAGCATGAAGAAGATCGCTCCATTCATTGCCTCATCCACTTGCGTCGTGTTGTCCGCTTGACCCGAGCACACGCTGCAAGCCCGAGCGACTGTGGGAAGTCTAAGCAGAACTACAGTGCCGATCATTCCAACGAAACGAGCGTTGAGAATTCTCCTCATGTGATGATACCTTTAGATTTTTTGACGAACCAAATTCCGTATCCAACCAGCGCGATGGCAAGGACTATGCAACCGATTGCGAAACTACGGGCAGTATCATGATAAAATGCCCAAACTGCACAACCTGCAGAAAGCAGCGTAGCGAAGATAATGAAAACTAAATGGAATACCTTCAGTGACATTACGCTTAGTGTCTATTGACTTGCGTGCCCATGATTGGATCTGACTGGTGGAGCCAGGTAAGCATGAACATCCCGAACGCAAAGATCATGGTGAAGATCAGGAAACGCCAGATGGTGATACGTTCTCCTTTCAAATGCATGAAGATGGCTGCTACAAGCGACGCTTTAAAGGTGGCTACCACCATCGCGATGATGATATTCCAGCCATGGCCACCGAACATCCGATCGAAATCCACATACGACAGGAAAACGGTGACTCCGGTAAGAAGGATCAGCAGCGCGCCGATTGCGATATAACCTCGCACGTGCTTGGATACATCATGGGCAGCATGATCATCCACCGGGTGCGGCTCTGCTTGTGTCGCTGCGCTGTGTGAAGCATGTGAGTCGGTCATGGAACGTTAAAGAAGGTAGAAGATCGGAAACACGAAAATCCACACAAGATCGACGAAATGCCAGAATAGGCCGGCGACTTCGACGCGATTGGCCATATGTTCTGGATTTCGAACGTAGAGAGTTTTCCCGAAGAGAAGGAAGTAAGTGAAGATGATTACGCCGCCGAGAACATGCAAGCCATGCAGACCGGTGATAAGGAAGTAGGTCGAAAAGTATGAAGAGTGGCGCGGGTAGAATGCGCTCGCATGCTCAACGTGCTCTCTCTTGATCACCACAGTCCGATCCGACAGCTTCCGGGGAATGAAATGCGGACGCTCATTCGCCGCTGACGTTGGATCTGCATTTACCTGGTCGAGTTGGATCACATAATCGTTCGGATCCTCGGTCTGCACGATCGGAGCATGGGCTTCGTCTGCTGCATGCGCACTAGCTAAACTGTGCTCCCCCGCGCCAACGTGAGCAATGTCCCCGCTCGTCCCAGCCCCCTCTTCATGGCCACCTTGTTCATGTCGGAAGTGCTCAGCGTTTTTATCAGCTTCCGCTTTGTAAGGCGAACCTTCTGGGGCATCAAGGATGTGGCCGCTGATCTCCCAGCGCGGATCGAGCTTCCTAAGTGCGAGGTGCTCGTTGCCTAGATACGGCTCATATTGAGCCGCCGCATCTTTACGGATGAATACACCAAAATGCACAAACTTCTCAGGCCACTCGTAGCAAACTTTGACCGTCAGGAATAGCACTCCACAAACAATAGTGATCAGCATCCACCACCAATATTGCTTATAACGTCGCATTTTCAGAGCCGCCCACGAGAGCACGACAGTTACTGATGAAAAAATCAGCACTCCAGTGTTCCCGGTGCCTACCGGCACATTGAGCAAACCATGTGGCCAGTAGCCGGGTTCGGCCCCTAGTCGCATAAACACGTAGGCGGAAAACAATCCGCCAAAGAGCATCACTTCCGAGGCTAAGAACAGCCAGATACCAAGTTTGGCGTTGTAAAGTCCCGTGTCTGGCCGGGCAGTTACAGTATATGGAATTTCCATCGAGCAAATGACTTAGTGAGCAGCAGCGAAGGTGGGCGCCACGGGAGAGTGGATCGCGGGCGCTTGCCCGCTGGCAGGAGCCTCGGTCTGAGGCGTATAGTCCTTGTCCGCTCCTGGCACGCTGTATTCGTAAGGACCGCGATACACCGTCAATTCCTTATCAAAGTTCCCGTGCGGCGGAGGGGAGGGAGCATCCCACTCAACCGTTGTGGAGTGCCATGGATTTCGACCGACCTTTTGCCCCTTCCAAATGCTCCAAATGAAATTGAAGATGAACGGCAATTGCGCTACCGCCAGAAGCATCGCAGAACGCGACATGAAGAGATTCCAATGGATCACTGGACCGGCGAGTTGTTCGTAAGTCGCACCACCATCATACCAGCGACGATGCACGCCAGCCATCCCTTGCAGAAACATCGGGAAGAAGATGCCGTTGATGAAGATCAATGAAGGCCAGAAATGAAGGTGACCAAGAATTTGGTTCATCTGCCGGCCAGTCGCCTTCGGGAACCAGTAATATACCCCGGCGAAGATGGCGAAGATGGTGCCTGGAGCTACGATGTAGTGAAAGTGCGCGATGATGTAATAAGTATCGTGCAAATACATATCGACAGCATTGAACGCGAGCGGGATCCCAGTGAGTCCACCAATCCCAAACATCGGCATAAATGCAGTTGCGAAAAGCATCGGAACTGTAAAGCGAATTGCACCTCCCCAGAGTGATAGCATAAGGGCGGTAAGCAGAATTACAGAAGGCACAGAGATGAGAATCGTGGTCGTTTGAAAGAACGCCGCGACCTTTGCACCCATCCCGGTCATATACATGTGGTGTGCCCACACAATGAAAGAAAGGAACGCCAGCACGAGAATCGCCATTACCATCGCCTTGTAGCCATAGAGTGGCTTACGGGTATTATTTGCCACGATCTCGGCAATCATGCCGATGCCGGGTAAAATAAGGACATATACTTCTGGGTGCGCTAGAAACCAGAACAGGTGCTGCCAGAGGAGCGGACTGCCACCGCCTGCCCAAGTCTGAGAAACTTGTTGGTTCAATACCAAACCTGTCGGCATGAAGAAGCTGGTTCCTGCTACTCGGTCAAGTAGCTGCATGAACCCTGCCGCTTCCAATGGTGGAAAGGCGAGCAGCAGGAGAAACGCGGTAATGAACTGCGCCCAAACGAAGAATGGCATCCGCATCCAAGTCATCCCCGGCGCGCGCAGTTGGATGATCGTTGCGATGAAATTCACTGCTCCTAGCAGTGACGCAGTGATATTGAACACCATGCCTGTGAGCCATAGTGATTGGCCGTTGTTCCAGAGCGACTGCCCAGACGCCATGTCAGCGATTCCGGCGAGCGGAGGATAAGAAGTCCATCCGGATTTTGCCGCTCCGCCGGGCACCATGAAGGAAACGAGCATCACTACACACGATACAGCAAAGCACCAGTAGCTGGCCATATTGATCCGCGGGAACGTCATGTCCGGAGCACCAATCTGAAGTGGCACCACGAAGTTGCCGAAAGCGGCGAAAGCAATCGGCACGATACCGAAGAATACCATGATGGTTCCGTGCATCGCACCGTAGGAATTGTAGCCATCCGACGACATCACGCCCGCAGGGAAGGGAGCCAGCAACGAGCGCAGCCATGACCAGCCATCGAAATGCCCAGGCTGCGCGGCATGCACCTTCAAAAACTCCTCCATGCTTTTCACCCACGGTCCGAATACAGGCATCATTTCGCCCGGATGCGCTAGTTGCCAGCGCATCAGTAGCATCAGACAAAATCCAAAAAACAGGAACAGCAGTCCTGTGATGCCATATTGGATTCCGATGACCTTGTGGTCTGTCGAGAACACATATTTCTGCCAAAAGCCAAGCTCATGATGATCATGCACATCATGGTGGAGATGATCGGTGTGGGATTCGTGCGCTTGGGCTACGTGTGCCATACAAGAAAGGTGCGAAGGAGCGAGAAGAAAGAAACCGGAAGCTATAGAGCCTACACTGCGCCGCAATGGGCACCGCGCGGAAAAGTCATTTGATGCGACGAAAACGTTATGTTACTGAGCGGGAACAGGCGAGTTTGGAATCGGAGTTGCCGCAACAGCAGGAACATCGGCTTTCCACGTTTGCAACTCAGGTTGAGTCCACGGTGCCTTACGGTCCGCAAACTTCTTTCGCGCAGCAGTCACTACCTCGGGCAATACTGCGGGTGAACTGTTTCCGAAACTTGCCCGCACATAAGTCATCACCGCTGCAATCTTGTCGTCAGCAAGGACGGCTTCCTGACCTGGCATGATATTATTGTAAGACTTGCCCTCGATTGTCATCGGGCCAGCATTACCTTTCAAGATCATGGCCGCGAATCTCTCGGCGGGACCATTGACATATTCCGACTTTGCAAGCGGGGGAAATACCATCGGCAAGCCCAGCCCGGTAGGCTGGTGACAAGGCATACAGGTCATATACACCTTCTTGCCCTCCTCAAGTTGCTCTGGCACCGCTGCCACTGCAGGCGCTTGAGAGTAACAATGATACGAAAGCAAAAGCACAACTCCTATCGAAACGATATGGGTTCGGATCATGCGCATGGCTATATATATAGTGCTCAGGATATTACGGTTCGCGGGCCGCAGCGGGTGCGGGCACTGGAGGACTTGCTACTCCGGCTGGAGCAGCAGGCTCCACTTTCGATTCGGATGCTTGCGGAGTTGGCGCGGGAAAAGATGATTCTGAAGGGACTGACGCAGGTGCCGCAGGCAGCACAGGGTTGGGTGTAGTGTCTGATGCAGGCATGGCCGATTGAACATTAGGCGCAGTCGGCACGATGTTTGCTGCGGCTTGAGCCGGACCAGTGACTGGCGCAGCATTTCCCTGCGAGCCATATGCTTTTAATTCCACCTCCGTCCAGGGTGCCATACGCGCGGCATGCTGCTTCCGCACCTGCGCGACTAGTTCCGCCGATATTGCCGGTGCGCTGTTTCCAAAGGAGTTCCGCACGTATGTGGTCGCTGCTGCAATCTGGTCATCTTTCATAGTCATGCCCTGCCCAGGCATGACGTTGTTGTAGGGTGCGCCGTTCACAGTGATCGCTCCCGCGATACCTTTGAGCACGATTGCAACCATTCGTTTCGGATCACCGAGCACGTATTCTGATTTCGCGAGTGGCGGAAAAACCGGGGGGAGCCCCAGTCCAGTCGGCTGGTGGCAAGGCATACAAGTCATGAATTGGGCTTTGCCCAGCGCCATCATCTTAGATGTAGGTGCCCCCGCAGCAACAGCAGTGCTGTCTCCAGCAGGAGCAGCAGCAGTTGCTGGAGAAGGCGAAGTGTTGACTGGTGCGGGCACACCGGTTGTTACAGTTGACCCAAGCCCTGAGGCAGTAATCGCTGGAGCCGCAGATGCCGCACCGTCGGGCGCTCCTGCATCAGGAAACGCTGCATTCCCCGGAATTGCCAACAGTTGCGCTTCCGTCCAAGGCTGCACCTGCGCAGCGAATTCTTTGCGGCCTGCAGCAACTTTTGCCTCCGTGACCTCCGGGAATTTATTGCTCCAAGCAGACCGCACGTAAGTGGCAACCGCTGCAATCTTTTTGTCGCTCAGCGTCTTTTCCCATGCGGGCATTGCCCCGTTGTATTGAGCACCACCAACCTTGATTACACCTTGGATTCCTTTCAAAAGAATCGCCACGATCCGCTTCTCGGAAGCGACGTATTCAGTCCCAAGCAGCGTTGGGAACTGACCCGATACGCCCTGCCCGGTTGGCTGATGGCAAGGCTGACAATTTGCGTATGCTGACTTACCCTGTTCCACAAGCGTCGGTCCTGCTTGCGCCGCACTCGGCCCTCCATCTGTCTTAGCAGTTTCATTCACGAACATCCGGGCAGAGCTATCGGCAGCATCAAAGACATCCGCGCGGAAACCGCCATGAAAAGCGCCGAGATAAACACCTGCACCGAGTATCGCAACTCCGCACACCGCAGTCAGCCAAAGCGGGATTGGCGTGACTTCCGCCGTGGGCTCCGGGTGCTCGCGCTGAATTGCAGCATGCACCTCAGTCATGTCGCCAGAGCTCTCCTGGTAGTCGATGCGGTCCGGGCCGTGAGAATGTTTAGGGTCCATGGACGAATCTTACTTAGTCACCGGGGCAATTGCACTCGCACCACCCGCCGGGCTGGCTCCACCAGCAGCGACAATAGGGCTCTTTGCTTCCGCTAGAGCATGGGTGCGATCAAGTGAAAGTAGGTATCCCGCCAGCGCTTTGGCTGCCGAAGTTGGAACAACCTCATAATCATCTTTCGGCACAAGATCTGGATTGACGTCGCGCCGCGGCAACTGGATCGCGTCAGCCGAGCGTTGACCGGAGATTTTGCGGGTTTCGAACAGATACCGATAGGGTGGATGATTCGACTCGCGCACGATTGTCTGTGGTGCGTAAAGGTGCAAATAGTGCCATGCAGCGTCACGTTTCAGGGGGCGCTTAGTATCGATGCCGGCTTCGTTGCGCCATTCCTTCGCGCCAGCATTTGCGAGGTCTGGGCCAATCCGCTGGCTTCCAAGCAATGGAGGCTCTTCATAGATGTAATCCCGAGCGACGGTCCGTCGAACTCCCCAGCCTCGTTCCAGGTCGCTCCCGCTTTGAGCGTCCCGCACTTGCTGCGAGTGACAGTAGATGCAGCCTTCCCGCACATAGATGTCGCGGCCTTGAGCCGGGATTCCTTGATTCAAGATCGGATAAACATCGCTGATCTTCCCTTCTTCCTCCACGAAGCTAGGCTGCAAGCCGCCGAGCTGTGCATAAGGTGCAAGCACGAGCGCTAGACACGACACGCTGAAAGAGCCGAAAAGTCCGGCGAAAAGAGTGGAGGAGCGGCTCATTTTAGTGGTTCTCCTCGTCAGCAAGCGCAAACAGCGTCGGCTCGCCACTAGGTTGTCCGATGCGCAGCAGCATCAAAAGGAAGTGAAGGGCGAAGAGCACATGTCCGGCCGCCACTAAGATCAACGCGATTGTTCGGCCCCACGAATAGATCTCTGCAATCTGCATCGCCTGTGTAAATAGCGTGTTCGGCTCCCCCAGTGTCAGCCCCACGGCAAGACCGCTGAAGAGGAGCATTAAAATCATAAGTCCACCTCCATAAGCCGCGCCCCAGAAGTGGACGCTGATCATCGATGAAGATAGCCATTCGCACCCGACGAGGCGCGGGGTGATGTAGTAAATTGCTCCAAACATTACCATCGAGAAGAAAGCATAAATCAGCATATGCTGCTGAGCCGTCGAAAACTGCGTGAAATGCACGATCCTATCAGAGGATCGAAGTGAAGCAATTATCCCAAAGACGCTTGCAATCGCGAACGCTACCGCACCGAAAAGAGTAAATCGGATCGTCGGTGAGTGAAACACCGCGTCCGACTCGCCGCGCACGGTCATCACGAGATTTACGGTCACACAGATTACCGGCACCAGCATCATGATGTTTGCCGCGATGCTGACTGTCGCGAGCCAAACTGGAATCGGTCCCCCGGTCAGTCGCACCATGCCTGTAAGTCCACTCAGGAAGGCAAAGCTCCAAAAGCCAATCGCTGCAAGGTTGTATGAGTGGATAGGGCGATTCAATACCTTCGGAATGAAGAAGTAGGCTGATGCCAGACCTAACGCCGTGATCCACCACCCAAGCAGATTTTGCAGATACCACGCCGCAACGATCGGTTCCATGACTCCGCGCACTTGAGGCAGAGCGGTGACAATATTCGCGAAAGCAAAAATCCACGGAAACCAGAACAGCGCGCCGAGCAAATACCACACAGAAATGAACGCAGTAGCCGAGCGCCGGTAGCGATACAAAACTGCGCCCCAGAGTCCGATCAGCATGAAGCCGATAAACATTAGCGCGTGCGCTGCAGCCGGCATTTCCAAACCTTCAAGTGGCCGCATCTGGCCTAGCAGGATACTGCCGATGCCATAAACAAGGCCGATATTCCAGAATAGCACGCCATAGATCAGCACTCCGGGCGCACGGACCGAGACTCGGCACAAACGCGCCATCAGCCACAACGCCACCCCCATGCCAGTAAGCGAGCACCATCCGTATAGAAGGGCGTTTGTATACGCGGGGTAAATTCGACCGTAAGTTAGAAAGGACACGCCGCCGAGGAAGCCAGGAGTGTGTAGCTTGATGGAAACAAGCAAATGCAGCAGAGTGGCAATTAGCAACCATGCGATACCCGTGGCGAAGAGCGCCAAAACCGGTCCGCGCATGGAGCTATCGATCAGGGAACGCTCGATCAACTCCGCTTCGCGATTAGCTGACACATCGGGTGCCGTGCTCGGGGCGACGGGCGGCACCATGGTTTGGGATGGAGCTTCAGAAACAGCGGTCATTGCAGAAGAATGGATCAAGCAAGCAGATCAGCGAACTGATGGTGCTGGTGCAGCCGTAGCAGGGGCCGTGGTAGGCGGAGGAACGTTGGTAGGTGCGGGAGGAGCCGAAGGTTCGGTTGAAGACGGCGGAGTCGGGCTGGCTGGGCTTTGCGGCTGAGAAGGCGCTGGAATTGGTGCGTTCACAGGCAAGCTATTCTTGCCTGATCCTTCAGGTGCAGACGCGGGTGGCTGCGTCGGCGCAGCAGAAGGGGTCGGTGTTGGCACAGCACTGTCGGGCTGCGGACCCGCGGGTGGCGCAGAAACTGGTGCCGGCGGCGCGGGAGCAGATGCTCCTTGGGGAATGGGTGCAACCGGCAGCGTGGCTGGTGCAGACGACGGAGTTGCTGGGGGCGCAGGAGCATTCGCTGGGGGGACCTGCGAAGCATTATCAGGCACGCCTTGTCCCTGCGGCACAGGCTCCGAGGAGGGTCCGACAAATCGTATAGTATCTGCCCCCTGTGGTGCTGCGGGCAACGCGGGCGGTGGCGGTTCAGTTGAGTTCGGTTCCGCTGCAATCGCTGGCAAAGTTGCCTCTACTTTGACGTTTGAAGCTTTGGGCTGCTTGGTCTTCAGATCAGCAATTACTAGCTTCATTGCATCTCGAATCGGAATGTGCGCGACGCCCTGCGCTCGATCCGCCCAGCCAACCGTTCGCAGTCGCTCAGCATACTGCGTTTCGAGTTGGTCACGCGTTCCAATGCGACCCGCTGCACGCTTCGATTCAATCTCATCCTTCGGCCGGTTCGCGGTGATCCAGAGCACGATCAAGCCAGCGAAGATCGCCAGGAGCGCGATGCCGCCGATAAAAGTGGTGATTCCGCTAGGTGTGCGGGTTGGATTAGGCCTCGCCATGGGACATCGAGAAAATCAGCACGATTAGTTGGTAAGCGCTATCGAGGCGGCCAGTCGCGGATCGCGAGTGGGAAAGAGGGGCCCGCGGCTTAGCTTGCCGATGAAAAGCCAGCCCATGATACCACCGATTCCGGTGAAAGTAAGGAGACTGAGGATGACATCGCCAAAGTGCAGCCCAGTCGGATGGCGTGCCGGCAGCACAATCACGAAGATATCCAGAAACTGCATTCCCAAGATCCACCAGGCGACCCAACAAAGAAAGCGGGGATTCTTCTTAGTCGCCTGAAAGAGCAGCACAGGGAAAGGGAGGAAGAACCTACCGATTACTAGGAATGTGCTGAGAACGTTCCAACTTTCTGTGTTGCGAATCCGGAAGTAGATCGTCTCCTCCGGGATGTTCGCATACCAAATCAACATGTATTGCGAGAAGCCGATATAGGCCCAGAAAATACAGAAAGCCAACATGAACTTACCCATTATGTGGTAATGCTCAATGGAGACGGGTTTCAGATAACCCTTCTCCCTCAGCGCTGTCACGATCAGGACCAGCAGGGACATGGAAGCGCCGGCAGCGCCGGCAAAAATATACACGCCCCACATGGTGGAGAACCAATGATAGTCGAGCCCCATCAGCCAATCGACCGCAGCGAAGGTAAGACAAACGGCGATGGCTGGTATTCCACCGATTCCGAACTTCCGCATCACCATGGTATGCCGTGCCAATCCGTCTGTATCCTGCCTCATCGATCGCGAACGAAGCGTCCAAGCGATCCAACTGAGCAACGCAAAATAGATAACAAGCCGAACGTAGAAGAAACCGTGCGAAAGAAAAGGTTGCTTCGCATCGAGCAGCGGGTCCTCTCCTGGTCCTTTCGTCCACCACTTCAGCAGAATGGGAAGGCAGAAAAGCAGCGGAACGAAGAAAGCGGCAAGATACGGCAGCAGACTAGCGACGTTCTCCAATTGCCGGCGAACGACCACGGACCATTCCGCGTCCGTGGCATGATGCAGACAGGTCCAGAAGAGGCAGCCCACGGCAAGCGTAAAGAAGTAAGTGAATGCAAACAGCCATGAGTAGGCGAAGCTTGCGGGGGCGAAAAAGGCAGTGATGAAGCTGGCAATCAAACCAACTGCACCTGCTCCCAATAAGAGTCCCAGCATCCTTGCGGTCAAACGTTTCGGCGACGGGAGTCGCAACCTGATGTAAATCGTGAGCCATGCTGGATTACTGCGGCTTGGAGTTGAGTTCCTGCTGGCTGGCCTCTGGCAGCTCAGCGAGTTTCGCATTTTGGCTCTTTTGCAAGGCGCGCAGGTAGGTCACTATCGCCCACCGATCTTCCACTGCGATCTGCGGACCATACGCACCCATCGTGTTCTTGCCGTTGGTGATGGTGGCAAAGATCTGGCCGTCGGGCATGGTTCGGATGCGTTCCTCCTGGAGGGAAGCAATCGTAACCAAACCGTAGCTCTTGATGATTCCGTCGCCAGCGGCCGTGGCACCGTGACAGATAGCGCAGTTGATGTTGAATCTTTCCTGTCCCCGCATCAGCAATTTTTCATCAAGCGCAACTCCTTCCGGCACGCCGTCACCGTAAGCGTCCCCGAACTTTCCGGTATTGTAGTAGTCCGGCTGGATGGTGAACTGCGCGTTCGGATTACGATTCGTCGCGCCGGTCTGGAAGTAAGTGCCAGGCATTGTGTAACCTGCGGGAACAGTGCCTTCCACTGGCTTGCGTGCTGCGCGGCCATCGGCGAAGAAGCCACTAGGATGCTGCGGCTGATACTTCGGCTGATGATCCATGTCTGGAAATATCTCCAGCGGAGGATGCGTCATCTTTTGGCCACGGAAGCCGGCGAGCAGCACGACGCCGACCACGACCACAATGAAGGTAAGAAAAAAGTAACGAAGCATGGGTCAGTCGTGGATGAGCGTCACGTGCTTGCCGCCGACACCTTCTAGCAGAGTGCGCGTTTGGGCTTCGGAGAACTTCGGATCCTTGGCTTCAACCACCACAAAAAAACCGTCGTTGCTCACCCGCTTGAATCGCTCCCAGTTGAACACTGGGTGATACCAGCGGGGAAGTTGTGTCATCGCGAGCAGCGTAAAGACTGTCGTGAACGCGGCTACGAGCACTGTCAGCTCGAACATAATCGGGAAGAACGCCGGCAGAGTTCGCCAGTCATACGGCTTGCCATGCACAATCATCGGATAGATTCCGAAGCTTGGAATACAGGTTAGCGCAACGGCAGTTAGGAGGCCAGTGATGCCGCCGGCAAGAACAGGTGCCGACAGCCACGATTTGCCGAGGCCCATGGCCTTGTCCATTCCATGCACTGGAAAAGGAGTATGCACGTCCCACTTCTTGAACCCAGCGTCACGGATGTGCTCCGCCGCATGCATCAGATCCGCCGCAGTATCGAACTCGGCACCGAGGCCATAGACTTTGCGAAATTCAGCCATGGAAAGGAGAGTGGATTAGTGAGCGCGTTCGGCGGAGCCCTGAGAGCTATGAGCGTCTATACCAACTCCCGAACCGGGGATCCGCACGTGGGGATCTGCTGCTGGAGTGACCAGCTTCACCTCGCTCATCGCGATCATCGGCAGAAAGCGCATGAAGAGGAGGAAGAGCGAGAGGAAAATTCCAAACGTGCCGACAAAGGTCCAGATTTCAACCCAGCTCGGTGCGTAGTGACCCCATGAGCTGGGGAGGTAGTCCTGAGCGAGGGAAGTGACGATGATCACGAACCGCTCAAACCACATGCCGATGTTCACAAACTGACAGACGATGAACACCACAATCCAGTTTTGCCGCATCCGCTTGAACCAGAAAATCTGCGGAGAGATGACGTTGCAGAACATCATGCAGTAGTAAGCCCACGAGTAGTAACCGTGGTAGCCGCTACCACCCCAGAACGCCTGGTTGATGCGGCTGTTGAAGAAGACGCCTTTCTCATACTGGTTGGCGCTATACCAGGCGACGAACAGCTCCATCAGATAGGCGTAACCAACGATCGAGCCGGTGAGCAGGATGATTTTGGCCATCTTATCCACGTGCCCGCGGGTGATCATATCCTTCAATTGCGGATAGATCAGACTCGCCGGCATCAAGATGGTCAGGACCATCGCGAATCCACCGAAGATTGCACCGGCGACGAAGTAAGGCGGAAAGATCGTCGTATGCCAGCCCGGCACGACAGAGGTCGCGAAGTCGAAGGAGACGACGGAATGCACGGAAAGCACCAGCGGAGTGGAAAGGCCGGCAAGGATGAGATAGGCCATCTCGTAATGTCGCCAGTTCCGGTTTGAGCCGCGCCAGCCTAGCGCAAGGATCCCGTATAGGTAGCGGCTCACCCGGGACTTGGCGCGGTCCCGCAATGTTGCGAGATCCGGCACAAGCCCGGTGAACCAGAACAGCACCGACACAGTGAAGTAAGTCGAGACGGCAAACACGTCCCACAGCAGTGGCGAGCGGAAGTTAGGCCAGATGCCATTCGCATTTGGGATCGGCGCCAGAAACCAGGCCATCCAGACGCGCCCCACGTGGATTCCTGGGAAGATTGCCGCGCACATGACGGCGAAAAGAGTCATCGCTTCCGCCGCGCGATTGATGGAGGTGCGCCACTTCTGTCGCGTCAGAAACAAAATGGCCGAAATGAGTGTGCCTGCGTGGCCGATGCCGATCCAGAAAACGAAGTTCGTGATATCCCACGCCCACCCGTTCGGATGGTTCTCACCCCATACGCCGACGCCATTCGAGATTTGGTAGCCGATGCACAGCAGGCCGATGGTAGCTAGCAGCACGCAGGGGAGAAACATCACCCACCACCAGATCGGTGTGCGCGACTCGACAATGTCAGAAACTTTGTCGGTGATCCAACCTAGACTGCGCTCTTGCAAAACGAGCGGCGGACGCTTCAGCTCGTCTGGCGTATGAAGGGAGATGGTGGCGGTCGAATCAGCCATTAAGAGTGATGTTCGGGTTGCGCGGCACCATCCTGTTTGTGCTCTTTGTATGGATGAGCTGGGCCGTATTGGTCGTGCGCTTTGACTGCCGCTCCCATCCGGGTAAGGTCGGGCATCTTGGGATTGGGATTGCGGATGCGCGCGAGATACCAGATGCGCGTGCTGGTGTTGAGATACTCCAGGAGGCGATATCCACGCTCACTCTCCTTGATTTGGGAAACGCGGCTTTCTTTGTTGTTGATATCTCCAAAGGTAATCGCGTCCGTGGGACAAGCTTGCGCACAGGCGACCGTAAAGGCATTTGCAGGCACGCGTGGAATGTCACCGCTGTCGCGCGACAAGACCTTGGCGGTGATCTTCGCTTCTTGGATGCGCTGAATGCAAAAGGTGCATTTCTCCATGACGCCGCGCATGCGAACCGTCACATTCGGATTCTTCTGCATCTTGGTGATGTCAGGAGTTCCTTTCGGTGCAGTAAGGTTCCACGCCTTTACGCCAGTGAACGGCACGTTCAGCTTGGTGCCTAGCACGTCGCGCTGATTGTAATCGAAGAAGTTGAAACGGCGGACTTTATACGGGCAGTTATTCGCACAATATCGCGTGCCGATGCAGCGATTGTAAGCCATGACGTTGATGCCGTCCTCCGAATGCACCGTCGCGTTGACGGGGCAGACCGTTTCACACGGCGCGTTCTCGCAATGCTGGCAAAGCATCGGCTCACTCACCATCTCAGGATTATCGACGTTCTTATCGTCGCTAGCGAAATAGCGATCCATCCGCAGCCAATGCATCTCGCGGCCCGAGATGACCTGCTCTTTGCCGACGATCGGCACATTATTCTCCGCCTGACATGCCACCATGCAGGCCGAGCAGCCGGTGCAGGTATTCAGGTCGATTGTCATGCCCCACGCATGCGGATCGGTGCTCGTCGGCTGATTCAGCGGCGGGTGTGAATAAAGCGAGACGTTTTTCGGGATATGGGCGTCCATGCCCATTTTCTTGAAATACTCGCGATCCGGCGAACCTTCCGAAGCTCCCGTGACTGTCTTGTAAGTATCGAAGCTAGCCTCGCGTGTAAGATCCGCGCCGCGACCTTCCAATGTGCCGTGCTCCTGGGTAATCGCGAGCGCATGCCTGCCGGGAACCTTGGTTACCTTTGCGCCGACCACAAAGTAAGGCTGTGTGATCGTCATCAGCGGGTAGGCATTGAAGCCGGTACCCTGCCCGACGCGGCCCACAACCTCACGTCCGTAGCCGAGCGATATCGTCAGTGAGTGATCCGCCTGTCCCGGCGCTTCCACGACCGGGATCGTAAGCTTACGATTTTCGACGCTGATCTCGACCATGTCTCCAGTCTCGACTCCGAGCTTCTTCGCACTCGCGGGACTAATGGAGGCGGCGTTGTCCCAAGTGAGCTTGGTAATCGGGTCGGGCAATTCTTGCAGCCAGCCGTTGTTAATGTAGCGGCCGTCGTCCACTTTGGAATCGGCGACCAGCACGACTTCAAAGTTGTTGTCATCAAGCGCCGGAAGCGTCAACCCGCCCTGCGCCGGTGCTGCTGCTGGAGTGAGTGTCTCGGGCTTTGCCGCGCTGTCGGCGAGGAAGCCGTTATGGAGAAACTGCGCCCACGCGACGGTGAAATCGCCGGGATTGTTTGCCACTTGACGGAAGGTTTCCTGCACCAGTTCAGGTCCGTGCGACTTTGGGCGACCGGCAAACTTCGCGAGCACATCTAGCTCCGACCAACCGCCGAACAGCGGCAGGATCATTGGCTGAATGGAAAGATATGACCCATCCGAGGCGCGGGCGTCGCCCCAAGCTTCGAGATAGTGAGTGAGCGGGACGTGCCAGTTTGAGAGCTGCGTTGTTTCGTCCTCGTAATAGCCAACACGGATGACCGTGCCCTTCTTCTCGTCGCGGAAAGCTTTCTGAAGCTTCGGCCATTCAAGATCGGCAGGCGCGTTAAACGCTGGATTGCCACTGACGATGATGATCGTCCGCGTCGTGCCATCATTCATTGATGCCGCGAGTTGAGCGATAGTCGCTGCGGGCTTCGTCGCACTTTTTCTACCAGTAAGAGTCGCCCCGACTCCGCCGAGCGCCTGATTGATCGCCGCCACGAGCGCAAGCACCACTTGCGGCTGCCGCTGGCCGACGAGCACCAGCGCCTTGCCTTTTTGCGCCAAGAGATCCGCCGCAGCTTCCTTCAACCACTCAGCATTGATCGGCAGATTTGGCGCGGGCATATTCTGCACCTCTGCGGGCAAGGTGGCGCCGACCTCGCGTGCCAGCGCAAACGCAAACGCGCCGACCTGGCTAGCTGCCAGCCGCAGCCGATGATCCGCCATGCCGCCAGTGACGGTGTAACCGTTCTCGACAACGTAGAGCCGGTTCATCTTTGTGTCCGGCCCGTCCACTTTGCGGCGCGAAATGAACTGCCGCACCGCCTGCACCGTGCTC
>CAXSDZ010000054.1:17388-21994 GCA_964235505.1 uncultured Chthoniobacteraceae bacterium
CCATGCCGTCGCCGAATCCAGCATTCTTGAGGGTTCCGCCCGTCGGCTCATACACTGCCCAGAGCGCTTTCGGGAACTTCTTCTCGATCTCGCCGCGCAGCCGTTCGCGGGTCGGCGAGTTGCATTCCTCCAGCAGAAACGCGAGCCCCGCGCCATCGCCAGCGCTCTTTGCGATCTCATCCACTGCTTTTTCAAAAGCCGCGGAATCCACCTTCTGCCGGTCGTGCAAAAAATCGCGCGACCGATCGGGATCATAAAGATCGAGGATGGAAGCCTGCGCCCAAGTGTCCGTGGCACCCTGCACCGCGGGATGCATCGGGTTGCCCTCAATCTTCGTCGGGCGCCCGTCATAGGTGGCGACCAGCAGCGGCAGCGCGCCTTTGCGGCTCGGCATGGAGGTAGCAAAAAAAAGCGCCTTGCCGGGGATCGACCACTCAACGCCTTTCGTGAAAGGAACGAGATGCTTTTCCGGCCGGCGGCACGCGCTCAGGCTCAGCCCGGCCAGCGCCGCCGAGGCACCCATCAACTGAATGAAATTGCGGCGCGAAACCTCACCGCCCTGAAACTCCGCGGCACCCTGCGGAAACTCCCGCTCCAGCCAGCCGCGGAACTCATCGGTGTTCTCGAGCTGCCCCAGCGAACGCCAGTATTTGCGACCGGTTTCCGCCTCTGGAGGATGATGTAAAACGCGTTTGCTCATTCTCTAGGGAAAGTTAGCGGTGGCAACCGAAGCAGTTCTTGTCCGGCGGGTTCACGTGCCACTTGCGAAGCAGGGTTTCACCGATTTCCGCCTGCGAGAGCTTGGTGCTCGGATTGGAAAAGTCGCGCTCTTCTTGATCCGGCGGCTTGCCGTTCTTGCCGATGAAATCGAGCACGTTCACATCGCTCGGCTTCCATGCGAGATTGGTGACTTGATCCACTGGGCGCAGGTGCTCCTCCGGGTTGCGGTGGCAATCCAGGCACCACGCCATGGAGTGCGGCTTAGCGTGATACACCACCGGCATCTGGTCCACGCGATCGTGGCACTCCACGCAGGAAACCCCACGGTTCACATGCACCGAGTGGTTGAAATAAACGTAGTCAGGCGTCTTGTGGATCTGGACCCACTCGATCGGCTTCCCGGTTTCCCACGAGTCCCAGACTGGCTTCAGCTTCGGGTTGTCTTTTTGCACCTGCGAATGGCAGTTCATGCAGACCTGCGTCGTCGGCACATTCGAATGCGCCGCGACTTCCACGAAGGAGTGGCAATAGCGGCAATCCATGCCGAGCTGCTCGACATGCACGTTGTGCGGGAAATACACCGGCTGGATCGGCTGATAACCAACGCGGGTATATTTCGGAGTGAAGTAATACCACATGCCGGCCGAGACGGCGCCTCCGAGGACGAGCAGCATGACGAGGATCTTGAGCGGAATCCAGTTGCTGCTCCGTGGAAAAATATTCGCCATGCCTTAGTCGATGAGGCGGCTCGCGGAGCCGGAGGTTTGAGCTGGGTGCATCGCGCAGGAAATCACGAGTGCGGAGACTTAAAAGTTTCGGGAAAACATTGGCAAGCGAAGTTTGTGAAATTTTTCACAAGCTCGCCGTTTAGCACCATTTCGGTGGCAGTGGCAGGTGCAAGGGGGCGGGATGATTGAAGAAGCACATCAGCATCCGCAAGCGCAAAGCAGCTGGGGAAAGCTCTGATCATTCGGATCGCCGACGGACGCCTGGTGGTCGCGGTGGATGCGGCTCGCCGCCGCATTCCTGAGATCACTCTGCGTGCGGGTTGCGAATTGTGCCGGCGTGATCCAAAAACCTCCCGCCGCATGAAGCCCTGCTTTCCTCCGCCCAAGCGCCTTGCGCTGCTCGCGTCCGCCATCCTCGGTGCCGCTGCGCTGAGTCTGGCCAATCGCGTGGTTCTCGTCGATGGCATCGAATTTGGCGACGCCGAGGAGACGGAGGTCCGGGCGAACTCCGAGCGTTCCGGCGAGTTGCCCGATCCTGCCGGGCCGCACGTGGTGGAGTTCGCGGACGGGCATCGGCTCCACGGCACCTTGGAAGCGCTGGATGGCGAGCGGCGCGAGCTGCGCTGGAGGCGCGTCGGCACTTCCGCCGCGTTCACTTTTCCGCTGCCTGAGGTGAGCCGCTTGAGCCTTGGCGCGGAGCCCACGCCCGCGCCGATGGCGAGCCGTGGTGGCCGCGTCACGGTGAAGTTAATCGGTGGCGACTGGTTTGTGGCGGAGGAACTCGCCAGCGTGACCGCCGATCAGATCGTGCTCCGGCTTGCGGATAGCTCCACCTTTCCAGTCCCACGGGCGCAGGTCGAGTGGATCTACTTCGCTCAAAAAGGTGCTGCGCCCGAGTGCTACGATGGGCCGACCAGCCTCGCAGGCTTTGTCACGCTCGGCGGCTGGGCGTTTCGCGACGGCGCATTGCGCGCGACCTCGCCGACGCAACTCTCGCGCGCTTTCGACGCGCTGCCGGACCAGGTGGAATACCTCGTGGAAATGAAGGAAGCCGGGGCGCTGAATTCCTTCCGCGTTGCCATCAACCCGCAGTCGGAGTCGGGTGCAACTATGCGTCCGATCCAGCTCCGCATCAGCGGCAACCAACTGCACGTCTGGGCACCTGTCGGCGGCAACTTCAAGGTCGAGCAGGTAGATATTTCGGCGCTGCTGGCCCCACCGGCACCCGTGAGCGGGATGAAGATCGACCGCTCCCGGAAGCTGCAATTGCGGCTGCTGCACGACTCGGCTGGCGGACGTTTTCTGGTGTTCATCAATGGCCGCCGCGCCGGCGAGTGGACGATCAACAAAGGCGTGCCGGGCGCAAATCGCGGCAGCATTTCGTTTCAGCCGATGGCGTGGGATGAGAGTTCCGAGCAGTCCATTTCTCGACTGCGGGTCTCGCCTTGGGATGGGCAGAGCGAAGCCGATGGAGCCGCGACAGAGGCCGAAAGCGTGACGCTGACGAACGGCGAAATCAAACGCGGCACACTCGCAAGGCTCGCGGATGAAAGCCTCACCCTGACAACGGAAAGTGGCACCGTCACGCTGCCGCGCGAAACCGCGAGATTGCTCCGGCTGCATCCCGCATCCGTCGCGGCGGCGAACGCAGCGAAGCCCGCCGCCGTTCGCGTGCGGCTCGCGGGCCGGGGCGCAATCGATGCGACCAGTGCATCGGTGCGCGACGGTGCGCTGCTGCTCCGCACGCGCTGGAGCGATGCGCTGTCGCTGCCGCTCGCAGCGGTGCGCGAGCTGGTTTTCGAGGGCGCGCGCTGGAGCGCTCTGGCGGCGACAGACGTGCTGCTTTTCAGGAACGGTGATCAGCTTCACGGCCAGTTGGAAAGCGCCGCGCCGGGCGAAAACGTGCGGTGGCGCGCGGTGGCAGGCGATGCGCCATTTTTTGTCCAGCCGGCGAGCTCGCTCGGCGTGCGGGCAGCGGCGCGCGACACGGAGAGTCCTGCGCTCGCAACGCAGCAGGCAGGCGCGACAGTGCGATTCAAAAACGTCGACCTGCTCACCGGAAATCTCGTGGCACTCGATCCCGCGCAACTGGTGCTGGAAACCCGTGATGC
This sequence comes from uncultured Chthoniobacteraceae bacterium, assembly GCA_964235505.1. Lineage (GTDB taxonomy): Bacteria > Verrucomicrobiota > Verrucomicrobiia > Chthoniobacterales > Chthoniobacteraceae > CAXSDZ01. Next base: position 20,948 of record CAXSDZ010000054.1, read on the forward strand.
CGGGCAGCTCACGATTGCGCGCGACTATCTGCACTCGCTCTTCTTCTCCCCCGAAGACGCGCCAGTCGCGCCCGGCAGCGCGGGCGAGGCGGCGGAATGGATGAGCGGGCTGGCGCTCGAGCGCAGTGTCTTTTCCACCCGCCAAATCATCGGCAATGTGGTGCGCGAAACCCGCACTTCCATCGGTGGAGTTGCATCGCCGCGGCCGAATCCGTGGCGCGCCTTCGATGGAACTTTTTCATTCGCACCGGGATTCGGCTCGGCGTCCACCGTTGCCATGAGCCCGCCGCCACTCGGCCGGACCGTGGAAGAGATGCCGCAGATCGCAGAGTTTTCCTTCGAGGTGCGCGCGCAAAGGCAGCCGGTGATTTTCGCCGTGCAGGCCTTTTTCGAGCCGGAAGTCCCCGGCTACATGCTGCAAATCCACGGGCAGGGGCTTTCCTTGCAAGACCTGTCTCCGCGGCGGCGTGCAGGCCTCGGCTTTCCACAGCAAATCCAATGGGAGGGCAAAGTCGCGAATGACGCTCCACAGCGCCGGGTCCGCCTGCTCGCCGATCGTCCGGCGGGAAAGCTCGCGGTGGTCATCGATGGCGCGCTCGTCGCACAAATCGCGCGCAAGCCAGGTGATGGCCTGCGCAACCTCGGCCGCGGCATCACCCTCGTGCCGCAGTCAGCCGTGCCGTGCAGCTTTTCAAATCTCTGGGTCGGCCCGTGGGACGGACGCCTGCCGGGGAAGAGCGGAGCGGAGCCGGAAGGAGGGCCGCATTCCCTCCTGCTCGCAAATGGCGACGAGGCGCGCGGCACCGTGGAAAGCGCCACTTCCAAGACCGTCAAGCTCCAGTCGGAACTGGGCGCGATCGAGATTCCCACGGCACGGCTCACGATGGTGAAATTCAGCGACCTGCCCGTGGAGCCGCAGCCCGCGGCGCGCTTGCGGCTGCGCGATGGCGGTGTGCTGACGCTCACCTCGTATCGCGTGGATGGCGGCGTGTTGCATGGCCGCACCGCAGTGGCAGGCGAAATCGCGGTGCCGCTCGCGGCGGCGGG